>DASZCC010000433.1:0-15715 GCA_035943485.1 Rhizomicrobium sp. | reverse complement strand
GCGGCAAAACGCTCCTTCCCAATGAATCTTGTCTACTGCCGCATAGGCGCGTGCCTGTGCTTCCGCGACAGTGCGCCCGATGCCCGTCACGTTCAGCACCCGTCCGCCAGTCGCGAGCACGCGGCCGTCGCGGCGCTCGGTGCCCGCGTGGAAAATCTGCACGCCGGGCAGGCTCGCGGCTTCTTCAAGGCCTGTTATGACATGTCCCTTTTCATAGGTGCCTGGATATCCCTTCGACGCCATCGCGACGGTCAGCGCGACATCGTCGCTCCAGCGCAGGTCGATCTCCTTCAGCATGCCGTCGCGCGCCGCGACGAGCGCTGTCAGAAGATCGCTCTTCAGGCGTGGCATCATCACTTGCGTTTCCGGATCGCCGAAGCGGCAATTGTACTCGACGAGCTTCGGACCATCCTTGGTGATCATCAGGCCGAGATACATCACGCCGCTATAGACGATGCCCTTGGCGCGCATCGCAGCCACGGTCGGCTTGATGAAGCGGTCCATCGCGACCTGTTCCATCGACGGTGGCAGTACGCGAGTAGGGGAGTACGCGCCCATGCCGCCCGTATTCGGGCCTTTGTCGCCGTCGAAGACGCGCTTGTGATCCTGTGCGCCGACAAGAGGAATGACGGTCTGCCCGTCGGACATCGCAAAGAAGCTCGCCTCCTCGCCCTCCATGAATTCCTCGACGACGACGCTGTGTCCGCTGTCGCCAAAACCGCCCTCGAACATGAAGTCGATGGCCTTGTGGGTGTCGGCCCGCGTGTCGCCGATGATCACGCCCTTGCCCGCAGCCAGACCGTCCGCCTTGACGACCACCGGCAGGCCGAGCGCGTCCGCAAATGCCTTCGCCGCCACCGGATTGCTGAACCGCTTATAGGCGGCAGTCGGAATTCCCGCTTCGAGGCAGAGGTCTTTTACAAAACCCTTGGAGCCTTCGAGCACTGCGGCAGCCTTGCTGGGCCCGGTGGCGCGGATGCCGGCAGCTTCGAACGCGTCCCACAGACCGCCCACATAGGCGGCGTCAGGGCCGATGACCACGAAGTCGATGGCTTTCTCGCGCGCGAAGGCGACCAGGCGATCGAAGTCCATCACCGGGATCGGAGCGCACTCCGCCAGCTCCTCCATGCCGCCATTGCCGGGGGCGCAGTAGAGTTTGGTCAGGAGCGGACTGGCGGAAATCGCCCAGGCCAGCGCATGCTCCCGGCCGCCGGAACCGACGAGAAGGACTTTCATGAGGTTCCTTTAGCCTGCCGGGACGGGGGATGAAAACCGATCCGTGTTGTATCATCTGTGAATCATGTCTGATGCCGCCACAAAGCCCCTGATCAACCTGCCGGAATATTCCGTCAGCGAAATCGCCAATGCGCTCAAGCGCACCGTCGAGGACGCTTTTCCTTTCGTGCGGGTGCGCGGCGAGATCAGCAAGCTCACCATGGCTGCGTCCGGCCACATCTATTTCGACCTGAAGGACGACAAGGCCGTCATCAACGCCATCGTCTGGAAGCAATCCGCCCGCCTGATGAAACTGCGGCCCGAACAGGGGCTGGAGGTCGTCTGCACCGGGCGGATCACGACCTATCCGGGCTCCTCGCGCTACCAGATTATCGTCGAGCAGATCGAGCTCGCCGGCGCCGGCGCGCTGATGGCGATGCTGGAGGAGCGGAAGAAGAAGCTCGCCGCCGAAGGCCTGTTCGCCGCCGACCGCAAGAAGAAGCTGCCCTTCCTGCCGACGGTAATTGGCGTGGTCACATCGCCGACCGGAGCGGTGCTGCGCGACATCATGCACCGGCTGGACGCCCGCTTTCCGCGACGTGTTTTGCTCTGGGCGGTTGCAGTGCAGGGCGAGCGCGCCGCCGCAGAGGTTGCAGCCGCGATACGTGGCTTTAACGCGCTCGAGCCCGGCGGACGCATTCCTCGACCGGATGTGCTCATCGTTGGACGTGGCGGCGGCTCGCTTGAAGACCTGATGGCGTTCAATGAGGAGATCGTTGTGCGCGCGGCGGCGGAGAGTTCAATCCCGCTGATCTCTGCCGTCGGTCACGAGACCGATACAACGCTGATCGACTTTGCCGCCGACATCCGTGCGCCAACGCCGACGGCTGCCGCGGAGATGGCTGTGCCGGTACGTGCCGACCTTCTCGGCCAGTCACTCGATTTCGAACGGCGTCTGCTCCGCTGTTTCACCAAGGGCATGACGGACCGGCGTAGGCACCTGACCCAGCTCGCGCGTGTCCTGCCGCGATCGGACCAGCTGTTCGCGCAGCCGCGCCAGAGGCTGGACGTGGCGTCCGACAAGCTTGGCCATGCGCTCCGCCGCAATGTGCAGGAGCATCGGCGCATGTTCACCGAGACGGCTGCGTTGCTCCGGCCGCGGCCGATCAATCGCCACATCACGGTGTGCGGCGAGCGGACGCAGGTTCTGGGACGGCGGATGAAGCACGCCTTTGAGACGAAGCTGACAAAGAAGCACAACGAGCTCGCCGGCTTGCTGCGTGTCCTTGAAAGCGTCTCCTACAAGTCGGTTCTTGACCGAGGTTACGCACTTGTGCGCGGCGAGGACGGTTCGATCCGGCGGCGGGCGAAGCAGATTGCCGGCGGCGAGCGGCTGAACCTGACGTTTGCGGATGGCGAGCGCGGCGCCGCGGCGGAGGGTGAGGAAGCGCCCAAGCCCAAACCGCGTGCGACCAAGCCGCGCGCCGGTCAGGGAAGTTTGTTTTGAAATCTGCATTGGCTAGGATGGCCGCATGAACAAGATGGATCGCGATCTGAGGCCCGAAGGCGAGGCCGTGCTGGAATATCTCGACGGCGAATTCCGCGTCGTAAAAGCCGGCTCGTTCGTGACCTGTGCCGTTACCGGCACGCATATTCCGGTCGAAGCGCTGCGCTACTGGAGCGTCGATCTCCAGGAGCCGTATGCCAGCCCCGCGATCGCGCTGCGGCGCGCCCAGGAGATCGGGAAGACACCTTCGTGATTTCCCGCCGCGTGTTGATGGCGACCGGCGTCGCATCCTCGCTGATGCCGCTTGTCGCACGCGCGGCGACATCGGGCATCTCACTTAGCGGCACGATGGAGCAGGGCTCGCTCGTCATCGGCCGCACCGCTCCGGGCAGCAAGGTCAGTTTCGACGGCACGCCTGTGCGCGTTTCGCCTGAGGGCCTGTTCGCGTGCGGTATCGACTGGAACCGCACAACGCCGGCGTTGGTGAAAGCGGATCACGCCGATGGCACGACGGAGACGCAGGTCCTCACGCCCGTGATCCGCCAGTACGATGTCCAGAAGGTCAACGGGCTGCCGCCGAACACAGTCAACCCGCCGCCAGAAGTTCTGGACCGTATCAAGCAGGAACACATCCGTTTGGCCGAAGCGCGCAAGACGGACAGCGAGCACATCTGGTTTGCCGATCCGTTCGACTGGCCGGCGCCCGGCATCATGAGCGGCGTGTTCGGCAGCCAGCGTATCGACAACGGCACGCCGATGGCGCCGCATTTCGGCGTCGATATGGCGAATGTCGAGGGCACACCCATCCACGCGCCCAACGACGCCGTCGTGCTGATCTCGGACGATTACTACCTGGAAGGCGGCTTTACGCTGCTCGATCACGGGCATGGCGTGTTCACGCTCTATCTGCATCAGAGCAAGCGGCTGGTCGCGCCGGGCGATGTCGTGAAGCGCGGCGCCGTCATCGGCCATATTGGCAAGAGCGGTCGCGCGACGGGACCGCATCTGCACTGGGCGATGAACTGGTTTCAGGTAAAGCTCGACCCTTCGCGCTCGACGCGCACGCCGGCGCCCCCGAGAGCCTGAGCGACGCGCGGCGTGGCGACGTCCTTGGGCGTCGGCCAGCGGCGATGCACCCACAGCCATTGCGACGGCTCGGCCCGGATCATCTGCTCCAGCACGTCGTTGATCTGCGTCGTCAAAGCCAGCACATCGCGATCGTGATCGCCGGACGGCGTGAACTGGACGGGCGCGTGATACGACATCTCGAACCGCGCGCCCTTGGTGCGGCGAAGCGAGATCGGCAGGAGTGTTGCGTTCAACTTCAACGCGAGTGCGGCCGGTGCCGGCGTCGTC
The DNA here is from genome assembly GCA_035943485.1 of Rhizomicrobium sp. Classification (GTDB taxonomy): domain Bacteria; phylum Pseudomonadota; class Alphaproteobacteria; order Micropepsales; family Micropepsaceae; genus Rhizomicrobium. Next base: position 11,637 of record DASZCC010000433.1, on the reverse strand, counting down.
ATCGCGAAGCGGCCGAAGAACGGCACGGCGAGACCTTCATTCGTCTTCTGGTCGACCAGCATGTAGACCGGCAGGCCGCGGCGCAGGAAGGTGAACATGCGCTTCACGCCGGAGCCCTTGGCGATCTGCTCGCGCGAGCCGCACTTGCTGCGCTGGGCGACGATCCAGCGATCGACATAAGGATTGTTCGGCGGACGATAGACTGTGCCGCCTTCGAAGCCGGCCTGATAGGAGCCGATAGCCATCATCTCCCAATTGGCGAGATGGCCGGAGAAGAAGATCAGTGGCTTGCCGCTCGCCACGGCCGCGGCGGGAAATTCCGAGTCGATCACCTTGATCCGCGCGTCGTCACCGGAGATGCGGATCTTGTCGAGGTTGGGATACTCACCGATCGTGCGGCCGAGGTTCTCGCTCATGGCAAGAACGATCGCGTCGATCTCGGACTCCGCCTTATGCGGGAACGCGGCTTTGAGATTGTTGCGCGCAATTCGTGCGGGCGAAAGGCGTGAATAGACGACGCGCCCGAGGAAGCCGCCAAACGCCGAGCCTGCGTCCAGACCCAGCGCGCGAAATATCGCCATCATCAGGAAAAAGCCGCCGGCTTCTGCGCCATAGCGCAGCTTGCTCGCAAACGGCATCGCGTTGTCGTTCATGTTGCCTGCGGCGGTACCCCACGCCGGAGCGCGCTGTCAAGCAAACGCGCCATGCCGGAATCTTCGCCAAATGTCGCGACAACAGGAAGGGCAACGATTCCCTCGCGTTCAGCGGGCGTCAGCCGCACATAGTCCTTTTCAGTTGTCACCAGAAGCGCGTTTTCGGCCCGCGCCCTGGCCTTGAGCCGCGCGATATCGGATTGCGAATAGACATAGTGATCGGCATAGGGGCGCGCCTCGACAATTCTGGCGCCGGCGCTGGTCAGCGAATCGAAGAACTTCTCGGGTCTGCCGATTCCTGCGAATGCGACGACGGAGCGGCCGTGAACCTCGCGGCCATCAGTTTCCAGCTGCGTGCGGACGATCGGTTTGTCCGTGAGCGTGAGCGCATCCGGCGTGCCGTCGCCTACGATGATGACGGCGTCGGCGCGGGAAAGACCTTGCGACACCGGCTCGCGCAGCGGTCCCGCCGGAAGTGTCAGGCCATTGCCGAAGCCGGTTTCGGCATCGACGACGACCAGCGACAGGTTCTTGTGCAGCGAGAAGTTCTGATGGCCGTCGTCCATCACCAGAACGTCGAAGCCGTTCTCTTCCGCAAGCTTTGCGCCTTCGCCACGGTCGCGCGCGACGATCACTGGCGCAACAGACGCGAGCAGGAGAGGTTCGTCGCCGACATGCTGGGCCCGGTCCTCCGCCATGACAAAGGCAGGTCCCTTCACCTTGCCGCCATAGCCCCGCGTCAGGAATGCGGTCTTGAGGCCGCGCGCGAGCGCCAGCCGGGCGATCGTCATGGCGACTGGTGTCTTGCCTGTGCCGCCTGCTGTGAGGTTGCCGACGCAGATGACGACGCCGCTGAACTGATAGGGATGTGCCTGACGCGCCTTCCATTGGACGCTTGCGCCGTAGAGCCATCCGATCGGCGCCAACAACGCCCTGACCAGTCGCGCGACGCCGTCGCTGCGCGTCCAGAATTCAGGCGGGCGCATGAAGGCCCAACAGCTCCTGGGCGACGGCCACCGTCTTGGCGACGGCGCCGCCCAATGACGCCGCACCTCTCGCGGCCGCATCACCAAGGCTCGTCGCTTTCGCGGGATCTGTGAACAGCGCGGCGGCAAAATCGGCGATGTCGGTGCTTGTCTTCACGAGGCCGGTCCCCTGTGCCGCTAGCACAGCGTCGAATGCGGTCTGTGAGTTCGCCACGTGCGGGCCGGCCATCACCGCGCAGTGCAAGCGCGCCGGCTCCAGCGGATTGTGGCCGCCGGCCGGCACCAGCGTACCCCCGACGAAGCAGAACGGCACAAGACGATAGAACAGCCCAAGCTCGCCCATCGTGTCGGCGATGTAGACAGCCGTGTCGGGCATGAGCGTGTCGCCGTTCGCGCGTCGGGCTGAGGGTCGCTTGTCGCACAGCATCGCGATGTCGGCGCCGCGCGCCGGATGGCGTGGGACGAGGATTGTCAGCAGGTCGCGATAGGTGCGCCGGAGGATGTCGTGAGCGGGAAGGATCGTCTCATCCTCGCCGGGATGGGTCTGTGCTGCGAGCAGGACAGGCCGTGAACCGATTGCGGACTTGAGCGCGGACAGGCGGGTCGCATCGAAGGGCAGGGGCGGCGCATCCTCCTTCAGGCTCCCGACCACACGCACGTCGCGGGCACCGAGGTTTCTGAAGCGGGCCGCGATGGCTTCGTCCTGCGCGAGGCACACATCGAAGGATGATAACACGCTGCCGACCGTCTTGCGCGCCCAGCGCCAGCTTTCGAACGATCGCTGTGACATGCGCGCATTGACCAGCGCCAGACGTGCGCCACTCGCCTTGGCGCCGAGAATGAGGTTGGGCCACAAGTCGGAGTCGACGAACAGCGCTGCGTCAGGCCGCCAGTGTTCGAGAAACCGCTTCGTCGCGCCGGGCGTGTCGATCGGAACGAACTGGTGCACGGCGCCTTGCGGTAGACGCGGGATCATCATCTCGGCCGATGTGACGGTGCCGCTGGTCATCAGCACGCTCACACCAATCGAGGTGAGTTTTTCAACAAGCGGCAACGCCGCGAGACACTCGCCATTGCTGGCGCCATGAACCCAGGCGAGCTTTCCCTTTGGCCGCGGGGTGGAGGCATAACCCAGACGTTCGGCCGAGCGGTCACGGTCTTCCTTGCCGCGCTCGCCGCGGCGACGAAGGATCAAAGGCGCGGCGGGCGCCAATGCCGACATCGTCGCGCGATAGGCAAGGATGCCAAGCGGGGTGCGCGCCATGGTCAGGCGCTCTCCGCGACGTCGGCGAAGTCGTGTTGATAGAGCCGCGCGTAGAGACCGCCTTTGGCCAGCAGCTCGGCATGGGTGCCGGCTTCGGCGATGCGCCCTTTGTCCATCACATAGATGCGATTGGCGTCGAGGACGGTCGACAGGCGGTGCGCGATGACGATGGTGGTGCGGTCTTTCATCAGGCGGGTCAGTGCGTCCTGCACGAGGCGCTCGCTCTCGGTGTCCAGCGCCGACGTCGCTTCGTCAAGAAGCAGGATTGGCGCGTCGCGCAGCATGGCGCGGGCGATGGCGACGCGCTGGCGCTGGCCGCCCGACAGCTTGAGCCCTCCTTCGCCGACGCGCGTGTCGTATCCTTCGGGCAGGGCGCGGATAAAGTCGTCGGCTGCCGCATTGCGCGCGGCAGTCTCGATCTCGGCCCGCGTGGCGCCGGGTTTGCCGAGCGCGATGTTGGCCGCGACGCTCTCGTCGAACAGGATGGCTTCCTGGGTTACCAGCGCGATGTTGCGGCGAAGCGACTCCATCGTGACGCTGCCGATGTTCTGGCCGTCGATCTCGATGCTGCCCTGATCGATCTTGTAGAAACGCAGGAGCACATTGAACACCGTGCTCTTGCCGCCGCCTGACGGGCCAACAAGGGCGACCTTCTTGCCCGGCGCAATGTCGAGCGTCACGCCGTCGAGAGCAGGGCCGGCATTGGTGTGATAGGTGAAGCTTACATTGTTGAAACGAACCGCGCCGCCCTGCGGTGCCGGTGTCACCGTCAGCGTTGTCGCATTCGTTGCATCGACGATTTCGGGCTTGGCATCGATGACCGCGAAGACGCGCGTGGCAGCCGCCGTGCCGCTCGAAACGATTGGCCAAAGCTGACTCAGATTGCGTACCGGCTGTAGCGCCAGCAGCATCGCCGCCAGGAAGCCGACGAAGTCGCTCAGCTGGATCTGATGATGCTGCGCCTGGTAGCCCGCGAACCCGACGGTGGCCGCAATCACGATGGCGGCGAACAGGTCAGTCGTCGGTATGGCCGCTGCGCGGCGGCGCACGACCTTGAGCATGGTGTTCAGGCGAACCGCGAGACTTGCGTCGGCGCGCTCAACGACATGCGACTCCAGTCCGTACGCCTTCACGATCCGGCGGCCGTCCAGCGCCTCGGACAAGGACGTGGCGAGATCGCCGGTCTGCTGCATGCTGCGTGTCGCGGCGCGCCGGAGCGAACTGCCAATCCGCTCCATCGCCCACGCCACCGGCGGCAGCACGACAAGCGCGATCAGGGTCAGCGGCCAGTCGAAATAGACCATCACCGCGGCATAAGCGATCAGCTGGGTAGTCTCCATGCCGAACGCCGAGACGCCGCGCGTGATCGCATCGCGCATCTGTGTCGCGTCGTACAGCATGGTCGAGATGAACTGGCTGGAATGCACGGCGTTGAGCGAGGCGAGATCGCGGTGGATCAGGTTCTTAAACATGTCGTGCTGGGCGGCATTGATCGACCGCTCGCTGACCGTTTCGATCAGGGTCTGCGCGCCATAGCCGCTGGCAGCGCGCACCAGCATCAGGACGACGACGATTGCCGGGACAATGAACAGCATCTCCGGCCGGTGCGCGTTGAACAGGTTGTCGATCGCATATTTGATGATCAGTGGAATGCCGCCGCTCGCCGCCGAGGTGATCGTCATGCAGACGAGCGCCGCGGCGAAGATCTTCCACTGTGGCCGCACATAGTCGCGGAAGAGACGGCCGATCGTCGCGAACGTCCCGGCCTGAACCGCCGGCGCAGGCAGCGCCAAGGGGCTGTTGGCCTTTTCGACCACAAGCGGGGATTGAAGACCGGTTGTCATTGTCATGCGGAATAGCACGGCCCGCCGGGCCGCGGCGAGGGCGGGCGATCCACGCGCTTACTCGTGTTCGTGGTCATCCGGCTCCATCAACCGGTGGATATGCACCACGAAATAGCGCATCTGCGCGTTGTCCACCGTGGCCTGCGCCTTGCCGCGCCAGGCTTTGAGCGCCTCGGCATAGTTCGGGTACATGCCCACGATGTCGAGCTTCGACAGATCCTTGAATTCCTTGGCCTCGGTCGACGTCAGCTCGCCGCCGAAGACCAGATGCAGAAGTTGATGCGGCGCATGCTCTGCCATGTTGCCCTCTACCTTCTCGGCAGGTCCAGGTGACTGACGCGCGCCAGGAGTTTCGCCTGGAGAATCGGACCCGCCGCGACCACGGACGGTTTTAGCGTATTCTCGCGATTGTAATGCAACGCCGCGCCGGTGTGAGTGGTCACGATGCCGCCCGCCTCGGTCACGATGATATGGGCGGCCGCCAGATCCCAGTCGCGCTTGCTCGATAGCGCGAGCATCGCGTCCCACTCGCCCGAAGCGACCAGCGCCATGCGATAGGCGATCGAGTTGCGGCTCTCGATGTGCATCGGAGGCCACGGGATATTGGGGAGATCGTTCCAGGCCTTGTGGGCGAACATATCGCGGTCGCCGAGCATCCGGCAGCCTTCGACTTCCGCGCGTGCGCTCACATGGATCGGACTGCCGTTCAAATAGGCACCTTGCCCGAGAGAAGCCGTGAAACTCTCCTCCGTGATCGGGTTGTAGACAGCGCCTGCCACCGGAATGCCATCGCGCACGATGCCCGCACAGATCGTGAAGTGCGGACGGTTCTTCATGAAGGCGATCGTTCCGTCGATCGGATCGACGACAAACACATTCGTGTCGGACAGGCGCGCCTTGTCGTCCTCTTTCTCTTCGGACAGCCAGCCATAGTCGGGACGCTCGGCGCACAACCGTTCGCAGAGGAAGCGGTCGACGGCGATGTCCGCCTCGGTGACGGGATTGCCCTTGCTCTTGTCCCAGCGCTTGTATTCGCCGCCATAGAAGCCGCGCGCGATCTTGCCCGCCTCGCGCACACTGTCTTCCAGCAGCGCGAGGTCGCGGGCGAGCGCGTCAGGCGCCGGCAACGGTCATACCCTCAATCCGCAGCGATGGTGCGTTCGTGCCATAGCGGAACACCAGATCATTCGCCGGGGTCAGGTTCAGGAACATGTCCTTGAGGTTGCTGGCGATGGTGATCTCAGACACCGGATAGGTGATCTTGCCGTTCTCGATCCAATAGCCTGCCGCGCCGCGGCTGTAGTCACCTGTCACGCCGTTGACGCCCATGCCAATGAGTTCGGTGACGTAGAAGCCTTCCTTGATGTCCGACATCAGGGCTTCCGGCGTCAGCGTGCCTGCCTCCATGTAGAGATTGGTGGGCGAGGGCGCGGGCGGTCCGCCGGTGCCACGCGCCGCATGCCCCGTCGTCTGCAGGCCGAGCTGCTTGGCGCTACCGCAATCGAGCAGCCAGGTCTGCAGCACGCCGTCTTCGATCAGGTTCATGCGCTTGTTGGCGACACCTTCGCCGTCAAACGGCTTGGAGCGCAGGCCGCGGATGCGATGCGGATCGTCTGTGATGGTGATGGCGGGCGCGAAGATCGCCTTGCCCATCATCTCCTTCAGGAAGCTCACGCCGCGCGCGATCGAGTTCCCCGAGATCGCGCCGGCGAAGTGACCGACGATGCCGGCCGAGACGCGCGGATCGTAGATGATCGGAACGGCCTGGGACTTCACCTTGCGCGGGTTCAGGCGCTTTACGGCGCGCTCGCCCGCGTTGCGGCCGACGGTCTCCGGGGTCTCGAGGTCGCTGGCATGGCGCGCGCTGGTCTGGTCGTAGTCACGCTCCATGCCGGCGCCTTCACCGGCGACGACCGAGACACCGATGCCGGAATTGGTGCCGGCATTTGTGCCCAAGAAGCCTTCGCTCGTCGCGAGCGCGATCGCAGTGCGCCCGAAACTCGCGCCACCGCCTTCGGAATTCGTGACGCCTTTGACCTCCATCGCCGCGCCTTCAACCGAACGCGCCCATTCTACGAGCGTGTCGGGTGACGGTTCGTTGGCGTCCTCGAGATCAAGCGCTGGAAACACTTTCGCAAGGCGGTCGCGCGGTGCGAGGCACGCGAACTTGTCTTCCGGCGCGAGCTTCGCCATCGCCACCGCACGTTCAGGCAGCTTCTTCAGTGCGTCGGCTGAGAGGTCGCTCGACGACACGAAGGCGACTTTCTGGCCGACGAACACACGCAGGCCAAGGTCACGACCTTCGGCGCGCTCGATGTCCTCGAGTTTGCCGAGGCGGTAGCTGACGCTGGCTGAAACGCTCTCCACATAGAGAGCGTCCGCTGCGTCGGCGCCATGCGCTTTCGCGCTTTTGATCAGGTCTTCAAGGATTTGGGGGTCGGGTGTCTTTGCCATCGGCCCGTTTTAGGGGCAGGCGCCCGGCCAATCAATGCGCGTCAGCCGGGGTCACGTAGATCACTTTTTCCTTGTACGAAATGTACATATGAAGGTGTCGCAACTCGGCTAAACCCAGGATCAGGGGCGTCAAGTGCAGCGTCGGCTCGTGGCCCGCGTTGTCGTCGACGCTTTGGGCGGCTCGGGCAGCGCCGTCCGGAAGTATCCCTATCTCTGGATTGGTGATTGAGACCGCGCCAAGGGTCAGTACGGCGAAGCGGTGTGAATAGGCCGTCCAGTGTTCGCCATTGCTGTCAGTGCCTTCACTCTTGTCGACGCCTGGCGCGTCTCGTGTCAGGTCGTACATCTGGTGCGCGGCGGCAGCGGATATGGCGCTGTACGGCGCGCCCGTGTCGATCATCGCATTAATGTCCTTGCCGTCCAGTTGCGCCGTCAACGCAATGTGCCGACCGACATCATAGCTGAATGGAATGCGGCCGAAGCCTGATGTGGTCCAGTAGACGACCTTGCCCGGGCAATGGTCCTGCGTGAAGAAGTTGACCTTCTTGTTGGCGAAATCCAGCTCGATGTCGAAGGGTCGAAGAACGTTTGGTCCCAGCATACCAACCGCGTCGGGATCGTAGGAGTGCGGCGAGACAATGAACTCGACGTCGGTGATCTTGAGCGGACCCATCGTGACCGAGGGTGCGATCGCGAGTTCGTTCAACTTGCGCCCGTAGGCATCGTAAAGGATCAGTCCGCCTTCGCGCTTGGTCAGCTTCATCTCGTCGACGACGGCACTGTCCAGAAAGCTGATGACGCCACCGGTGTCGATCACCATGAGCTTTGTCTCATCGCCGATCTGGAAATTGATCGCGATATGGCCGACCCTGGTGATAACCATGTCGTAGCCGGCGGCTTTCACCAGTCCGCAAGTCTGCGCGTCGGCCGCCGCGCAGAGAAATCCCGACGCAACCGCAATGGCCGCGCAAAGCGCCCGCTTCATATCGATCCCCCCCGTCAGCGCGGAGAGGCTAGCGCGGGTTCCCGGCTATTTCCAAATCGGTTTGCCGCTGCCCGGAAGACCAAGACTGGGCCATTTGCGCGTGACTATGTCGACCACGTCCTGGTCCATCGCAATCTTGCGGCCCCATTCGCGATGGGTCTCCGGGGGCAGTTTGTTGGTGGCATCGAGGCCGATCTTGGAGCCAAGGCCGCTCTCAGGGGAGGCGAAGTCGAGATAGTCGATCGGCGTGCCCTCGATCACCGTGATGTCGCGTGCCGGGTCCATGCGGGTGGAGATCGCCCACATCACATCCTTCCAGTCGCGCGCGTCGATGTCGTCGTCCACGACGATCACCCACTTGGTGTACATGAACTGACGCAGATACGACCAGACCGCGAGCATCACGCGCTTGGCATGACCGGGATAAGCCTTCTTCATCGACACGACGGCGATGCGGTAGGAGCAGCCTTCGGGTGGCAGCCAGAAGTCGATGATCTCGGGAAACTGCTGGCGCAGCAGCGGCACGAACACTTCGTTCAGCGCTTCGCCCAACACTGAAGGCTCGTCCGGCGGCCGGCCGGTGTAGGTCGATAGATAGATAGGATCGCGGCGCATCGTGATCGCCGTCACCGTGAACACAGGGAATTGCTCGACCGAATTGTAATACCCCGTGTGATCGCCATACGGACCTTCATCACGGTAATCGGTCAGCGAGACCTCGCCTTCGATCACGATCTCGGCTTCGGCTGGCACCTTCAACGGCTGGCTCACGCAATCGACCAACTCGACGCGGCTGCCGCGCACCAGACCGGCGAACTGGTACTCCGACAGCGTCTCCGGCACAGGCGTCACAGCGGCAAGGATGGTGCCCGGATCGGCGCCGATCACCGCCGCGGCGGGCAGGGGCTTCGCACTGGCCTTGGCCCAGCGCGCGTGGTGTTGCGCGCCACCGCGATGCTTCAGCCAGCGCATGATGGTCTGGTTCTTGTTCAGCACCTGCATGCGATAGATGCCGAGATTGAAATTGTCTTCGCGCGCCTCGCCCGGCCCCTTCGTGACGACGAGCGGCCAGGTGATAAGTGGTGCCGGCTCACCGGGCCAGCAGGTCTGCACCGGAAGGCGCCCCAGATCGATCTGATCGCCACGCCACACGACTTCCTGGCATGGCGCGCGCGACACGCTCTTTGGTTTCATCGCGAGCAGCGTCTTGGCCAGCGGCAGAAGATCGAACGCCTCGCCGAAGCTGCGCGGCGGCTGCGGCTGACGCAGCGTCGCCATGACTTCGCCGACCTCGCGCAGCGCTTTGGCGTCTACGCGTTCCTTGCCATCCATCGTGACGCCCATCGCGACGCGCTTTACGGTTCCGAACAGGTTGACGAGCACCGGAAACTCCGCGGGCGTTCCGTCGGCCCGCACCGGCCTCTCGAAGATCACGGCTGGGCCGCCTTCGGCGATGAGGCGCGTCTGGATCTCGGTCATCTCCAGAGCGGTCGATACCGGCTCCTTTACGCGCACGAGTTCACCGGCGGATTCGAGCTTGGCGATGAAGTCGCGGAGCGAGCGATAGGGCATGGCGGTTTCTAACCTGATCTACCGTGTACGTCACCTTGATGTGCGCAAAGCCGCAGGTTCGGTTTGCGCTACGCACAATAGCGGTTAGGCTCGTGCCGCTTGCTCAGGGGAATATGGATGCTTTTGGACCGTACCAAGTCGCTTGAGGCAATTCTGGCGACGGCGGAGAAGAAATCGCTGCACCGTTCGCTTGGCCCGTTCCAGCTCACCATGCTGGGGATCGGCGCGGTGATCGGCACCGGTATCTTCGTGCTCACGGCTGAAGCGGCGCAGAAAGCCGGGCCGGGCATGATGATCTCCTTCGTGATCGCTGGCTTCGTCTGTGCGGTCGCAGCGCTCTGCTATGCCGAGCTGGCGTCGATGGTGCCGGTCGCAGGCTCCGCCTACACCTATACCTATGCTGTCGTTGGCGAGATGTTCGCCTGGATGGTCGGCTGGGCGCTGATTCTCGAATATGCCGTCGGCGCAAGCGCCGTCGCGGTCGGCTGGTCGGGCTATTTCGTTGGGCTCATGCACTCGGCGCTGGGGATAGACATTCCGCAATACCTGGCTGTTGGGCCGTTCCAGGGCGGGCTGATTAACATTCCGGCAATCGTCGTCTCGGCCTTCGTGACCGGCCTGCTGATCATCGGCACGACCGAGAGCGCGCGGTTCAACGCCGTGCTGGTGGCGATCAAGGTGGCGGCGCTGACGATCTTCATCGCGCTGACCCTGCCGCTGGCCAAGGAGGCCTATTTCCATCCGTTCATTCCGAACGGCTGGGGGACCGTCGGCGTGGTGGGTGCCGCATCGTCGATCTTCTTCGCCTATGTCGGTTTCGACGCGGTTTCGACTGCCGCAGAGGAAACGCGCAATCCACAACGCAACGTACCGATCGGGCTGATCGGGAGCCTGCTGATCTGCACGGTCTTCTATTTGCTCGTTTCCGCCGGCGCGATCGGCGCGATCGGTGCACAGCCGGTCAACGGCGCAATGGGCGAGATCCTCGAGCCCGGCTCGCCCGAACTCGCCGCGCGCTGCGCCCAGCTCGTTGCGCATGGTGCAACACAGCCGCTGGTCTGCAGCCATGAGGCGCTCGCCCATGTGCTGCGCACGGTCGGTTATCTGCGGATCGGCAATCTGCTTGGTCTCGCGGCCTTCCTCGCGCTGCCGTCGGTGGTGCTGATGATGATGTATGGCCAGACGCGCGTGTTCTTCGTGATGGCGCGCGACGGTCTGCTGCCGGCCAAGCTGGCGTCCGTCCATCCGCGCTTCCGCACGCCGCATGTCGTGACGGCGTTCACGGGTGTTGTGGTGATCCTGGCGGCGGCATTCATTCCCGTCGGCAAGCTCGCGGACTACTCCAACTCCGGCACACTCTTCGCCTTCGCGATGGTGGCAATCTCGGTGATGGTGCTGCGGCGGAAAGATCCGAACCGCGTCCGTCCTTTCCGCACGCCGATCGTATATGTGGTGGCGCCGCTCGCGATTGTCGGCTGTGTGGTGCTCTATGCGAAGCTGCCCCTGATCGCGATCCTTGTTCTCCCGGTCTGGGGTGCGATCGGGCTTGCGGTCTATTTTGGCTACAGCCGGTCACGCAGCCATGTCGGCCGCGGCATCATCGATCCGGAAGAAGAGGACTCACCGCCGATCTATGGTGTGAAGCCCTAGCGCACTGCTCCGGACCCAGCTGAACCGTCCCCTTGGCCGCGGGAGATTGCCCGCGAGCGTTGCCAGCTCGTTAAGATCGTCACGCAGTGTTTCCAGCAAGAACGGCATTGCTTCCAGATGCACGGCGGGATTGTCGGTCGCGTGACGCTCGATGCGTGCGCTTGCCGACGCGACCGCTGCATCGAGCTCATTCGAGGGATCGAGTGGTGTGCCGTCCGCCAGCAGGTGA
>DASZCC010000432.1:0-3169 GCA_035943485.1 Rhizomicrobium sp. | reverse complement strand
CGGGCTACACGCACGGCCGCAAGATGCTGATCTTCGGCATCATGGCGTTCGGCCAGTTCATGGCCCTGCTGGACACCCAGATCGTGGCGGCCTCCCTCAACTCGATCCAGGCCGGCCTGTCTGCCGGGCCCGACGAGATCGCTTGGGTGCAGACCGCCTATCTGATGGCCGAGATCGTGATGATCCCGCTGGCCGCATTCCTGTCGCAGGCCCTGTCGACCCGCTGGCTGTTCACGGCGTCGGCGGTACTCTTCACGCTCACCAGCCTGCTCTGCGGCTTCGCGTGGTCGATCCAGTCGATGACGATCTTCCGCGCCGTGCAGGGCTTTGTCGGCGGCGCGATGGTGCCGACCGTGTTCGCGACCGGCTTCGCGATGTTCCAGGGCAAGCAGCGCGCGATGATCCCGGCGATCCTCGGCATGGTGTCGACGCTGGCGCCGACGCTCGGGCCGACCGTCGGTGGCTGGATCACCGATGCCGTCAGCTGGCGCTGGCTGTTCTTCATCAATGTCGTGCCGGGGCTATTCATCGCCATCGCACTGCCGATCCTGGGCAAGGTCGACGAGCCGAACCTGAAGATGCTGAAGCGCATCGACTGGCTCCATGCTGCGTCTCTCGCCGTGTTCCTCGGCTGTCTGCAATATGTGCTGGAGGAAGGCCCGCGCCACCAGTGGCTCGAGGACCAGACCGTGATGACAATGGCGTGGCTCTCATTCGTGGGCGCGCTGGTGTTCTTCGAGCGCTCGTTTTTCTCGACCATGCCTGTCCTGAAGCTCACGCCGTTCAAACGCCCGACCTTCGTCATGGCGTGTGCCCTGAATGTCGTCATCGGCATGGGACTTTACGGCGCGACTTATCTGACGCCGATCTTCCTCGGTCGTGTGCGCGACTTCTCCAGCCTCGATATCGGCACGACAGTGTTCATCACCGGTATCTTCATGACGTTCGGCGCACCACTCGCAGCGCGGTTGACCACAGTCGTCGATCAGCGCCTTGTGGTCGCGTTCGGTTTCAGCCTGTTTGCGCTGGCGTGCTGGCTGTTCTCGGACATCGGACCGGAATGGGGCTTCTGGCAGTTGTTCCTGCCTCAGGCCATCCGTGGGTTCGCGATCCTGCTCTGCATCGTGCCGACCGTTGGAATGGCGCTGAATGGTGTACCACCCACCGAACTTCGCTATGCCTCCGGCCTGTTCAACCTGATGCGCAATCTCGGCGGCGCGATCGGCATCGCGATCGCATCCACACTTCTTCAAAATCTCGGAGCGCTGCATGCCGAACGGCTGGGCGAGTCGCTGAACGACGGCAACACAAGCCTGCTCGCGCATACGGTTCAGAGGATCTCGGGCTATGGCGCCGACGCTGCTCACGCGCAGCTGATGCTATCCGGCCAGATCGCACGCGTCGTGACGCGGCAGGCATTGACCGAGGCCTTCCAGGACACGTTCTGGCTGCTGGCCGCGCTGTTCGTGCTTGCCCTCGTGATCGTGCCGTTTGCCAAGACGCCTGCGCTGACGAACGAACTGCCGCCCGACGCGCACTAGGTTGGCAATCACTTAGAAATTTTCCTTCGTCATGGCCGGGCTTGTCCCGGCCACCCATACGCACAACTGCACCACGGAGCGTATGGGTCGCCGGGACAAGCCCGGCGATGACGGAAAAGGTGAGCGGACCTACCCCAACTCCTTCAACAACAACTCAAGAGCGGCTTTCGCAAACGCGCGCATGTTGGCGACGCGGTCGCTCTGCCCTGTCTCCAGCGTGATCGCGCGCGATACTGGTCCGGCGATCGCGATGCAGGAGTGACCCGCCGCATCGCCATAGGGGTTTCCTGTCGGCCCGGCTGCACCGGTCTCCGATAGTCCCCACGTGGAATCGAAGCGTTCATGCGCGGTGCGGGCCAGAAGCTGCGCGTAAGGCTCGCTGGCCGAACGCATCCCGGCAACCGCCTCGCGGTGGATGTCCATGAGCATGACGCGCGCCTTGGCGGTGTAGACCACGCCGCCGCCGAGGAAGTAAGCCGATGCGCCCGGCACCGCGAGAAGCGCGGCAGAGATCAGGCCGCCTGAGGACGACTCCGCGATTGCGACGCTCTGCTTGAGCTCTTTCAGTCTGGCGCCGACGCGTTCGGCGATCGGCAGCAAATCCTGCATCAGGTCCTCCGTTTCAGGAGGACTATAGCCTGCCTCAGCCGCCTAGCCAGACCGTGACCACGGCCGCGAACGCCAGGGGTGCCGCAAGGACAAGTCCGATCTCCCACGCGAGACGATCCGGCGAATTGTCCTGCGCCTCGGAGCGCATTTTCTTCGGAACAAGCGTCTCGTCGCCGGCGGCAAACCAAGTCCAGCGATCAGGATCATACGGAAGCGGGATGAGGCGAAACATGACAAGCGTCCAACGACTGCGACGCGATACTTGTCCATGACCTCATATAAATTCCATGCTGCTCCGTGCCTCTCCCCATAAATAACGCATAGTCAGCCCAGCGCTTGGCCCAGGTCCGCTATCAGGTCATCGGCGTCCTCGACCCCGACAGAAAGTCGCACAAGCGTGTCGGAAATGCCGAGCATGGCGCGCTGATCCTCCGGGATGGAGGCGTGGGTCATTATCGCGGGATGCTCGATCAAGCTCTCGACGCCACCGAGGCTTTCAGCGAGCGTAAAGAGCCTGGTGCGTTCGAGAAAGCGCTTTGCCGATGCGAGGTCGCCCCTGATCTCGGTGGAAATCACGCCGCCAAAAGCCGCCATCTGCTTTTTGGCCAGCGCATATTGCGGATGGCTCTCGAGGCCGGGATAGATCACGCGTCCGATCTTCGGACTTGCCTCCAGCCAGCGGGCGATCTTCAGCGCGTTCGAGCAGTGCCGCTCCATGCGCAGCGCAAGCGTCTTCAGACCACGCAGGGCGAGGAACGAGTCAAACGGCCCCGCGATCGCGCCGATTGCGTTCTGCAGGAATTTCAGGCGCTGCGCGATGTCGGCATTGTTGGTCACGGCACAACCGCCCACGACATCAGAGTGTCCGTTCAGGTACTTGGTCGTCGAGTGGACGACGATGTCGATGCCGTGCTCGAGCGGCCGCTGCACATAGGGGCTCGCGAATGTGTTGTCGGCCACAGTCAGCAGGCCGCGCTTCTTCGCTAGCGCCGCGATGCCGGCGAGATCGGCAAGCTTGA
>DASZCC010000431.1:0-9229 GCA_035943485.1 Rhizomicrobium sp. | reverse complement strand
TTTCGCCCATGCGGCGGTCGATCTTGTACTTGGCGTTTGCGCGCTTGCTCATCCGGCTCGGCTACTTTCGTCTGTTGTCACGGACCCCTGTCCGCGAAGGCGGCGGACTATAGCCAGCGAAGTCGCGCTGTCAACAGCACGAAATTCCTGCTTAAGTGTTGGAATTGCTTGGGTATTTGCCGGATACTCTACCGGTGGTTGTGCGACAGGCAGAAGGCCATTCAGCTATTTTGGTCGGGATCATCCGTGCGATTGGCCGCCCACATGGCAAGCGCTATGGCCGTAAACACGCCGATCGCCACAGACAGCATCGCCGCCCAGTGGTGCACGTTGTTCGCCAGGTGGTTCATCGCAGGCTCCTAGACACGCGGAAGATACCACCCCACCGCCAAGGGTGCGAGCCGGGCTAGGAGTTAACCGCGGGGTATCCATCGTCGGGTTAGGAAGGGGCGCGTCCGGGAGGCCGTGAAAGTGAACCCAAGGCAGTTGTTGCAGGGTAGGACCTTGCTGGTTTTCGGAGGCGTTATCGCGGTGGCGGCGCTTGCTGCCGTGCTGATGTTCGTCATCAACCGGCCGCCGCCGACCTTCAGCGCGAAATTCGAGGCGGCCGACGTCGCGACGAACTACGCGACCATCAAGAGCCTGATGTCCGATTACGTCCACGCGACGCCGGCGGACGAGGACCGCACTGTCCGTTCGCAAAAGGTCGCGGCTACGCAGTTCGGCGTCCAGGCCGGCGAACCGTTCTACAATCTGGCCGACTGCAGCTCGGGCCGCACCGCGATTCCGGCGGCCTCTCCCTCGCCAGACGATGCGCTGATCATGCCGCTCTCGGACGTCGCCCTGGCGACAGCGCGCTGGTCGCATTATCTGACCGAGCTCGGCTACCCCGCGAATGTCTGGCAACCCGACATCGCCAAATTTGAAGCCGATGAGCTTTCTGTTGTCGAGCAGGCTACGGCCTATGACGCGCAGAAGGCCGATGATCGTGCGCATGCTTTCGCTGCGCGGCTTGCTGCAAAGCTCGCGGCATACCGCACGACACATGCCGGGCGGACCGCCGTCATCGCGTGGCAGAATTGCGGACGAGAGTCCTTCACCCGCACCGTCACACTCAGTCCGTCCGGAGATCTGACCTTAATTCCGGCTTATCTCTACGACCTCTGCGGACGCTATGGCGTCGGTGCTGACGACCCCCTGCAATGCAATCGGTGGAGCACGCCGGCGCCTGCAGGTGTCGAGCGCATTTCGGGCGGCTATCGCTTTGTCGCACACTGGCCCGACGGCACCAGACGCTGCGGCGCGTTCACCGTCGACTCGGAATCCGACCGGCAGCCCTTGGCGCTTACGAAACAGTCTGGCACCGCCTGCGACCAGCCGGTCTGACGACGCGCGGAAGTTTGCAGAAATCCCGGCGGCTAAGTATTTGATTGCCCTGCCGGCCCCGTGGCGGAATTGGTAGACGCACCGGACTTAAAATCCGTAGCTCCGAAAGGGGCGTGACCGTTCGAGTCGGTCCGGGGCCACCAGCCGCTACAACTTGGTTGCTTTCAGCCGGAGCGGACCCGTTCTAGACTCTGTCTGCTGGGTACCTTGGGGCTGAAATGATTTCTCGTCTGCTCGTTGCAGCGGCTGCGGCCGTTCTGCTTTGCTCGTCCGCGCGCGCGGATGATGACTGCCATATGACGACCTATGGCACCTCGACCATGGCGCAACTGCCCGGGGAGACCAGCGAGTTCCTGCCGGTCGAGATCGGCGGACAGCAAAAGCTGTTGCTCATTGATACGGGCGGCGCAATCACCATGATAAAGACGTCGCTGGTCCGCGAGCTGGGTCTTAAGCCCAGCGATTCAGGCGTCGAGCTGTTCGATGTGACGGGGCGGAAATCGAACCTTTTCGTCTATGCGCCGCTGAACATTGTCGACGTCAAGCTCAACCAGATTCCGTTCATGCTGGCCACGCCCTATATCGAGGGGCTGGGCGGTTCGCGGGTGGCTGGCCTGCTGGGCGCCAACTTCATGCGCAATTTCGACATCTCGATCGATTTCGGAGCGCATACTTTCGCGATGTTCAGCCAGAAGCATTGCGACGGCAAAGTCGTCTATTGGCCGGAGCGCCCGATCGTCGTTATCCCGTTCGAATTGCGTGGCGATCAGATCATCCTGACGGTCACGCTTGACGGGCATGATTTCAAAGCCTTGCTCGACACGGGTGCCAGCGGCACAACGCTTGAACGATCGCGGGCCGAGGGAAATTTCGATATCGTGCTGGGCTCGGCCGACACGCCAAGGGGCGGAGATTTCGACGAGAAGCGTGACAGCTTCTGGAAACACCACTTCAAGTCGCTATCGTTCGGCGGAATTGAAGTTTCAAATCCGGAGATCGACATCATCCCGGACCTTATGAGTACCAACTCGGATTCCTTTTCCACCGGCTCCATGCTCGACCGGAAGTACAACAACCAGGAACAGCCGCCGATGCTGCTGGGTATGAACGTGTTGCGGCATCTGCATCTCTACATCGCCTACAAGGAGCGCAAGCTGTACGTCACGCCCGGTGGAACGCCGCCGCCGGGCTACGCACCCCTGCCGCCTCTGCCGCCAGCGCCCGTTCCAAAGGACGACACTGACGAGGCCCAGGGCCCAAATCACTGATCGGCTCATAAGACCATCGTCTGACTCCAATTCGCCGTAGCACAGGTAGTAGTCTCTCCTTGCGCAATGCGGAGGAGACAGACATGCCAGCGAATGCCGACCCCGATCGCCGCCACTTCTTCGGCCTAGCGGCCATGAGCATGGCTGCTGCCGAATTCGCCATGAGTTCGTCTGCCACCGGAGATACCGCGCCCGTCGCGCTATCCAGCAACACATCGTTCGGGCCGCTGAAAAAGGTCACCGCCGGCGACCTGAGTGTCGGTTACGCGGAAGCGGAGCCCGCGAATGGTCCGGTTGTTCTCCTGCTCCATGGTTGGCCCTATGACATCCACAGTTTCGTCGATGTCGCGCCGATCCTTGCGGCGAAGGGCTATCGCGTGATCGTGCCGTATCTGCGCGGTTACGGAACGACACGTTTCCTGTCCGAGACGACCGTGCGCAATGGCGAGCAGGCCGTCGTGGCGATTGATGCGATTGCCCTGATGGACGCGCTGAAGATCAAACACGCGATCGTGGCAGGCTTCGACTGGGGCGCGCGCACGGCGAACATCATGGCGGCGCTGTGGCCCGAGCGCTGCAAGGCGATGGTGTCGGTGAGCGGCTATCTCATCGGCAGCCAGGACGCCGGCAAGGCGCCGCTGCCGCCCAAGGCCGAGCTGCAATGGTGGTACCAGTTCTATTTCGCCACCGACCGCGGCCGCGCCGGCTATGACAAGTATCGCCACGACTTCTCGAAGCTGATCTGGCAGATCGCGTCACCGAAATGGAATTTCGACGACGCGACCTTCGATCGCTCGGCGGCCGCGTTTGAGAATCCGGATCACGTCGCCATCGTCATCCACAATTACCGCTGGCGTCAGGCGCTGGCCGATGGCGAGGCGAAGTATCTGGATATCGAAAAGAAACTCGCCGCCGGACCCGTGATCACCGTGCCGACGATCACCATGGAAGGTGACGCCAATGGTGCGCCGCATGGCGACAGTTCGACCTATGCGAAGAAGTTCACCGGCAAATACGCGCATCGGGAAATTACCGGCGGCATCGGCCACAACCTGCCACAGGAAGCGCCGGAAGCGTTCGCACAGGCTGTTATCGACGTAGACAAATTCTAGGCCGGCTTCGGAACGGGCGCGGTGTTCACCGTGCGCGCATGATGCCAGCGCCAGAGCAGATACACCGCGATCGCGGCCAGTATCAGCAAGCCGGCGCCGAGCAGCGGCCGGAAGGCGAGCCACGCCAGCGCGATGGTGACGAGTGTGAGCGGCACGGTCAGCACAAAGGCCAGACCGGCCGCGGCACCGCGCACGATCGAGCCCAGGAACGGGATAACCGACGCCATCGCCGAGAGCGGCCCAAGCAGCAGTGAGAACCCGCCGAACATGATGGCCGCGCCGAGGCCGCGCAGCACCCAGGTGAGCGCCCGCTCGGAAGCGCGCTTGTCCGCGATCATCGCGGCGGCCGTCACATTGCCCAGACGCGCGAAGTGGATGCCGTAGCCGTTTTCCGTGACGTAGGGCGTGAAGCCGTCATGCGACTGCGCCGCCATCACCGACAGAGTCGCGCCTGCCGGAAGCGACATGTAGCGCACGCGCAGGTCGCCGATCGCCGGGTTCACCGGATTGGCGCTGCGATAGAGTTCGTCGGCATGGTTCACCCAGCCTTGCGGCGCAGCCGGCTTGATCGGCACCGCGAACTTCACAAGGCCAAGCGTGACATCGTCGAGCGTGTAACCGCCAACCTTCGCATCGACGGCGTGAAACAGCTGCGTCCTGAACGGCATCGCGACATTGGTGTGACCGGCCGGGTGCTTGAACCCTGTGGAGTCGATCGGCTCCTGCGACCACGCCTGCTCATAGGTGTAGGTCGTCACCGTCGTCTGGCTGCCGCCGGCATTGTCGTGCGACGTCTCTTCTTTCTTCTCGCGCCACTGGTACATCTCGACGATGCGGTTGACCGCGACGTCGTTGTCGAAGCTGAGGCCGAGATCGCTGTCGGTGATCGGCTTTGCCGCCGTCGTCGGCGCCACGACGTGGACGAGCTTGCCTTCATTGGCGGGTGTCGGCGTGCCGGAAGATTCGATGACGGACTTGGATGCATCGTTGAGGCCGACAATGGCCTGCACGGCACGGCCCTCGTTCCACGCCAGCAGCCAGATGGCACCCGCTATCAGCAGCGGCCCGATCAGGAAGCCCGCGAACGAGCCCATGATGCGCGAGCCGCATCCTTGCGTCGTCGTTTCCGTGAATGACATGCCCGCCCCCGAACGCGCCCGGGCCGAAAGCTAGCGCGCGGTTCGGGGCGGGATCAATCCGGGGCTACCAGATGCGCACCCGCTTGTCGGGTGCGAGATACAGCGCCTGGTCCGGCGTGATGCCGAAGGCGTCGTACCAGGCGTCCTCGTTGCGCACGGTGTCGGCGCGGTAGTTGCCGGGCGCATGACCGTCGGTCATCACCTGCCGCCGCAATGCGGCATCGCGGATCGCGATCTGGCGCGACTGGGCATAGGCGAGGAAGTAGCGCTGTGCACCGGTCAGGCCGTCGATCACCGGTGCGGGCTTGCCATGCAGCGACGCCACCCAGGCGTCGTAGGCAACAGAGAGGCCGGCGACGTCGGCAATGTTCTCCGACAGCGTCTGCTTGCCGTTCACTGCAAGATCGGGGAACGGCTTGTAGCCGTCATACTGGTCAGCGAGACGCCCTGCACTCTCCACAAAATGCGCCGCATCCGCCGGCGTCCACCAGTCGGTGAGGCCGCCGCGCGCATCGAACTGACGGCCCTGGTCGTCGAAGCTGTGGCTGATCTCGTGGCCGATGATCGAACCCATGGCGCCATAGTTGAATGCCGAATCCGCCTTCGCATCGAAGAACGGCGGATTGAGGATCGCGGCCGGGAAGTTGAGCGCGTTCTGCATCGGCAGGTTCACCGCATTCACCGTCTGCGGCGTCATGCACCATTCGCTGCGATCAACCACCGAACCGATGCGCGAGATCCAGTAGTGATACTCGAACGACTCGGCGCGCTCGGCATTGCCGAACGCATCGCCGGCGACGACGTCATAGCCGTTATAGTCGCGCCACTTCTCGGGATAGCCGACGCCGACATAAAGCGTCGCGAGCTTGGCTTTCGCTTTCGCCTTGGTCTCGGGCGTCATCCACGCCAGCGAGTCGATACGGCGGCCGAAGGCGTCGACGATGTTCTTCACCATCGTCTCGGCGGTCGCCTTGTAGGCCGGCGGGAAATACTTCGCGACATAGAGACGGCCGACCGCCCAGCCGAGCGAGTCATTGGTCGCCGCGACGGCGCGCTTCCAGCGCGGCGCCTGTTGCGGCGTGCCCGACAGCGTCGCGCCATACATCGCGAAGTGCTGTTCCTCGATCGCCTTGGGCAGCACGCCGGCGAAATGATTGATCAGATGGAAGACAAGCCAGTTCTTCCAGACATCGACCGGCTGACTGCCGACCAGCGCCGCAATGCCGGTGATGCCGGACGGTTGCCAGATCGTGATCTCGGGCACCTTGGACAGATCCGCGCCGTCGAAATACGCGTTCCAGTCGAGGCCGGGCGCCTTGGCGGCGAAGTCGGCGCGCGACCAGGGGTTGTTCGCCTTGAGCACATCCTCACTGTCAGCGCGATTGACATGCGCCTTCGCGATCGCCGTCTCCAGCGCCATGATCGCGTCGGCCTTCGGGCCGGCATCGGCGATACCGGCCAGCGCCAGCATCTTGGCGATGTGCGCGACATAGGCGGTGCGGATCGTCGCCATCTTCGGATTGTCGGAGAGGTAGTACTCGCGGTCCGGCAGGCCGAGGCCGCCCTGCATCATGTAGGCGACATAGTGATCGGGATCGGCAAAGGCCGGCGCCACCCACAGACCGAACAGATTCTCGGTGTAGAAATTCGTATTGTTCATCGCGTCGACGTCGGCGCGCAGCGTGCGGCCGAGCGCGCGGGCCAGATCAGCCTTGTCCTTGATCGCGGCGATGCCGTCGAGCGCGGTCTTGAGTGGTGCGAGACCTTTCGCCTCGATCCCGGCTTCGTCCATGTAGCTCGAATAGAAGTCGGCGATCTTCTGCTCGTTGGAGCCGGGTGCGCGCTGCGCCTTCTGCAGGGCGAGGCCGGCCACGAGATCGGAGACGTTCTTGTCGGCGGTCTCGGCCAGTGTGGAGAACGAACCCCACGCCGCCTTGTCGGCCGGGATGACGGCGCGCTTCATCCAGCCGCCATCGGCATAGGCGTAGAAGTCGTCGCCAGGACGGACGCTTTTGTCCATGTCGGATGTCTGCACGCCGTGGACCTCCGCTGGTGGTGCTGCCGCATAGGCTGCGACGGCCAGGAACGGCACGGCAAACACGAGCTTGCGCAGTGACATGGATTTCCCCCGAGGATCAAGTTTCTTCTATTGCGAGCGGTTGTTTAGCACCGGCCATAACCTGCGCACTTCACGACCGCGCGAGGCCAAAAACAAGAAGGGCTGCCGGTCGCCCGACAGCCCTTCCATTGTCTTACTGCGGACCGTTTACGGCCACAGCACGTCGCATTTAAGCGGCGATGTCCTCAAAAGAAGTGAGGATCCGATCCGCGGCCTTCGACGTCCGCAGGTAATGACAATGAGACACCGGATCACCTCCTTTTCTAAAGTGTTGCGACTCTGAACTTAGTGATTGATGGCCGGTCCGTAAAGGCCCGCTCTAGCGGAACTGCGCGGCCACACCCGCACCGCTTGCCAGCAGGTCGCCGTCGGAGGTGACCGTCACGAGATCGAACCCCTTGGCGATCATCGCCTTGGAATAATCCACAGAGCGGCACCAGATGCCGGCCCGTACGCCGCGCGCCTTCGCGGCGGCAAGGATGCGGTCGATCGCGGCCACCACAACCGGATCGGTCTGATCCGATTTCGCCTCACGTCCCAGCGACAGGCCCAGATCGTTCGGCCCGATATAGATCATGTCCAGGCCGGGGACGGCGGCGATCTCCTCGACATTCTTGAGGCCCTTCGCAGTCTCGACCTGGACGATGGTGAGGATGGTGTCGTTCGCGCCCGTCAGATAGTCGCTGCCGCCATAGAACATCGCGCGGCGCGGACCGACGCTGCGATAACCCTTCGGTGCATAAAGACAGGCGCCGACGAAGCGTTCGCACTCCTCTCCGGTCTCGATATTGGGACAGATGACGCCATAGGCACCGCCGTCGAGCGCGCGCATCACATCGCCGGGCGCGTTCCATGCGACACGAAACAGCGGCACGGCGGACGTGGTGGAGATGGCGGTCAGCATCGTATAGGCCGAGCCCCAGTCGAGATGGCCATGCTGCATGTCGACCGTGATGCTGTCCCAGCCCTGATGGCTCAGCGTCTCGGCCACCAGCGCCGACGGGATGCCCGTCCAGCAATTGGTCGCGGCGCGGCCGCCTGCCCAGATTTCCCTCAACCGGTTCGCGCGCATTTCATATCCTCGTGATAGCGTTTGAAACGAGCTTAGCGTGTCGTTTCGTGTTGCGGGAGATTTCAATGCGCCTTCCGGCCCTGGTGGTTCTCAGCCTGCTTGCCCTCGTCCCGGCCGCACGCGCCCAGACGACGTGCAACGTCATTGTCGACGTGACCGACACCGATCCGAAGGGCACCAATGTCCGCGACGCACCGTCGGGCAAGGCGATCGCGGTGCTGGCGCAACCCACCGGCGCCGATGACTGGATCGAGGTGCATATCACCGGCCAGTCGGGCGACTGGTACGAGATCGATGGCGCCAAGCTGATCGGCGACAGCGTGAAGTCCGTCTTCAAGGGTAAGGGCTATTTACACAAGAGCGTGCTGGGCGTCAGCGGCCTGCAAAACGGCACTACGATCTGGACCGATCCGGACATCAAGAGCCACGTGATCGATCCGGACGCGGCCGGCGATCAGCCTGTCACACTGCTGGGATGCTCCGGCGACTTCCTCAAGGTGCGCGTCAAGAAAGGCACCGGCTGGACCAAGGGTGCGTGCACCAACCAGCGCACGACGTGCGCCTGATCGGTGGAAAATCTCAGCACGGGTTGCGTGATCGCAGGCGGCGGGCCGGCCGGCATGATGTGCGGCTATCTCCTTGCGCGTGCCGGCATAGACGTGATCGTGCTGGAGAAGCACCGCGATTTCCTGCGCGACTTCCGTGGCGATACGATCCACGCCTCCACGCTCCAGCTGATGGAAGAACTCGGACTGCTGGCGCGCTTTCTCAAGCGGCCGCATGACGAGGTCCATCAGGTCACGGCCGAGATCGGCGACGACGTGTTCACGGTCGCCGACATGTCGCGCCTGCCGACGACGTGCAAGTTCATCGCCTTCATGCCGCAATGGGAATTCCTGAACTTCCTCGCCGACGAAGCCAAGGCGCTGCCGCACTTCCGGCTGATGATGGAGGCCGAAGCGACCGAGCTTCTGGCGAAGGGCGATCGTATTGTCGGCGTGATGGCGCGCACGCCGTCGGGCACGCAGGAAATCTATGCGAAGCTGGTGATCGGCGCCGATGGACGGCACTCGACAATCCGCGACCGTGCCAAGCTTCCCGTCCGCAATCTCGGCGCGCCGTTCGACGTGCTG
>DASZCC010000430.1:0-3499 GCA_035943485.1 Rhizomicrobium sp. | reverse complement strand
CCACGGCCGCTGTCAGCATCAGTCGCATCGGATTCTCCCCACCTACCGGCCCGCAGCATAACGCTCGCGCGGCGGCCTTGGCATAGTGCGGACGCATTAGGTCCGGCGACGGAGGGGAGAAATACGCGAGGCGAGCCCGATGCCGGGCTCCAGCCTCGGATCAGGCCTAGCGGTTGGCCGGCTGCGCGGCAGGACGGCGCGGCTGCGAACGGCCTTCCGATGTCACCGCGGCCGCAGCGGCCGAAGCCTTGCGCGCCTTTGCGTGGCGGCGGCGTTTGTCTTTCTTCTTCCCGTTCATGTTGCGGGCGCCCATCGGAAAACTCCTGTCAGAATGAAGCGGCCGGACCATAGGCCCTGCCGCTTCCCTTAGATACACGCGATTTCGGGGCAGTTAACACGCCACTGACCCGGCGTCTACTGGACCACCACCGCCGCCATCATCTTCGGATGGATCGAGCAGATGTAACGATAGGTGCCCGGCTTATCGAACTTGAATGAAAAGGTGTCGTTCTGGTCGAGGGCATGCGACCGGAAGGCACCGTCCGGGCTCACGACCGTGTGCGGTTCGCCGTCGAGATTCTTCCAGGTGACGGTCGTGCCGGCTTTGACGGTCAGCATCATTGGCGAGAAATCGAAATTCTTCATCACGACCGTATTGGGATCGGCAGCCTGCGCGCTTACGAGAGGCGACGCGAACAGCAGTCCGAACAGGGCGATACGTGCAAACTTGAGCATGTCTGGTTTCCTTGATTGCGCTTCGATGATTGTTCAGGCGAGCGTTGCGTCGGTGAGTGACGCGGACGCCGGATGTGTGAGCACCTTGACGCTGGTGACGCCGAGCATCCGGGGCAGCTGATCGCTCGGCACTTTCAGCGGGCCAGGCCCTGCGCCGACGCCGGCGGCAGGTTGCGGATACGCAGTGGAGCGCGCTGTGTGGAAGGTGATGTTGCCTTCGACCTTCTGCACGATCTGGTGGATGTGTCCGTTCAGCACGGTGACCGAACCGAAGCGGCGCAGATAGGACATCGCCTGATCCGAGTCAGCCGTTCCCCAGCCCCATGGCTCGTAGATCGTCCACATCGGCATGTGCGCGAAGACCACGATCGGCGTGCTGGACGAGCGGCCTTTGAGGTCCTGTTCCAGCCAGGCCAGCTGGTCGTCACCAAGCGCGCCAAGTCCGTTCGGCTTGAAGTTCATCACATTGACCAGCGCGATGAAGTGCACGCCGTTGTGATCGAAGCTGTAATAGCCGCGATTGCCGGATGCCTGTCCGAAGCGCGCGAAATAATCGGTGCCGGGGCCGTCCGTGACGTCATGCTCGCCCGGGACGGTGTGCAGCTCCGTGATGTTCAGGCCGGACAGCAGCTGCGATGCGAGGTCGAACTCCTCCGGCTTCGAGAGATGGCTGATGTCACCGGTGTGGATGGTCAGCGCCGGCTTCACCGGCATCGCGTTGACGAGCGCGATCGTCTGCTTGAGCGTTCCCGCGACATCCGGATTGGCTTCCTTGCTGAAGCCGATATGCGTGTCGCTGATCTGCAGGAACAGGGGGATGCCGCTGGCCGTATGACCTTTCTTGTGCATGGCAGCCATCGCCAGGTCCAGCGGCGCCAGAACGCCGCCCGACAGGACGAAGAGCGTGCCTGCCCCACCAAAGGCGAGACATTTCAATGCGCCGCGGCGCGCTTCATTGACTGGGTGATCTGACGACATGGCTGCCTCTCGAGTTTGTTCGAGAGGTAGACCGGGGCACCTCGAATTTTATTCCCGGTGTTTTATGCCGCTGTCTGTTTCAGGAGCCGGACCAGGTGCCCGAGTTCGTCCACGCCCGTGTCCGACACGGCGCAGAAGTCGAGATCGCCGGCCTTCCAGAAGACCATGTGATAGCCGTTGCGCGTGACATCGTCCGGCAATTTTCCGGTGCCGTCCGCCGCCCAGGCGAAGACGTTGATGACATGCGCGCCATGCTTGTAGACGACCACCGCTGAGCGATGACCGTCGACATAATCGACACGTCCGCCGACCAGCTTGAACCCTTCCTTCCCGAAATCGGCCACCGGCGGCGAGATATCGCTGTGGCCCGCGAACCAGGGCTTGACCGTGTGATGATCGGTCGACACCACATCGATAAGGTGATCGGACATCATGGAGCGCAGATGCGCATTCATGACATCCGCCACCACAAGGTCTGACGCGGGCGGCACGATCAGCATAAAGCCCAAAGCTGCGGCCAGCGCCGTGCCGCCTGCACCGCCCAGTGCACCGATCAGGAATCCCGAGCGCCGAGGCCGGACAGCACTCGTTTCGGGCGCGGCCTTAGTGCCCGTCTCGCGATCGAGCGCACCGGTTATCCGGCGACGCAGATCATCGTCCATCCGGTGATAGGTGGCGCTGGAGCGGATGGCGTTCCGCGTGACTTCCAGATCCTTCAGCAGCGGCGCGCAATCGGCGCACGTCTCCAGATGCTTTTCCACATCCAGCGCGGCGGCCGCGTCGAGTTCTCCGTCGAAATAAGCCTGCACCCGCAAGGCTTCATTGCAGGACATGCGAGCCTCCTTCGGCAAACGTGGTCCAGTTGGTCTTCAGCAACGCGCGTGCCCGCGCCAGGCGCGACATGACCGTGCCGACCGGCACGCCCGTAATCTGCGCAATCTCGCGATAGGACATGTCTTCCATCTCCCGCAGCACCAGCACTTCGCGGAAATCACGCGGCAGCGTTGCGATCACTTCGTCAAGCTGGCGGCTCTGCTGCGTCTGCATAACGGCGTGTTCGGGGTCAGGCTGACCGGCGATCAGGGCGCTGTCGGTGATTTCGTTGTCCTCCGGGATCGACACATTGCGTTTGTCCTTCGTCTTGCCGGCCGCGGTCAGGAAACAGTTGCGCACGATCGACATCAGCCAGGGCTTCACATCCTCGCCGCGAACCGTATCGAATGCCCGGAAGGCACGGAGCATCGCATCCTGCACGATGTCATCGGCGTCCAGCGGCGGACGCGCTAGCCATCGCGCAAGATTGTAAGCCGCATCGAGATGCGGCAGCGCCTGCGCCTCAAATCTCCGGCGCCGGTCACTCATATACGCTTCCTGTCGCAGAGCGGGTTCCCGGGCGTTACGTCAGACAAGACCCGCCATGCATCCCTTTTATTCCCCATCCCCGGATTATATCGACGCGGCCCCGCCTCGCCAGCACCCGGAGCGGAAATCCAAACGGGTGGGAATAAATCGGCCTGCATCTCTGTCTCCCCATCAGAACCAACGACGGAGACACTTTTCATGGATCACTTTACGCACCTCACACACATGGCGGCGGGCCTTCTGATTGCAACCCTCGCGCTGCCAGAGGGAGCTCAATCCAGTGTCCCCGTCAACGCGACCGATCAGGGAGTACGCGTGCGACAGATCTGCGAGACCGTCCTGCGCGTCAGCCCCGGTGAGGCTGCCTTCGAGGCGTGCGTCGGTGGCCTGATGGACTCGCTGAGTGTCGGCCGTCATGACCTGG
>DASZCC010000429.1:0-1883 GCA_035943485.1 Rhizomicrobium sp. | reverse complement strand
ACGCTGCTCTTGCCGGCGATCCTGGACCAGTTCTCCGAACGTGGCGCGTTCGAGAAGATCGCCGCCATGGGCGCCTTCGCGATCGCGACTTTCGTGCCCAGCGTGCTCATCCTGCTGTTCTTCTTCCGCGAGAAGCCGGCGTCCGTTGCGGTCAACCGCGCGTCCGCCGTTACGGCGCTCAAACAGTTCGCGACAAATCCGCTTGTCCTGCGTGTGATGGCATCGGACTTCTTCGTCGCGACGGGGCAGGGCATCCGCGGCGCGCTCTTCGTCTTCTTCGTCAGCGCCTATATGGGCCTGCCGAAATGGGCGAGCCTGCTGTTCCTGCTGCAATTCGTGTTCGGCGTGTTCGCCGCGCCGCTCTGGCTGCGCATCGGCTATCGCTTCGGCAAGCATCAGACCGTGGTGCTGGGCGAAATCACCCAGATCGTCATCAATCTCGGCCTGCTGTTCATTGCGCCCGGTGATTTCTGGCCGCTGCTGGCGCTGACCGTGGCGCAGGGCTTCGCGCAGGGCTCGGGCAACCTGATGCTGCGCGCCATTGTCAGCGACCTGGCCGACGATCACCGCCTGAAGACCGGCAAGGAACAGTCGGGCCTGCTGTTCTCCATCTTCAACGTGACGAACAACGCCGCTGCGGCCGCCGCCGTCGGTCTCGCCTATCCGCTGATCGGCTGGTTCGGCTTCGTGCCTGGGCACGCGAATTCGCACAGCGCATTAGCCGCGCTCGCCATCCTCTTCGCCGTCGGCCCTGCTGTCGGCCATCTGCTTTCCGCCGCGATCATCTGGCGCTTCCCGCTGGACGAGCGCCGCCATGCCGAACTTCGCATCGCCCTCGATGAGCGCGATCGCGATCAATACCTCGCACATAGCGCAAGCACCTTCCCTCAGACCGTCAGCTAGGAGACCGACATGGGTTTGCATGAAAAGATCAAAGGCAATGCAGCAGAACTGAAATACCGCCCCGTCGCCGGGCGAATCGGCGCGGAGATCCTGGGCGTAAAGCTCGGCGGCAATCTCGACGCCGAAACCGTCGCCGGCATCCGCCAGGCGCTGTTGACCCACAAGGTCATCTTCTTCCGCGGTCAGGACCACCTGAACGATGCGGAACAGGAAGCATTCGGCAAGCTGCTCGGCAATCTCGTGCCGCATCCGACCGTGCCCAAGATCGACGGCACCGAAGTTGCGCTGAACATCAAGTCCGACGGTTCCTATGCTGCGAACCAGTGGCACACCGACGTGACCTTCGTGGATGCCTATCCGCTCGCGTCGATCCTTCGCGCTGTGAACCTGCCGCCCAAGGGTGGCGACACGGTGTGGGCCAACACCGCCGCGGCTTACGACTCGCTGCCGGCTCCGTTGCGCGAACTCGCGGACAGGCTCTGGGCGTTGCACACCAATGCCTATGACTATGCCGCAACGCGTCCCGACGCCTCGCCGGATCGCCTGAAGCATCACGCCACGGTGTTCGCCTCGACGACCTATGAGACCGAGCATCCGCTGGTGCGCGTTCACCCGGAAACCGGCGAGCGTACCTTGCTGCTCGGGAATTTCGCGCAGAAGATCATCGGCCTGAACCGCGAAGACTCCGCGCGCATCATCAACATCTTCCAGGACCACATCACGCGCCTTGAGAACACGGTGCGCTGGCACTGGGCGCCGGGCGATGTGGCGATCTGGGATAACCGCGCAACGCAGCACTACGGCATCGGCGACTTCACCGAGGCGCGCGAGCTGCACCGCGTGACGATTGATGGCGACGTTCCGCTCGGCGCCGACGGCCGCCACAGCGTGACGCGCCGCAAGGAGGTCAGAACGCCTGACCTGAAAGTCGCTGCCGAATAGGCACGGCGTTGTCCGAGTCGGGCCGGGCTATCCCCTTG
>DASZCC010000428.1:0-5615 GCA_035943485.1 Rhizomicrobium sp. | reverse complement strand
CCGATGTATTCGGGCCAGATCGAAAGCACCGGCCCGCGCTATTGTCCGTCCATCGAGGACAAGGTCGTTCGCTTTGCGGCGCGTGACAGCCACCAGATTTTCCTGGAGCCCGAGGGACTCGACGACGATACCGTCTACCCGAATGGCATCTCCACCTCGCTGCCGGAAGACGTCCAGCTCGCCCTGCTCGCAACGATACCGGGCCTTGAGAATGTCGTCGTGAAGCGGCCCGGCTATGCGATCGAGTATGACTATGTCGATCCGCGCGAATTGCTGCCGTCGCTCGAGACCAAGCGCCTGCCAGGTCTCTATCTCGCTGGCCAGATCAACGGCACGACAGGCTACGAAGAGGCTGCGGCACAGGGACTTATGGCGGGTTTGAATGCTGCCCGCGGTTCATCGCCAATCATTCTGGATCGCGCCGCCGCCTATATTGGCGTCCTGATCGATGACCTGGTGACGAAGGGAGTGACCGAGCCCTATCGCATGTTCACCAGCAGGGCTGAGTACCGGCTGACTCTGCGTGCCGACAATGCCGACCAGCGCCTGACGCCGATCGGCGAGCGCGCCGGTTGTGTCGGGAGCGAACGGTCTGTCGCCTTCGCAGAGAAGATGGATCGTCTGTCCGCCGCGCGTGAGACCATGCGGACGCTGAACATGACGCCGAACGAGGCTCAGAAGCACGGCATGGCGATCAGACAGGATGGTGTTCGTCGCAGCGCGCTCGATCTGCTTAGTCTCCCGGATGTCGACTTGCCCGCTCTCGCTCGCATCTGGCCTGAGATCGCCGGGTTCGCGCCTGATGTTGCCGAGCAGCTCGAGATCGACAGCCAGTACGCCGGCTATCTCGATCGTCAGGACGCAGACATTCTCGCGTTCAGGAAGGACGAGGCGCGTGCCCTCCCCGCGACCCTCGATTATTCGGCAGTTGTTGGGCTCTCGACGGAAGTCCGGTTGAAGCTCGGGCGCATCCGGCCGACCACGCTTGGCCAGGCGGCGCGCATCGACGGCGTCACGCCGGCGGCTCTCACACTCGTACTGGCTCATGTCCGCAAGCGCGCCTGAGTCTTTCGGGCCCGAGGAGTTTGCAGCGGCGTCGGGTGTTTCACGTGAAACACTCGCGCACCTGAAGGACTTCGTCGCGCTGCTCACCGAATGGAATGAGAAGCACAACCTCGTCTCTGCCAAGTCGATGGAAGACGTCTGGCGCAGGCACGTCTGGGACTCGGCGCAGCTCGCGCGTTACGTGCCCGACGGTACCCAGACGCTGGTCGACCTCGGCAGCGGCGCCGGCTTCCCAGGCATCGTTCTCGCAGAAATGCTGCGCAGCAAAGTCGCGGTTTCCCTGTACGAATCCACGGGGAAGAAGGCTGAATTCCTCAAGGCTGCCGCCGCCCGACTCGATCTCCAGGTCCATGTGCACAACGAGCGGATCGAGGCGAAACTTCGCCCCGCAGCCGATGTTGTGACAGCCCGTGCCCTGGCCCCGCTGGACAAACTGCTTCCCTATGCACAGCAATTCGCCTCGCGGCAGACCATCTGCCTGTTTCTGAAGGGTCAATCTGTGGTGTCTGAATTGACCGCCATACGTAAATCTTGGAGGATGAAGGCTCTCCAGCACCCCAGCCTGAGCGATCCCTCGGGCGTCGTCCTGGAGATCCGGGAGCTTCGTCATGCCGGCAGGCACTAAGCCCAGGGTCCTCGTCGTCGCCAATCAGAAGGGCGGCGTCGGCAAGACCACGACGGCCATCAACCTCGGCACGGCACTGGCTGCGGTGGGCGAACCCACCCTGGTCCTCGACCTCGACCCGCAGGGCAACGCTTCCACGGGTCTCGGCATCCCGCGCTCCGAACGCAATCTCACGAGCTACGACGTTCTGATGGGCGACGCCGGCATCCGCGAGACGATCATGCCGACGCGTATCCCGCGCCTGTCGATCGTGACCTCGACGGTCGATCTCTCCGGCGCCGAGCTCGAACTGATCAACAAGCCGCGGCGCAATCACATCCTGAAGGAAGCGCTGACGGAATACTCCGCACACGGAGCATCTGACTTCTCTTATGTACTGATCGATTGTCCGCCTTCCCTTTCGCTGCTCACCGTCAACGCGATGGCGGCAGCCGATGCGGTGATTGTGCCGCTGCAATGCGAGTTCTTTGCGCTCGAAGGATTGTCCCAGCTTCTGAAGACGATCGATCTCGTCAAAGCCAATCTCAATCCGGATCTCGACATCCAGGGCATCGTCCTGACGATGTACGACAAGCGCAACAAGCTCTCCGAACAGGTCGAGGCCGATGTGCGCGCAAACATGGGCGACAAGGTCTATCGCACCACGATCCCGCGCAATGTGCGTATCTCGGAAGCCCCAAGTCACGGGCTTCCCGCGCTCGTTTACGATCTGCGCTGCTCGGGCAGCCAGGCTTACATCAAGCTCGCCGGCGAACTCATCGCGCGCGAGCGTGAACGCATGAAAGCAGCAGCATAATGGCACCGGAAGAACGTCATCGCGGTCTCGGCCGCGGCTTGTCAGCGCTCATCGGGGAGGAGGCTGTGCCGACTCGCGGCGAAGTGCAGAGCGCGCGCGCGACGCACAAGCTGCCGATCGCATTCCTGAGGCCGAACAAGCTGCAGCCGCGCAAACGCTTTGCGCCCGACGACCTCAACGACCTCGCCGAATCCGTGAAGGAGAAAGGCGTGCTCCAGCCGATCCTGGTGCGGCCGATAAAGGGCGAGCCCAACGCCTATGAGATCGTCGCGGGTGAACGCCGCTGGCGCGCGGCCCAGATGGCCAAGCTGCATGACGTGCCTGTCGTGGTGCGCGAGATGGGCGACTCCGAGTCGCTCGAGATCGCGATTATCGAGAACGTCCAGCGTGCCGATCTGAACGCGATCGAGGAGGCCGCGGCCTACTCCGAACTCATGGAGCGCTTCCAGTACACCCAGGACCGCGTGTCCAAGGAGGTCGGCAAGAGCCGAAGCCACATCGCCAACACGCTGCGCCTCCTCACCCTGCCCGAGCCGGTCCGCGCCCTCGTCCGTGAAGGCAAGCTGACGGCCGGCCATGCGCGCACCCTGATCGGACTGCCCGATGCCGAAGAGCGCGCGCGGGCTATTATCGATGGCGCGCTCACCGTTCGCGCTGCTGAACAGCGTTCATCTATCAAGAAAAAGCCCACAAGCCGGCCGGAGCCTGTGGATGTGAACATCCGCGATCTGGAACACAGACTTTCCAATGCCTTAGGCCTGCAAGTACGCGTTATGCACAAAGGCTCCAAAGGGGGCGAAGTGCGCATCGCCTACAGATCGCTGGAGCAGCTGGACGAGATCACCGCACGCCTGGGTCGGACGCCGAACTAAACGCTGTTCGCAACACGTAAGGCGGCCGCGGCATCGATCCACCCGTCGTAAAGTGCGCGCCCAATCACAACGCCCTCGATATTCGGTTCGCGTGCAGCAACCAGCGCTTCGACATCGGCAATGCCCCCTACTCCGCCCGACGCGATCACCGGTATGCGCACTGCCTTTGCCAGCGTCGCCGTCGCCGACACATTCACGCCCTGCAGCAATCCGTCGCCATCGACGTCGGTGAACAGGATCGCGGCTACGCCCGCGTCCTCGAACCGACGGCCCAGATCCGCTGGCGTCAGATCCGACACTTCGGCCCAGCCTTCAGTCGCGATCTTCCCGCCCTTGGCATCGGCACCCACCACAATCTGACCGGGGAACGCCCTCGCCGCCGCGCGCACGAAATCCGGATTCTTTAGCGCCGCCGTCCCCAGGATCACACGCGTGATGCCGGTCGCTAGCCACGCCTCAACCGCCGCCAAGTCACGGATGCCGCCGCCCAGCTGAATCGGTAGATCGATCGCCGCGCGGATGGCGCGGATGGCATCGGCATTCACCGAGCGGCCCTCGAACGCACCGTTGAGATCGACGCAATGCAGCCACTTGAAGCCAGCCTGCGCAAAACTTTTCGCTTGTGCAGCCGGATCGTCGTTGAAGACCGTCGCTTCATTCATCAGTCCGCGCTTCAGGCGCACACAGCGGCCGTCCTTCAGGTCAATCGCAGGAAACAGGATCATGGCCGCCAGCCCAGAAAATTGCCGAGCAGCTTGAGGCCCATGGCTTGGCTCTTCTCGGGATGGAATTGCACGCCAGTGAGATTGTCGCGTCCGATAGCAGCGGTGACAGGGCCACCGTAGTCGGTGCGCGCGATCACATCGCTATCGCGCGCCGCAGCGAAGACAAACGAGTGAACGAAATAGGCATGGGCACCGTCAGCGATACCGTCGAACAGCGGATGCCGCCGCGCAAGCTGCAATTCATTCCAGCCGATCTGCGGAATCTTCAGCGCTGCAACACCCGGCGTCATGCGCACCACCTCGCCATCGATCCAGCCAAGGCCGGCGTGATCGCCGAACTCACGGCCGACGCGTGCCATCAGTTGCATGCCAACACAGATGCCAAGGAACGGCACGCCGCGCTTGATCACCGCATCAGTCAGCGCATCGACCATGCCGGGCAGGGCGGCTAGCCCGCTCATGCAATCGGCGAACGCACCAACACCCGGAAGAACGATACGCTCGGCCGTCGCAGCGATCCGCGGATCGGCCGTCACGACAATCGCATGGCCGCTTCCGCGCTCCGCGGCAGCGCGCGCCAGCGCCTTTTCTGCAGAACGCAGATTGCCGGAGCCGTAATCGATCAGGGCGACAGTCGAGGGCACGCGAATATCCGTCCAGGGCGCGGGCGCACCTCATAACGAGAAAAGGCCTCAAAGGCCAATTCAATGCGGGCAGGGCGACGGGGGAATGTAAGTCGGCGACAGGTGCAGCGCATATCCGCCGATCACCCAATTGCGCCAGGTGTTTTCCGGGACGGCCTTCACGTCTCCCCGGCGCATCGAGGCGAGCAAGCCCGGGCACCCGCCATAAATCGTCGCCATCGGCCGCCAGAGATTGTCGCGACCCTTCTGGAAGACCGTGCCGCTCAATGAACCATCCGGGCCTGACACCAGCACAACGTCCTCGCCGCCGTCCGGGTCAAGATTGGCGAAAAAGGCGTCGCATTTTGAATCCGGACTGGTGAGGCATGCCGGCACGCTGAGCTTGGTCCAGTCCTGGCGCGCAAAATTGCGGGGCAGGGCGCGGGTGTTCGGATAGACAGTGATATTGCGCGTGATGATCGTCTCGTTCGGCTGTGGCGTCAGGGTGAAGGTCCCGTTCAGCTCATCTTTCGCCATCGTCGCGATTTTCTTGTTGCCGCCTGACGCCAACACATTCAGCGCGTCTCGCCCGTAACGGCCGCCTTCGCTTCTGAGGTAGTCGAAATCAAATAAGTGCGGATCGAGAGACCCCGACTGCAGACGCGCGATCTGGCTATTCACTGCAAGTCGCGCCGGATCCGCGATCGGCGTGAACAGCAGCAGAAGCAGCCCGACGATAACGACTGACGTGACGATGTTGGTCCGCTCGATCCAGACCATCCATGGCCCGCCGCGCAGCGACGAGAGCGCCGCAAACGCGTAGCCGCAGGCGTAAAAGGCCGCGACAAGGATAGTTGCCGCGGTTGCCACACGTTCAACCGTCCAGCCATATTGCGCCACACGCAGCCA
>DASZCC010000427.1:0-72009 GCA_035943485.1 Rhizomicrobium sp. | reverse complement strand
CGTAGACCTGCTGGCCCGAATAGAACGCGCCGAGAGTAAGTGCCGCCTGCGCCGTCGGCGCGGTGTCGCCGAACAGCTTCTTGTCGAGGTCGAGCGCATCGGCGAAATCGCGTTCGGCGATGACGACACGGCCCTGCGCGGCATTTACCTCGCCCATCAACGAAACCATCTCAGGCCGCCACCACAGCGGCAGGCCCGGCTCTTCCGTGATGATCCACAGCGCTTCTTCTGCGGCAGCCTGTGCGCCGGCATTGTCGCCGAGGCGAAGCGCCATCTCGGCCTCGATGCGCAGGCTGTGAGCGAGTTCGCCCTCCAGCGTCGCGGGTGCCGTCGGCTCTAGGGTGTTGTAGTTGCCGCTGGCCGAGGCCTGCTTGGCGGCATCGACATCGGCGCGCCGCAGCTCGGTGGCCTGTCGCGCATATTTCAGGGCATCGCCATAAGCACGGCGGTTGGCGGCATCGAGGGCGCGATAGGATGCCAGGCGTGCGCGTGCCGTATTGCTGGCGGCGGCTTCGATGATCGGCGTCGCGCGTTCAAACAGCGCCCGTGCCTCGTCAAAACGTCCCTGGTTGGAGACTTGCAGAGCAAGCTCGACCAGCGTCTCGCCAACGGCGAGCGATTCCGGGCCGAACAGATTGGTCTCGATCTCCAGCGACCGGCGATAGGCATCCTCGGCGCCTGCGTAATTGTCGGCGCCGCCGTAAATGCGCGCGGATTCAATGAGCGAGTCGTAACCGGCGAGGTCGCCGCTCGCCGAGCGCATCGCACCGGCGTTGTAGCGGGCCTGAACGAGTCGACTGGCTTCGGCCTTCTCGGCATCGCTCACGGGCTGGCCTGACGCGCCGGCGACTGCCGCTTCGAGCACCGGCAGCAACGACGGAAGACCTTCGACCACGACCAGCTCGGTTGGGGACGCCGTCACGAGCACGACGTGGGGCCAGCCATTGCTGCGCAGCGCGCAAAGGAAGATTGCGCGGTCGCTTGAGGCCCCCAGCCACTGGCCCGCATCGCAATTCACGTCTTCGACCGTCGTCATGCCATGCGGCAGCGCGTGGGCCGCTGCCAGTATGGCCACGCGGCGGGCCGTGAGATCGCCCGGCAGCGCCTGGCCCATGCGCGACGTCCGGAGCGTGCCGGCGGGCGATGCCGTTGTTCCGCACATGATGTTGCCGCCATCGGCGAGCCGGCAATTCTCGCCGCCCAGGCTTTGTCCCAGCGTTGTCGAGGACTCCGCGGAGTGTGAAGGTGGGATCGCCAGCGCCAGGAGCGCCGCGACGGCGAGCGTCAGGGGGAGTTTTGTGTTCACTGCCACAGGGCCTCGTTACCCCAGCTTGAGATGTTCTGGTCGGCCGGCGGGATGCCGTGCTGATCGTTGGTGGTGTCGTCGCGCTTGAGCATGTTGCCGATCAGCGGCTGACCAGCCGGGGGCTTGTGCGCGCCATCGAGCGAATTCGCAATCACGATGGTCGCTTCGTCCGATGGGTTTGGCTGTTCGCCGGAGTTGCCTGTCAGCTCTGCGATCGGTCCAAGCTGCTCGATGACGGTGACCGCGCCGGTATCGCTGGGCGGGAGATCGTTGAGCACGATTGTCGTAATCACAGTGCCCTTTGAGGGGGGCGGCTGGACTGCATCCACGATAGCGCCATGAGTTGTTGGGTCGTCGAGGATGTCGCCTGTTGGCGGAGGTGTTCCGCCACCGCCGTCCCCTCCACCGCTGCCACCGCCTGAGCCGCCGCCACTTGAGGTGTCTGTACCGTCCCCGGTGAAATTGCCGATCTTGGCGGGTGAATTTGCGGCCAAACCATTGGTGAGCGTGGTCGGCACGCCGCCCGTGTTGGTCACGATCGTACCGCTGACATTGCCGAGCGAGTTTAAGGACGCGTCACCCTCACCGATCTGGGCGTACGAATTCGCGTTGCTGTCGCCGCCCTTCAGCGCGAGATCGGACACTGTGACATTGCCCGTAATCGAAAAACTCACGGTGGTAACCGTCGCCGTCGTGCCGTTGACGTTGTAGCCGCCATTGCCGATCTGCGCATAGGCGTTGGCGCCTGTGCCCGCCGTCAGAGTCACCGAGCCCGCCGTGCCATTCGGTGCGGTGACCGTTATGTCGCCGGAATCAACGCCAGAGGCCGTTGACGCGGGATTGAGATTGTTCTGACCGCCACCATTGCCGATCTGGGCGTAGGCATTGCTGCCAGAACCGGCGGCGAGCGTGACATTGTACGAGGAGTTGACCGTGATATTGCCGCCGTTGAGAGCCGTGCCGGTAAGTCCCTCGCC
This sequence comes from Rhizomicrobium sp., assembly GCA_035943485.1. Lineage (GTDB taxonomy): Bacteria > Pseudomonadota > Alphaproteobacteria > Micropepsales > Micropepsaceae > Rhizomicrobium. Next base: position 69,726 of record DASZCC010000427.1, on the reverse strand, counting down.
GGCCCTGAAGCCGCCATTGCCAATCTGGGCGTATGCCTCGACCGCGCCACCATCGAGGATCACGTTCGCCGCCGTGACGGTGATCGGTGCGTTGTTCGAATAGGCGGCTGAATTCGGATTGGATTCGGCGCCGCCATGACCGATCTGCGCATAGGTCTCGTCGGCTGTGCCGGCGGTCAGAGTCAGGTCGCCGTTCGCGGTGACTGTGATGCTTCCACTGTTCGAGCCGACGGTGCCGAGGCCGCCATTGCCGATCTGCGTGTAGAGTCCACTCTCTGCACCACCATCAAGCGTCACGGTTCCGATAGTGCGCAGAAGGATCGCGCTGGTACTGGCACCATGATAGCCGATCTGTGCGTAACCATTCACCGCATTGGCCAGCACATTGTTGCCATAGATATTGAGCGGACCGCCGGCACTGCCGATCGCCACACTGCCGTTTGCGCTCGAACCGCCGATCAGAAGACCCGCGCCGTTGTTGCCATAGACACCGCTATTGCCAAACTGCGTTGGATCAAGCGTGTGACCATCCCAGCCGGAAACAACATTGATCGTGCCGCTGCCCGCATTCTGCACCGAGTTCAGGATCGCGAGATTTCCGGCAGCCAGAATGTTCAGCGTGTGGCTGCTGTTATAAAGACCAGGCCCGTCATTGTTGCCCTCAACGCCCTGACCCGTATAGCCGATCGTGAAATCGCCACCGACGAGATCGGCAGTGGCGAAACAGGAGATTGAACAACTCGATCCCCCATCGGAGGTGGCGGTCACGAGGACAACGTTGCCGGTCTCACTTCCCGACGCAGTGCGATTGCCGACCCATGCCGTGCCGCCGGACGCGATTACGAAACTTGTCTGTCCAGCCACGGCGATGTCGATGTCACCAGTGACATTGCCGGTGACATCGGTGCCCGGCGAACCGTTGCCGATCATCGTGTCATGCGCGTTGCCCGACATCACGAGATTACCGGTCGTCGCAATCGTTATCGCGCCACCGCCGGCGCCATGATCGCCGGCCTGCGCATAACCTGCCGAGCCATCAAGTGTCAGCGTCGACGCAAGAAGGACGAGCGGACCGCCGGCGCTGCCGACCGCCACTCCGCCGCTTGAACCACCGATCGTAAGTGTGCCGCCGTTGTTGCCGAACGCGCCGGGCGTCTGCAACTGGGTCAGGTCAGTTGCTCCCGTGTCCCAGCCAGCGTCGATGGTGATGCCACCGGAGCCGGTGTTCTCGATTTTTCCGGGAATCGTCACTGGCCCGGCCGACAGGATGTAGAGATTGTGCGGACCGCTGAAGATGTTGTCCTGACTGGAAGCCGTGAACCCGACAGCGCCGGTCACCTCAAGCACGAAATCACCGTCCGATACAGCACCGAAGCTCGGATCGATACCGGTGATCTGGTTGGCAACGACGGTCACGTCACCTGTCGCATTGCCGAGATGCGCGATGTAGACGCTGGGTGATGTCGGATCGAACGAGCTGAGCGACACGCTGCCGGATGCAAAGACATTTATGTTGCCGGACAGGGCACCGGTGTCGCCGACACCGCCGGTACCGAGCAGGACGTACTCGTTGGCGGCCGCCGTCGACATGACGAGTGTGCCGGCGTTCACAGTAACCGTGCCTGTGGCGCTGCCCGTGTCGTCGTGAGCGCCATTGCCTATCTGCACTGCGGCACCGCCCGCGACGGCTTCCATCGTCACGAGATTCGCGGTGACGGTCACGTTTCCGGAGACCGGATAGCTCGAGAAGTCCGTGCCGTTGCCGATCTTCACGGTCTGGATGTCGCCACCGGCCACGAGCGAGACCGTCGTGGCAGTCACGTTGACGTCGCCGGTCACCGTACCCGTGCTGTGCGCATTGCCGTTGCCGATGAAGGCGAACTCGTTCGAGCCGGAGGTCGAGACAACGACGTCGCCGGCATTGACAGTCACGACGCCTGAGATGTTGCCGGTATTGCCGTCGCCACCATTGCCGATCTGCGCATAGCCGGAATTGCCTGTATTCACGACGCCAACTGTGCCCGTTCCGGCCGCGATCAGGATATGACCGCCGACTGTCCCGCTGGAGTTGTTCAGGCCGTTGCCGATCTTGGCCGCATCGGATGTACCGGTGGCGGCAACGCTGACACCGTTGGGCGCCAGGATAGTGATCGCGCCGTGCGCGCTAGTACCGACATCGCCATTGCCAATCACTGCAAAAGCGTTCGAGGCCTCTGCAATCACACCGACCGAGTCTGTGGCCTGCACGGTGATGGCGCCGGTGCCTGCGCCGCGGTAGCCGAGTTGCGCACTGGCATTGGCGGCGTCCACGTCAACGTCAGCGCCAAAAGCCGATGTCGCACCGCCTGCACTGCCGACTGCCGCAGCGCCGGTGGCCGAACTGCCACCTACAGCAAGTATCGCTCCGTTCAGGCCGAACGCGCCGGGGTTACCGAAGCTCGCCGGCGCAACCGTTGTGCCGTCCCAGCCGGCCACGAGATTGATCGCGCCCGTGCCGGAATTCAGCACATCGCCGCTGACGTCGAGATCACCGGCAGCAAGCAGCGAAAGCGTATGCGTGCTCGAGTAGCTGAGCGCCGCCACTTCCGTCGGAGTCGTGTCGGTGCTGCCGAGTAGGAAGTTGCCACCCTGGAGGTCGGCCGCAATCAGTGTGGTGATATCGACGTTGCTGGTCGAGTTATTGTCGCCGGCGATCATGATGACGTCGCCGGTTTCTGCGTTTGCGGTGCCTGTGCGATTTCCGACCCAGGCGGTGCCGCTGGACTGGTTGAGGTCGATCGTGCCGGCGCTGCGCACATCGATGTCGCCGCTGATCGGGCCTGTCACATCGCCGCCCGGCGAGCCGTTGCCGATGAGCACATTACCGACATTGCCATCCAGCAAGACTTCACCTGTCCCACGAACAACGATGGCACCTGTAGCGTCCGCCCCGTGATAACCGATCTGTACGGTGCCGTTGCCGAAATTCGTGAGATCGACGTTGCCGCCGGCAATGGTCGTCAACCCACCCTTGCTGCCGACCTCGACGTCCGGTCCACCTTCACCCGAGCTGAGCGTAAGCGCACGTGGAGTTCCGTTGACGTCGAGGCTTCCATACGATCCTGGCGTCGCCACGATCGCGCCAGGAGCCGTCGTGCCGTTCCAGCCGGCGACGATCGTGATCGCACCGGTGCCCGCATTCTGGACGCTGTTGTCGACAGAGACCGTGCCTTCCGACAGCAGGTTCAACGCATGCGAACTGGTGTAGACGACCGGATCAACGACGTTCAGCTGTTGCGCAGCTTCCAGTGTGACGTCCGTCGTCGCAAGTGCCGTGGTGATGGTCGCCGGATCGACGACGGTGGTCCCACCGGGATTATCGGTGAGCAGGATATTGCCGCCGTTCAGCGTACCCGAGCCGCCCGTCTGAATGATCAGATCGTCGGGGTCGAGCAGCCAAGTGCCAGTGCTGCCCTTCGGCGCGTGCGTGTCGACCGTTGCGGTTGGCGCGACGTTTAGATGATGCCCCGATGTTTCGACAAATCCGCCATTGCCCGAAACCGCACCGCCGATCGCGCTGACGATGCCGGAGAAGTCCGTGAGGCCGTTCGACCACACGACCAGCGTGCCGCCATTGCCTGTGCGTGTGGCATCGACCCTGATCGTGGCATCGCCGACGCTGGTGTTGTCGGCATTCTGCAGAGGGCCTTGCCCGTGCGCGTTGCCACCGATGTTCACGGTGCCGCCGCCGGCACTGCCCGATGCATCGATCGTTGCGTTGTCCGCGACCCGCACAGTCGAACCGGTGATGGCGACCGTGCCGCCGGTCTGGCCCTGGCCGTTGCCCGTGGCCGTGACATTGCCCGACACATTGACCGTGCCACCCTGGCCCGCGTCGAGAACGACTTCGCCGTTCTCGGACTTGGCGCTGGTGGCCGAGATCATGCCCGAATTGTTCACGACATTGTCGGCGACAGCCTCTGCCGCGCGCGCAGTCAGGATGACATGGCCGCCGCTGTTGGCCTGGATGGCGCCGGAGTTGGCGACGCTCGCCTGATCTGCCGGCGCAGTAATTGCGTAGCGCAGCAGATTGTCGCCGTCGAAATCGACGGTGAACGCAGAGGCCCCACCCAGTACGACCGAACCGGCATCCGCCTGGATGAGGCCTTCGTTCGAAACGTGTGCCGACGAGAGAACGACTGACCCGCCATTCTTCGCACGTATCGTGCCCTGATTCACGACAGAGGCACTTGTGCCCCCTGAGAAATTGTTCGTGCCGCTCATGAAATCGCCGTCGGCGATATCCGATGTCGTCGCGATCAGGCCGCCGACATTCACCTGCGCGCCCTTGCCGAACAGGATGCCGTTGCCGTTGATGATCCAGACCTGACCATTGGCGTTGACTGCGCCGTTGATGGCTGACGGGTCCGTTCCCGTCACCCGATTCAGCGTGACCGATTTTGCGCCAGGTTGGTTGAACTGCACCGTGCCACCGGCCGCGACCGAGAAGCTCTGCCAGTTGATGACGGCCTTGTTGGTCGTCTGGTTGATCGTCGTAAGGTTGGCGCCGCCGGCGATCGTGGCGTGACCAGCAGCGACCGTGCCGCCGCCCGGCTGCGCGTGGGCCGGCACCATCGACACAACAGACAGGCAGCTCGTCCCCAGCAGAAGGGAGCGAACGATGGCTGCACTGGTGCTGTTCATGAACCCGTTTCCTAGTAACGCACGGAGAGGTCGACGAGGAATTTGGTGGCCATGCGCCCGCCATCGCTGCCCGGCACCGCATTCATGGTGCGCGCGACTTCGGTGCCGGCCGTGATGTTGTAGGGGAACCAGTAGCGCAGGCCGCCACCGACAGACGCGATATTGGCATTTATCAGCGAAGGATCGATCGCCGGTCCGCGCTGGATGTACCAGGTGCGCGCGCCGTCGATATAAACATACGGCTCGAGCAGCTGCAGGACGTCATTGGTCGGTACACGCCAGTCGTAGCGAAGCTCCGCCGAACCGCCGAGGCCGTGGTCGCCGGTGATCGCGCCCGGATCGTAGCCACGGCCGATCTGCGTTCCGCCGAATGCGATCTGCTCGCCGGTGATCAGGGGAACGAACGAGTATTGGCCCTGCGCCGAGAATACGACACCGAATGTATCGACGAGCGGGATCGATAGGCGCGAGAATCCTGTGACTTTGGTGAAATCGGTCAAACCGCCGACACGCGACAACTCAGGTGAGTGGTTGTCCGTGGCGCCGAAGATCGGCAATCCCTGCGCAACATCAAACGTCGAGGTCCACACGCTGCCGTCGCCCAACAGGCCGTTGCGCTGGTACGAGCCGCCCATGTCGAGCACGCGCCAGTTGTCGTGGCTGAGCCCCGTGCCGAGCGAATTCACATTGGCTTCCTGCACCGTGAAGCCGCCATCCAGCAGCAGCGTCTCCGACCTGCTCCGGATCAGCGGATATGTCAGACGCGGGCCTACCGCCCAGCTGTCCGTCAGCACGTCGAAGGCCGCCAGTGTCGAGCCCGGCTCACCGTGCGTGACAGTGACGATCATGCTTCCGATCAGGCCGTCATCACCGATGGCGCGGCGGTAACGCGCCTGGCCCGCAATCTGCTCCTGAAAGGAATCCGGCGAGAACGTCAGCGTCGCTGCCAGCTGGTCAGCGCCGAATATGTCGTTGAACTCCACATCGCCCTGCATGGTCCACAGGCCCGAGAAGCGCGAGCCGCGGTTGTCGGCCGCGAGTCCGCCTTCGATCCAGGGTTGCAGCACATCCACGACGAGATCGGAGGCGCCGGGCGTATTGGGTGACGGTCTGAGAACGCCAGTAGCGGAGATACCGGGAATATCGTTCGTAAGGAGCAGACCGCGCTCCATAGCCGGCAACGTGACCGGATGGCTGGCGACGGCCGGCGCGAGATAGTCTTTGATCAGATCACGTGTCGTATCGTCACCGCCCTGCACGGTGACGTTATCCAGCCGGCCTTCAACGACATTGATCGTAAAGATGCCGTCCTTCACACGCTGGGGCGGCACATAGGCGCGCACCAGCAGATAGCCGCGCTTGCGGTACTCGGCTTCGATGCGGTCAGCGACATCGAGGATGTCGACAAGCGTAACGTCCTTGCCGATCTTGCTCTCGTAGAAGGGATGGAAGAAGTCGGCCGGTATCGTAGTCGCGCCGGTAATCTTCAGGCCGGCGAGCTTGAAATGGACCTCGTCGACAGCACGTGGCACCGCCGAGCGATGCGGCGCCACGATACTGAAATCGAAATCGGGCTGTGCCGGGAGTGCCGGGCCGACCCGATCACGGCCGGGCTGGACCGCACCTGGCAGGACTTGCGACTGCGCCGGAATGGCGAATGTCACAATCGTACCGAGCAGCCACGCCGCCCGCCTGTGCTTGAACACTACTGCACTGATACTCAACGGAAACGTCCCCCGACCCGCAACGCTTATTGCCCGCAACCGACGCGCACCACAATCTGCTTCACTTTTTGCAATGCAACAAATGGATAAGAAGAAGCCCGAATTGGGGTTCTTGTGACAGGGCAGCCGCTCTTTTGCGTAGTGCGAACATACTATGCTGGTTCGGGGCGTCCGGCTTGCTCCTGAGCGTCCCGGCGACATCCAGGCGGCAGATTTTCTCCGTGTCCGGAATATAATGTGCAGCAACCCATTCCGGTTAGTGTCGCAGGGCCCCCAGCACCGCGGCAACCTCCGAGCCGTTGGCATCCCGGATCATGGTGCGATGGTCGCCCGCAACCACATGCACTGCCAACGCCGCTGCGCGATTCCGCCAGATCAACTGCGGATCGGCCCGATAGGGATCGGCGATCGCCGGCAGCAGCAAAGTCACTGCACCGCGATAGCGCCCGGGCCTGTATCGCGTGACGGCCCGCAACGTGGCCTGGAACACTGCCTCCAGCACGGGACTGGTTTGCGGTCCGGCATCGGGGATGTGTGGGGTCTGCTCCATCGACGTGCGCCACAGCACATGATGGGTCAGCGACGTGATTGCGCGCATGATGTGACGCAAGCGATCCTGCATCGGCATCGCCCGTAACGCTGTCACATGATGGCGCGCCCTTGCGAGCAGGAGCCCGAGCCAGGCGCGCAAAGGCCATTGCCGTTCATTGGTCTGGCTGTCGATGAGCGTCAGCGAACCAACCTCTTCTTTACCGAGCATGCGCGCCATCTCGAATGCGATCAGCCCGCCGGAGGAATAGCCGGCAAGATGGTATGGCCCGATCGGATAAATATCCTGGATCGCTTCGAGATAGAGGGACGCCATCTCCACTACATCATCCAATGGCGCAGCGTTGCCGTCGACGCCCAGTGCCTGCAGCCCATAGACCGGACCACCGCCGATAGCGCGGCCGAAACCGAACAGCTCCATCACATTGCCGCCGACGCCGTGAACGATGAACAGCGGATCGCCGATGCCGTCGCTGATCTTCACCAGTGGCGAGAAGAAGGTCTCCGCATTGCCATCGACGAGCGCCGCGAGGCCGGCGATTGTCGGTGCGTCATAGATTGCAGTGACCGGGAGGCTGACCGCCAGCGTCTGCTCGATCTCGAACATCAGGTTGATCGTCATCAACGAGTCGCCGCCGAGATCGAAGAAGTCGCTCTTCCGGTCGATTGCGTCGCGTGCGAACAGCCGCCGCCAGATTCCGGCGATGATCTCTTCTGTTTCGCCCAGCAACCTTGCTTCGACCGGCTTGTCGTTCGTGACTTCCAGCAGCTGGTATTCCGCGTCCAGCGCCGCCAGCGCCGCCATATCCAGCTTGCCGCTTGCAAGCCTCGGAATGGACGGGATCGCGTGTATACGTTGCGGCTGCAGCGCGAAGGGAAGCGTGCCTCGCAGCGAGTCTTTGATGCGTGTCACAACGCATTCGGCTTCGCCCGCTACTTCAACATAGGCGATCAGCCAATGTGAGCGACCAACGGCGCGCGGATAGACCGCCGCCTCGCGCACCGGCAGTTCGGCGCGCAGTGCAGCTTCCAGTTCGGCCGGCTCGACGCGCTGACCACGGATCTTGATCTGGCGGTCCTTGCGACCGACCAGTGCAATCAACCCGTCGTCACCCAGACGCACAAGATCGCCTGTCAGAAGTATGCGCGCTGATGGGTCCGAGGGATCCGGTGGAAACGCGTCGCCGTTGCAGGCGCCATCTCTCCAATGGCCCAGCGCGACGTAAGGACTGCGCACTACGAGTTCGCCGGTCTCGCCAGGTGTCACTGAACGGTCGGCAGCATCGACGATGGCGAGCGCGTTGCCGTGCAATGGATGGCCAAGCGGCACGCGGACATCTGTGTGCTGCGCGTTCTTGGGCACGAACCATTGCATGATCGGCGCCTCGGTCGAGCTGTAGCCGAGTTCGATGAGACAGTCCTGGGGCAGCCAGCTGCGCAGTGCTTCGACGTCGCTCCACAGCACCGCCTCGCCACCGACACGCACCACGCGCAATGATGACGGCGCAGGACCAAGCGGCATCAGTGTGCGCAGCAGTGCCGGGACCGCGTAGATCATCGTCACGCCGTCAAGGCGATCGAGGATGCCGCGAGCGCCAGCCTGCTGAACGCCGACGAGTTCGAGTGTAGCGCCGGTGAGCAGCGCAGTGATGCGTTCGCGCAGACCCGCGATCGTGCATTCGGAACTCAGCGGCAGGAAGCGATCGGTCTCGTTCACATGCGCGGCGTTGACGTATTGCTGGACGCGGCGCAGCAGCGCGCGCTGGCTGTTGACGATGCCCTTGGGACGTCCCGTGCTGCCCGATGTAAAGAGAACCACTGTCGGTGCATCCGGGCCGGATTGTTCGAGGGGATGAATCTCGGCGATGCCGCGCACCGCGATGCGGCGAATGTCCGGCGAGACAAGTTCGTCGATCTCGGCCTCGCCGCCGATGATGGCGCCGGGTTTGGCATCGGCCAGCACATTGGCGATCCAGGCTTTCGGATAATGTAGATCGAGCGGCACGAAGATGCGTCCCGCAAACAGACAACCCAGCATCGCGACGATGAAGTCGGCGGAGGTCGGAAGCAGGATGCCGATCAGTTCTTCCGGCGCCGTCTCCCGCGCCAGGCGCATTCCCAGCGCACGCGCCGCCGACAGCAGATCCACATAGGTCAGCTGCACCGTCCCGTCATCGACGGCGATCCGGTCCGCATGGCGCGCGGCCACGCGCTCGAACAACACCGCGACAGGAACTTCGAGATCCGCATCGGTCCAGGCCGCAAAGGGACGATCTGTCGGACCATTCCAGTCCAGGGGGTGGGTGGACTGATTGATCCAGGGGGACGCCAGACGATGCAACACGGGCAAAATTCCGCTCAGATTGGGACAGGCATGGGTCGTGCACCGGCTCTCTCGCAGGAATTGTACCTGTCTCGTTTTGGGAGTCGCGTGATGATCCGCGTAATTATTCCGCCGATGCCGATACCTGCGAACGACGTGGAAGAGCCCAAGAAAAAGAAGACGCCGGTCGACCAGCCCTTCCCGCAGTTTCTCGGCGTCACGCTGACCGAGACCAGCCCCACCCGCGTCGTCGGCCGCATGGAAGCGCGCAACGAACTCTGCCGCTCGGGCGAGACTTTGCACGGCGCGGCGATCACGGCGCTTGCCGACATCTGTGCCTCGCAGGGCGCGTTCCTCAATCTGCCGGAAGGCGCCGCCACGACGACGATCGAAACCAAGACCAACTACATCAGCGCACCGAAGAAGGGCGAACCGATCCTGGCCGAGGCGATCCCGCTGCACATCGGAAGCCGCAGCTCGGTCTGGCAGACGCGCGTCACGCGCGAAGACGGCAAATTGGTCGCGATGGTGACCCAGACCCAGATGGTGATCTGAACCTCCGTTTCTGTAAGATCGGCCCGCAATCCTCAGGGCCGTTCCATGTCCTCTCAGGCCGATCCCTACGCGCGCGCCGCCGCGAAATTCGCGCTGTCCTGCAAGCTCGAGAGCATCGAGATGCTGATCAACTGGGACGCGCAGACCAACATGCCTAAGGACGGCGCCTGGGCGCGCGGCGAGCAGATGGCGGCGCTGGCCGAAGTCTCGAACGATCTCACCGGCACGCCGGAGATCGGCGCGCTTCTCGATGAAGCGCAAGGCTACGCCGACAAGCTTGATCCGTCGGATCGCGCGAACCTTGCGGAGATGCGCCGCCTCTGGGTGCATCGCGCCGCGGTGCCGAAAGAGCTGGTCATCGAGAAGGCGCGGCTGACACAGGCGCTGCAGCAGACGTGGGTCGAGGCCAAGGCAAACAACGACTTCAAGTCCTTCGCGCCCGGCTTCAAGAAAGTGATGGCGCTGAACCGGGAGATCGGCGCCGCGAAGGGCACGGCACTCGGCGTCGCGCCCTACGACGCGATGATGGACGAGATGGATCCCGGCATGACGATGGCGCAGGTCGATCCCATCTTCGACGATCTCGCCGCCAGCCTGCCGCCGATCCTGGCTGCGGTGCGCGAGCGCCAGGCCGGATGGCCCGCGCCGATCGCGTTCACCGGCGACTTCTCGGTGCCGAAGCAGATGGCGCTGTGCGAGAAGCTGGCGCGCGTCGTCGGTCATTCGCCGGAGAGCAGCCGCATCGATGTCGCGCCGCATCCCTTCTCAATGCCGCATTCGCCGGGCGACGTGCGCTTCACGACGCGCTTCAACACCGAAGACTTCCGCTACGCGACGATGGCCACGATGCACGAAGCGGGTCACTCGATGTACGAGCTGAACCTGCCGCGCAGTCTCGCTTTCTCGCCGGTCGGCTTCGCGCGCGGAATGAGCGCGCATGAAAGCCAGTCGCTGATGCTGGAGATGATGGCCGGCCGCTCGCGCGAGTTCATCGGTCATTTCGCCGGCCTGCTGCACGAATATCTCGGCGGCGACGCGACCGGCTGGACACCGGTGAACCTGCTCAACTACATGCGCCGCGTCGACGACGACTACATTCGCGTTGAGGCCGACGAGATCTCCTACCCGCTGCATGTGATCCTGCGTTACCGGCTGGAGCAGGCGCTGTTGTCCGGCGATCTCGCGGTCGACGATATTCCGGGTGCGTGGAACGAGCTGTTCGGCGAGCTGTTCGGGCGCGTGCCGCCAGACGATACGCGCGGCTGCCTGCAGGACATCCACTGGGCGGCGGGCCTGTTCGGCTACTTCCCGAACTACGCGCTCGGCGAGTCACTGGCGGCGCAACTCTATGAACGCGCGACGGCCGACGACACCACCATCCTGCCGGCGATCGCGAAGGGCGACTTCAAGGCCTACTTCGCCTGGGTCAAACCGCGCATTCACGAGAAGGCGAGTCTGCAATCATTCGACGAACTGGTGATGGCGGCGACCGGTGCGAAACTCTCAGGCGCGGCGCTCAAGCGGCATCTGAAGAAGCGCTATCTCGACGAACCGCTGGCCTGAAACGCGAACGCCCGCTGCTGCGGGTGATGCGCTTGAAAGGTTTGCGGCCCTAGGAACGCACCCTCGTGCAGAACCAACTGGCACAGCGCTTTCGCCTCAGCCTCCTGTGACGTCTTCGAGATATCGCTCGGCTGGGAGCAAGCTCAACCAGGTCCGCTCCATCTGTCCTTCGTCACGCGGATGCCCGTAAGCGCACCCTTGGCCTGTCTGGTCTCACGGCATCTCTAGAACATACGCACTCCTCAAGTTTGAGAGGCGTACATAAGAGGACAGAAAGCCTATTCAAGCGGGTGCGCGAAGTGCGATCGCTAACACGCAGAACTATTTTCTGAGCCACCAACATCCGTCATGGGCGGGCTCGACCCGCCCATCCATCTGACGCGCTTCGCGCGTCGAAGACTCTTCGCTCGTGAATCTCGCGCGATGGATGGGCGGATCAAGTCCGCCCATGACGGCGTGGTAGGGGAGTGTGCGTGTTGTTTTCCTCCCCCGTTTACGGGGGAGGTGGATCGGCGCGCAGCGACGAGACGGAGGGGGACGCGGCGCGAAAGCGACGCGTTCTTTCACCGTCTGATCCCAGCGTCGCCCCCTCCACCGCAAGGGCGGTCCCCCTCCCCCGTAAACGGGGGAGGAAGAGAAGGGAAATCCCAAACGCCGCACCCTCGCCTCTTGCATTCAGTTTAGAGTAGTTCTAAGTATCACTCGCAACAACGAATGAGGCCTGCCCCATGCTCACCGTCGGCGACAAGTTTCCCGATTTCGCCCTGAAGGGCGTCGTTTCCACTGATCCCAAGACCGCTTTCCAGGACTTCGACGCGACGTCGGATGCCGGCAAGTGGAAGGTCGTCTTCTTCTGGCCGAAGGATTTCACCTTCGTCTGCCCGACCGAGATCGCCGGCTTCGGCGCCATCAATGGCGACTTCAAGGATCGCGACACCGTGATCTACGGCGTGTCGGTCGACAGCGAGTTCGTCCATCTCGCCTGGCGCCAGAACCACGCCGACCTGAAGAACCTGCCCTTCGCGATGCTGTCCGACATCAAGCGTGAGCTTTCGACCGCGCTCGGCGTGCTCGATAAAAGCGAAGGCGTAGCCCAGCGCGCGACCTTCATCGTCGATCCCGACGGCATCATCCGCTTCGCGTACGTCACGGACCTGTCGGTCGGCCGCAATCCGCAGGAAGTCCTGCGCGTGCTCGACGCACTGCAGACCGACGAACTCTGCCCCTGCAACTGGCAGAAGGGCGAGGATGTGCTGAAAGCCGCCTGACCTTTTCACCAGCGTTGCCGCGTCTCCCCCCGAACGGCAGCGCTCCTTCAACCCCGCGCCGGTTCTGCCTCCCCTTTTCCGGCGCGGGGCTTTTTTTGGAGAACACACATGTCGCTTGAGCAGCTCAAGACCCGCCTGCCCGAATACGCCAAGGACCTGAAGCTCAACCTGTCGACGCTCGCCACCGAACCGTCGCTCACCGAGCAGCAGCGTGCCGGGACCTTCGTCGCCACCGCACTCGCCGCGCGCAACGCCGAGACAACACAGGCGATCCTCGCCGAGTTCGGTCCAAAGCTGTCGCCCGAAGCGCTGGACGCCGCGCGTGCCGCAGCCTCGATCATGGCGATGAACAACATCTATTACCGCTTTACGCATCTGGCTTCGTCGCCGGACTACCGCACCCTGCCCGCGAAGCTGCGCATGAACGTCATCGGCAAGCCCGGCGTCGACAAGGCGGATTTCGAGCTGTGGTCGCTCGCCGTCTCGGCCATCAATGGCTGCGGCATGTGCATCGACAGCCACGAGAAGGTGCTGCGCGCCGCCGGCATAACGGCCGAGCAGATCCAGGCCGCGGTGCGCATCGCGTCGGTTGTTCATGCGGTGGCAGCAACGCTCGATGGCGTCGCGCACGAACAGGCGCTTGCAGCGGCGGCCTAGTCGTTCGGCGGACCCTTCAGCTCCACAGTCGTGCCGTCGGGATCGAGAATATAGATCGACGGACCGGTGCCCTGCGCGCCATAGCGGGGCCCCGAGTCCACGATCGCAATGCCGTGGGTGCCGAGGTGGTCGCGGATCGCGCCTTCGTTCCACGGCGTGACCTGCAGCGCGAAGTGATCGACATTGTGGCCTTCAAGGCCGGCAGGCGCGCCGCCGAGCTGACCCAGCACGCCGTCGATCGGCACAAGGTCGATCAGCGAGGCGCCGGCCCGCATCTGCCACAGGCCGATCGTCTCCTGCACCTTGTCGACCGTGCAGCCGAGAATGTCGCGGTAGAATCGCATCGAGGCCTCGAGGTCCTTGATGCGCAACACGACGTGATCGATCTGTTTGAGCTGAAACGGGACGTTCATGCGGTCCTCTTGTTGGTGGAAGGTGATCTCGTAACGCATCAGACGCGCGTCGGAAACGGGTTGCGCTCCTTGAACTGCTTCTGATGCCAGTAGGGATAAGGCGGCGTCACCGCGCTGGCCTTGTCGAGCGTCTTGACCTGCTCCGGCGTGAGGTTCCAGCCGATCGAGCCCAGATTGTCGGTGAGCTGCTTCTCGTTGCGCGCGCCGATCACGACGGTTGAGACGGTGGGACGTTGCAGCAGCCAGTTGAGCGCGATCTGCGGAATGGTCTTGCCGGTTTCCTTCGCGATGATGTCAAGCGCATCGACCGCCTTGTAGACCTGCTCGTCCGGCACGGGCGGTCCGAAATCGGCCGTCGTGTGCAGGCGGCTGATTTCCGGTAGCGGCGCGCCGCGGCGGATTTTGCCGGTGAGACGGCCCCAGCCGAGCGGCGACCAGATCACCGCGCCGACGCCCTGGTCGAGACCGAGCGGCATCAGCTCCCACTCATAGTCGCGGCCGATCAGCGAGTAGTAGGTCTGGTTTGCGACGAAGCGCGGCAGGCCGTAGCGGTCCGCTGTCGCGAGCGCCTTCATCAGATGCCAGCCGGAGAAATTGGAGACGCCGATATAACCGATCTTGCCGGCGCGAATCAGCGTGTCGAGGGTCGACAGCACTTCCTCCGGCGGCGTCTTGGCGTCGTAGCCATGCAGCTGGAACAGGTCGATATGATCCGTCCCAAGACGTTTCAGCGCCGTCTCGACCGCGCGGGTGAGATGGAAGCGCGACGAGCCGACCTCGTTGGCGCCAGCGCCCGAGCGGAACGTCGCCTTGGTGGAGATCAGTACCTTGTCGCGGCGGCCCTTGATTGCCGCGCCAAGCACCTCTTCAGCGGCTCCCGCTGAATAGATGTCCGCGCTGTCGAACATGGTGAGGCCGTGCTCGAGGCAGATATCGACAAGCCGCGTCGCCTCTGCTGCATCCGTCGCGCCCCAGCCGACCGCGGCTCCTCTGCCGCCGAACGTGCCGGTGCCGAAGCTGAGAACCGGGACATTGAATCCCGAACGCCCGAGTTGACGGTATTCCATGGCGAACCCTCCAAAGATGATAGCGATGAAGGAAACATCGGCGCCGGAGATGACGGTTTCAACCGCGCTGGGAGTGCGGGTTTGGCGCCTAAACTTCCGGCAATGCCTGTTTCAGGCGGCCACCCACACGCACCGGTTCGATGCGTGACGCGAGTCCGTTGGCGTTGGTCTCGACGAACACGCCGCAGAGCGTCGCCGGGCCGGTGGCGGGTGAGAAACGGCCGTGGCTCATCTTGGTGATGAAGCGCTGCACCGGCGCATATTTCTCCATACCGATGACGCTGTCGTAGTCGGCACAGGCGCCGGCGTCGGCCTGGAACGCCGTGCCGCCGGGAAGAATCTGCGCGTCGGCAGTCGGTATGTGCTGATGCGAGCCGACGACAAGGCTGGCGCGGCCGTCGCAGAAATGGCCCATCGCCATTTTTTCCGATGTCGCCTCGGCATGCATATCGACGATGATCGCGTCCGCCGCCTCGCCCAACGGGCAGGCATTGAGCTCCGCATCGACACCCGCAAACGGATCGTCCAGCGCGTCCATGAAGACGCGGCCCATCGCGTTGACGACGAGCACGCGCTCGCCCGAGCGCGCCTGATAGAGATAGGCGCCGCGACCCGGTGTGCCCTTCGGATAATTCACCGGCCGCAGCACGCGGTCTTCATCGCCGATGAAGGACAATATCTCCTTCTGATCCGCCCAGTGATTGCCGGTGGAGATCACATCGATGCCGATCGCGAAGAACTCGTTGGAGATCGCGCGCGTGATGCCGAAACCGCCGGCCGCGTTTTCGCCGTTGACGATGACAAAATCGAGCGACAGCCGGTCTTTCAGGCGGGGGAGTTCCGCAGCGACGACGTCGCGTCCGGGCTTTCCGATGATGTCGCCGATGAATAGAATGCGCATGGCAGCCTCATAGCACAGAAAGGGGCCTGTCCATGCTCCTGCGCCTGACCGTCCAGATCGTCGCCTGGCTCGCTTTCATGGGTGTCCTGTTGTTCGCCGCAGCCGGGAATTGGCTATGGCCGGAGGCCTGGGTGTTTCTGATCATCTTCGCGCTTGCCTCGGTAGCATTCTGCGCCTGGCTGTTGCGGCGCGATCCGGCTCTGCTGGAACAACGCATGGGATCGATGGTCCAGAAGGGCCAGCCGCTGTGGGACAAGATTTTTATGTCGCTCATCATGGTCGGATGGAATGTCTGGCTCGTCTTCATGGGGCTGGATGCGCAGCGCTTCCGGTGGTCGCACATGCCGCTGTGGCTGGAAGTGTGCGGCGCTCTGCTGATCTTGGCCGGGTTTGCCGGCGTCGTGCCGGTGTTTGCCACCAACAGCTTCGCCGCGCCCGTCGTGCGCGTGCAGGGCGAGCGCGGCCAGCATGTGATCGATACGGGGCCTTATGCGTGGGTGCGTCATCCGATGTACGCCGCGGCGAGTCTCTATCTGATCGGCCTGCCGCTCTTGCTAGGCTCGTGGTACGGCCTGATCGGAGCCGCGCTCATCATCGTGGGCATCTCATGGCGCGCAACGCATGAAGAGCAAACGTTGAAGCGCGAATTGTCAGGCTACGACGCCTACATGGCGCGCGTGCCGTGGCGACTCATCCCCCATGTGTGGTGAAGGCGCGCGCACCGTTCTCTGTCACGATCCAGTCGAGGCGGTGGTCATGCGCCTCGCGAGGCAGTTGCGCGATCTCCTGGCCAGCATAGGCGACACCGACTGCCAGCACGCTGCGTGACGCGCGGATGCTATCGAGCGTGCGGTCGTAGTAGCCGCCGCCATAGCCGAGCCTGTGGCCCACGGCGTCGAACGCCAGCAGAGGAACGAGCACGATGTCGGGCACGATCTCCATGGCAGACGGCAACGGCTCGGCAATGCCGTACGCGTTGGGCTTGAGTGCTTCGCCTTCGTTCCACTGGCGGAAGACGAGCGCGGCATTCGCCGCCGCCACGACAGGTAGTGCCAAAACATGCCCACGACGTCCCAGTGCAGACATCAGTCCGCGCGGATCGGCTTCGTCGCGGATGGGGTGATAGCCTGCGATCACGGCGCCTGGCGCAATCGGAAGGCGATCAGCAAACTGCGCGATGGCGTCGGCGAAGTCGGCGCGCGTCAGCGTTGCCCGTCTGGCGCGTGCTTCGTTGCGGAGGCTGGATTTCGAGACCGCGTTCATCGCACCGGCAAGGCAAAGTGGACGGAACCGCCGTCGCCGTTGGTGTTCGGATCCTCACGGGCCTGCATGTGCAGGTGGGCGCCATGTAGCCTGGACCACGATCCAAGCCAGGGACAGCTCCCGGTGAGTACCATTAAGGCCCCTGGGTATCGCTAACCTGACGCGCGGGGCAGTATCCGTCCGCCTCTAATCTAGGCGTGCGCAAGCCGACCGGCAATGACCTCAAGCCGCGACGACGCTGTTTCGAGCATTTCGGCGGCGTTTGTCTCCGCTTTTGACAGCCGGTCCGTCATATTCGCCTGCGTATCCGACAGATCGCCGAGCTCCTGCGTGCGCAGATGGAGCTGTGTGGTGGCCTCGTGATGCTCGTCGGCGATGAGCAGCGCGGCCATCAGCAGGATGCGCTGATCGCCGACCTGGCCCACGGAGCCCAGAAGTTCGCGCACTTTGTCGTCGACATGGCTCGCAAGTTCGCGCAGATGGTCTTCCTCGCCGTCGTCGCAGGCGATGGTGTAGGCGCGGTTGTTGACCATGACGTTGACGAGAGGCATGCGCGTCTTCTCCTAGCGCCCGAGCGCGGTGCGGATTTCCGAGATCGCGCCGTCCAGGCGGCCCTCGACCTCTTCCGTGATGCCCGCGAGGGCACGGTTTTCTTCTTCCAGCGAGGCGATACGGCCGAGCAGACGGTCCCGTTCCTCCTCCAGCTCGGCGATCTTGGCCCGTCCGTCGGCTTCCGCCGCTCTCAACCCGGCGAGCGGCGCGGTCGCCTGCTCTACGGTTTCCAGGATCTTGCTGAAGCGCTCCGCCGCTACGTCGAGCCTGCTCATGCGCATCTCTTTTCTCAAATCGCGCAAGGACCTTAGGCCGCGCCGCAAAACGCGGTCAACCTTGTAAAACCGGCATTCACAGCGCATCCGAAGTGCGCACCACTTCGTTAGTTGAGGATGAGTTCCAAGGGCGTCGACAGGCGGCCTTGACGGGAGCGGAACCTAATCGCTAAGGCCACCTCCCGGCCCATCTGCGGAGTTGAAACATGGACAAGACGAACCCTCCGCCCGAACAGGCCGTCACCCGCAAACTGGCCAACGCCATACGCGGCCTCTCGCTCGATGCGGTCGAGCAGGCGAAGTCCGGCCATCCCGGTCTGCCGCTCGGCATGGCAGACGCGGCGACGGTGCTGTTCTCGCACTTCATCAACTTCGATCCGGCCGATCCGGCATGGCCCGATCGCGACCGCTTCGTGCTCTCGGCCGGTCACGGCTCGATGCTTCTTTATTCGCTGCTTTATCTCACCGGCTATCCGGGGATGACGCTCGACGACATCAAGACGTTCCGCAAGGTTGGCAGCCCCTGCGCCGGTCATCCCGAATACGGCCACGCGCCGGGCATCGAAACGACGACAGGTCCGCTCGGCCAGGGCATCGGCAACGCGGTCGGCATGGCGATCGCCGAACGTCACCTCAATGCGCGTTTCGGCGACGATCTCGTCAATCACAAGACCTATGTCATCGCGTCGGACGGCGACCTGATGGAAGGCATCAGCCACGAAGCGATCTCGCTCGCCGGCCATCTCGCGCTCAAGAACCTGATCGTGCTGTACGACAGCAATCACATCTCGATCGACGGCTCGACCTCGCTGTCCGACTCCACGAATGCGCGGATGCGTTTCGAAGCCGCCGGCTGGACCACGGATGAATGCGACGGCCACGACGCCGCTGACGTCCATCGCGCGCTGACGAAGGCGCAGGACGCGACGAAGCCCGTGATGATCCTGTGCCGCACCGTCATCGGCTTCGGCATGCCGACACGCGCCGGCACGCAGAAGGCGCACAGCGACGCGCCCGGCGCCGAGGAAGTCGCCGGCGCGAAGAAGGCGCTCGGCCTGCCTGATGCTGCGTTCTCGCTCGAAGACGGCGTGCTCGCGCAGTGGCGCAAGCTCGGCGAGCGCTGCAAGGGCACGCGAGAAGCGTGGGAAACGCGCAAGCGCTCTGCTCCGCTGGCAAAGGACTTCGACGCGGCGCACAGCAACGAGATACCGGCCTCGCTCGCGACCGCGCTTATTGATCTCAAGAAGACGATGCTCACGGAGAAGCCCGCCGGCACGCGCAAATATTCCGAGAAGGTGCTGGAAGTCATCAATGGCGGCATGCAGACGACGGTCGGCGGCTCGGCCGATCTGACGCCGTCCAACAACACCAAGACCAAGAACATCACCGAGATCAAAACCGGCGACTTCAGCGGCCGCTATATCCACTACGGCATCCGCGAGCACGGCATGTGCGCCGCGATGAACGGCATGGCGCTGCACAAGGGCATCATCCCTTACGGCGGCACCTTCATGGTGTTCTCCGATTACTGCCGGCCTTCGATCCGGCTCGCCGCGATCATGGGCATCCATGTCGTCTTCGTGATGACGCATGACTCCATCGGCGTCGGCGAGGACGGTCCGACGCATCAGCCCGTCGAACACCTCGCCGCGCTGCGCGCCATCCCGAACCTGCTCGTGATCCGCCCTGCCGATGCGGTCGAGACAGAAGAGGCATGGGCGATCGCGCTCGCCAATCCCAAGCGCCCCGCCCTGCTCGCCTTCTCGCGCCAGGACGTGTCACCGGCCCGCGTCGTCCACACCGACGAGAATCTCTCCGCCAAGGGCGCCTATGAGGTGGCTGGTGCGGAGAATGCGAAAGTAACCTTGTTCGCAACCGGGACCGAGATCGGGCTTGCGCTGGCCGCCCGCGACCTGCTGAAAACCGAGGGAATCGCGGCCCGCGTGGTCTCCATGCCGTGCTGGTCGCTGTTTGAGGAACAGAGCGAAACATATCGTGAAGCGGTGCTGGGACCGGGCACGGTAAAAGTCGCGGTCGAAGCGGGTGTCCGCGAAGGCTGGGATCGCTATATCGGACCGCATGGCCGGTTTGTCGGAATGCATAGTTTCGGCGCCAGCGGACCATATAAAGATGTCTACAAGCATTTCGGCATCACGGCGGAAGCTGTCGCGGAAGCCGCACGGGATGCACTGAAGAACAAGGGCTGAGGAGTACGAAGGAAATGGCTATTCGCGTTGCGATCAACGGCTTCGGCCGCATCGGACGTCTGGTTTTGCGCGCAATCGTCGAGAGCGGACGGCGCGATATCGAAGTTGTGGCGTTGAACGACCTCGGTCCGATCGAGACCAATGCGCATCTGCTGCGCTATGACTCCGTCCACGGCAAATTCCCCGCAAACGTCACGGTCGATGGCGACTACATCATCGCGGCGGGCCACAAGATCCGCGCCACTGCGATCCGCGATCCCGCTGAGCTGCCGCACAAGGAGCTCGACGTCGACGTCGCGCTCGAATGCACCGGCCTGTTCACCACGAAGGAAAAGGCGAGCGCCCATCTGAAGGCCGGCGCAAAGCGCGTGCTGATCTCCGCGCCTGCGGACGGCGTCGACATGACGGTCGTCTATGGCATCAACAACGACAAGCTGACCAAGGAGCACATCATCGTCTCCAACGCGTCGTGCACCACGAACTGCCTTGTTCCGGTGGCGAAGGTGCTGAACGATGCGATCGGCATCCAGCACGGCTTCATGACGACGATCCATTCCTACACTGGCGACCAGCCGACGCTCGACACGATGCACAAGGACCTCTATCGCGCCCGTGCCGCGGCGCTGTCGATGATCCCGACATCGACGGGTGCCGCCAAGGCCGTTGGCCTCGTGCTGCCGGAGCTCAAGGGCAAGCTCGACGGCGTGTCGGTCCGCGTGCCGACACCAAACGTCTCGCTGGTCGACCTGAAGTTCGTGGCCAAGCGCGCTACGACGGTCGACGAGGTGAACAATGCGATCAAGGCCGCGTCGGCCGGTGCGCTTAAGGGCATCCTCGATATCGTCGATGCGCCGCTGGTCTCCAGCGACTTCAACCACAATCCCGCGTCGTCGTCGTTCGCGCTCGACCAGACCAAGGTGATGGACGGCACGTTCGTCAGCGTCATGAGCTGGTACGACAATGAGTGGGGCTTCTCGAACCGCATGGCCGATACGGCAGTGGCGCTCGGCAAGCTGATCTGATGACCGTGTTCCGTACGATCGGCGACCTGGATGTCGCAGGAAAGCGCGTGCTTGTGCGCGCCGATCTGAATGTGCCGATGAAGGATGGCGTCGTCACCGACGTCGTCCGCATCGAACGCCAGGCGCCGACCATCCGCGAGCTTGCGGACAAAGGCGCCAAGGTGATCGTGCTCTCCCACTTTGACCGGCCGAAGGGCAAGGTCGTGCCGTCGATGTCGCTGAAACCTGTTGCGGCGGCGCTAGCGAAGGCGCTCGGCAAGCCAGTGGCATTCGCGGAAGACAGCGCGGGCGACGTCGCGAAGGCCGCCGTCGACAAGCTCAAGAACGGCGATGTCCTGCTGCTGGAAAACACACGCTTCCATGCGGGCGAGGAGAAGAACGACCCCGCCTACGCGAAAGCTGTTGCAGCGCTGGGCGATATCTTCGTCAACGACGCATTCTCCGCCGCCCATCGCGCGCATGCCACGACAGAGGCGATCGCGCATCTGCTGCCTAGCGCCGCGGGCCGCTCGATGGAAAAGGAACTGACCCATCTCAACAAGGCGCTGGGCGATCCGAAACGCCCGGTGATGGCGGTCATCGGCGGCGCGAAGGTTTCCACCAAGATCGCGCTGCTGGAGAACCTCGTGCAGCGCGTCGACACGCTGGTGATCGGCGGCGCGATGGCGAACACGTTCCTCGCCGCGCAAGGCATTGATGTCGGCAAGTCGCTCTACGAGAAGGATCACATGGAGACGGCGCGCAATGTCGTGCGCCTCGCCGCCAAACACGGCGCCACCATTCTCCTGCCGGTCGATGCGGTTCTGGCGAAGGAATTCAAGGCCAATGCACCGCATCGCACGGCGGCTGTCGACAAGACCGCTCCGGACGAGATGATCCTGGATGTCGGCCCCGCCAGTATCGAGGATTTCGGCAAGCGCCTCGCGGGAACACGCACGCTTGTCTGGAACGGCCCGTTCGGCGCCTTTGAAACCGCGCCTTTCGACCGCGGCACAGTCGGCGCGGCGAAACTGGTGGCGGCGGCGACAAAGGCCGGGAACCTCCTGTCCGTCGCAGGCGGTGGCGACACGGTGGCCGCCCTCAATCACGCTGGCGTTGCCGATGACTTCTCTTATGTCTCGACTGCGGGCGGCGCATTCCTAGAATGGCTTGAAGGACGGGAGCTGCCCGGAGTGGCGGCCCTACTGCACACGGGAAAGTAGCAATGAACCTCGACGAACTGAACGCCATCGCGCGCAAGATGACGGCCAAGGGCAAGGGCCTGCTCGCGGCGGATGAATCCACCGGCACGATCCAGAAGCGCTTCGACAAGATCGGCGTGCAGAACACCGAGGAGAATCGCCGCGACTATCGCGAGATGCTGTTCCGCACCAAGGACGCGATGGAAAGCTATATCGGCGGCGTCATCCTGTTCGACGAGACGATCCGCCAGAAGGCCAAGGACGGCACGCCGCTGGTCAAGCTGATCGAAGATGCCGGCGCTGTTCCGGGCATCAAGGTCGATGCCGGCGCCAAGCCGCTGGCGCTGTCGAAAGGCGAGACGGTCACCGAAGGACTCGACGGCTTGCGCGAACGGTTTGTCGAGTATCACAAGCTCGGCGCCCGCTTCGCGAAATGGCGCGCGACCTATGATCCGCGTGCGACGACCTACAACTGCATCAATGCGAACGCCCAGGCACTCGCGCGCTATGCGGCGCTGGCGCAGGAGAACGGCATCGTGCCGATCGTCGAGCCCGAAGTGCTGATGGACTACGACAACACGATCGAGACCTGCGAGGCCGTGACCGAGTGGGTGCTGAAGGACACGTTCCAGCAGCTCTACTATGCCGGCGTGCAGCTCGAAGGCATCATTCTCAAGCCGAACATGATCGTCCCGGGAATGAAGTGCGCCAAGCAGGCGAGCGTCGATGAAGTCGCCGACCGCACCGTGAAGATCCTGAAGCGCTGCTGCCCCTCCGCCGTGCCGGGCATCGCGTTCCTGTCCGGCGGACAGTCGGACGAAGACGCCACGGCGCATCTGTCGGCGATGAATGCACGCCATGATCTCCCGTGGGCGCTGACCTTCTCCTATGGCCGTGCGCTCCAGGCCGCGCCGCAGGCCGCATGGGCCGGCAAGGCGGAGAACGTCGCTAAGGGCCAGCACGCCTTCCTGCATCGCGCGCGCATGAACAGCCTCGCCGCCCTCGGCGAATGGTCGGCGGCCGATGAAAAGAAGGCGGCGTGAGCGAACGCTGCCGCCTCTATCTGATCACGCCGCCCAAGCTTGAGACGCGCGCGTTCGGCGAGACGCTGAAGCGCGCGCTCGACGGCGGCGACGTCGCGTCGCTGCAGCTGCGGCTGAAGGACGTGCCGGACGACGCCATCCGCCAGGCGACCGACATCCTGATGCCCATCGCGCAGCGCGCGGGTGTCGCGTTCATTCTCAATGATCGGCCGGATCTCGCGGCAGAGCTACGCTGTGACGGCGTGCATGTCGGCCAGGAGGATGCGAGCTATGACGACGCGCGCGCCGCGGTCGGCCGCGACGCGATCGTGGGCGTCACCTGTCATGACTCGCGTCACCTCGCGATCGATGCGGCTGAAGCAGGTGCGGACTACGTCGCCTTCGGTGCATTCTTTCCAACGGCTACAAAAGAACCAAAGACGCGCGCCGACATCGAAACGCTGCAGTGGTGGGCGGAGATGATGACTGTACCGGTCGTCGCCATCGGCGGCATCACCGTGGATAACGCGAAGCCATTGGTGGAAGCCGGCGCCGATTTCCTTGCCGTGTCGGCCGGCGTCTGGGACTACAAAGACGGACCAGCGGCCGCGGTGAAGGCGTTTGACGCGCTCATGAAGGGCAAGCGATGAAAGCGCGGAAGCGGACTGCCACGGGCAAAGTGATGATCGATGGCCACGAGCTGGAATGGTCGCTGCTGCGCGAAGCGAAATTCACGACGAATGACGGCTACAAGGGCATGGCTTTCAGTGTGCAGACGCAAGGCCACAAGACGTTCCGCGAACTGATCCTCGAATTCCCCTTCCCAATGAACAAGGCAGGATGGGCGCAGCGCGAGAAGGAACGCATCCAGCCGCACCTGATCGAAGCCGCAATAAAACAGGCGATGGAAGCCGGCTGGGATCCCGTGTCGCGCGGCCGCTTCTTTGCCTTCCAGGTGCCCGAAAATCCGGCGTGAAGCGCGGTTTGCGCCGCCCTGCCCGCTTTGCTAGAACCCGCGCGCTCTTTCTCAGTTCGAACCTGAAAAACCGCGCCGAAGGAGGCGCTTGCTGTCCATGGCCAAGATCACCGGCAACGAAATCAGTCCCGGCACCCTGATCGAGTTCGACGGCGGGCTGTGGGTCGCGGTCAAGACGCAGAAGGTGAAGCCCGGCAAGGGAGGCGCCTACAACCAGGTCGAACTGAAAAACATCATCGTCGGCACCAAGCTGAACCAGCGCTTCCGCTCCGACGAGGCGGTGGACGAAATCTATCTCGACAAGAAGGATTTCAGCTTCCTGTTTGCCAGCGGCGACATGCTGACCTTCATGGACGTCGAGACCTACGACCAGATCGAACTGCAGAGCGACTGGGTCGGCGATCAGACGCAATATCTCGTCGACGGCATGAAGGTGATGCTGCAGCTCTACGAAGGCCGTCCGATCTCCATCAAATTGCCGGCGCAGGTGACGCTTGAAGTCGTCGAGGCCGATCCCGTAATGCGCGGCGGTACGGCGGCCCCATCCTATAAGGGCGCCAAGCTCGAGAACGGCATGAGCATCCAGGTCCCGCCCTTCGTCGAACAAGGCACCAAGATCGTCGTGTCGACCGAAGATGGTTCCTACGTCCGCAGGGCCGAGTAGATGGCATACATTTCACCCGCGCTCACCGTCATGGTCGCGGCCGCGCGCAAGGCCGGCCGCAAACTGATCCGCGACTACGGCGAAATCGAAAACCTGCAAGTCTCGATGAAAGGCCCCGCGGATTTCGTCACCAGCGCCGACAAGCGCACCGAGGCGATGCTGATCGAGGAGCTGCAGCGCGCGCGTCCGGCCTATTGCTTCCTCACCGAAGAGACCGGCGAGATCGCGGGCACCGACAAGACGCATCGCTTCATCATCGATCCGATCGACGGCACGACAAACTTCCTGCACGGCATCCCGCACTTCGCGATTTCGATCGGGCTGGAGCGTGAGGGGCAGCTGGTCTCGGCCGTGGTCTACAACCCCGTGACCGACGAGATGTTCACCGCCGAGAAGAACAAGGGCGCACTGCTGAACGAGAAGCGCCTGCGTGTTGCCGGACGGAAAAAGATGTCCGAGACCTTGCTGGCAACCGGCATCCCGTTCCTTGGCCACGGCGATCACGCCGAGTTCGCCTCCGAGCTGAGCGCGGCGATGGCGCTCACGACCGGTGTGCGCCGCTTCGGTGCGGCGAGCCTGGATCTCGCCTATGTCGCCGCCGGCCGCTTCGACGCCTATTGGGAGCGGCAGTTGTCGCCCTGGGACATGGCGGCGGGCATCCTACTGGTGCGCGAGGCTGGCGGTGTCGTTACCGATCTTTCAGGCGGGGCGAAGATGCTGGAGAACGGCCAAATTCTCGCCTCGAATGAGGTGTTGCATCCCCAGGTCCTCAAGCTTTTGAAAGACGCCGCAAAGGGTTGAGGGCTGTCGCCGCGGCCTTTAAGGTCTGCGCCGCTGGATTCCGGCGTTTGGGCACGAGTCGAGAACGAATGAAAAAAGCCAGCGCTATCGGCGCCCTGCTCTTTCTTGCGACGCCCCTGTCTGCAATGGCGCAGAGCTATCCCGACGACAGCGTGACCGCGAATGTCGGCGGCGCGAGCGGTGGCGGCTATGTGCTGTATCCCGGTGGCCAGTCGGGCCGCTATGTCGGCGGCCTGCTGCAGCCCGGCGAGAAGCCCGGCACGATCATCCACCTCCACATGCCGACGCATCGTCACGTGGTGACGGCTGTTGTCCGCAAGCCACGCGCGCCGAAGGTAGCGACTGCAGCGCCAGCACTGGCGCCGGCCGCACCGGTCTATCAAGCTGGTCCGAGCGCGATGCCGGAAGATAGTGCCGGTCGCCTGGTGAGCGATGGCGGTGTGGCTGCAGCAGCTCCGCCTCCGCCACCCGCCGCGAAACCTGTGAAGCCTCGCCGTGTCGCCAGCACACCGCCGCCCGCAGCGGCTGCTGCTGCTCCGGCGCCGGCTCCGGCCGATACGTCAGGGACCGTGCCGTTCTCGTTCGATCCCAGCGCAGCTCCTGCGCCTGCTCCAACGCGAACAGCCCGCGCGACGCCGCCGCCTGCCGCGACCGGACCGTCGCCCGCGTCACAGGCCGGCCTGAAGCGGCAGACAGTCATCTCTTTCGCTGCGGGCGACACGAGCCCTGCGGCGTCGGACGTAAATGTGATCCACGGTCTGGCCGCATCGCTGAACAGCGCGTTGAGCAGCGGTTCGGCCAAGGTCGAGCTTGAGGCCTATGGCGGCCCGCGCGGCGACAAGTCGTCGGACTCGCGCCGCCTGTCGCTCAAGCGCGCGCTGGTCGTGCGCGAGCTGCTGATCGAGGACGGCATCCCGTCGGAGAAGATCGACGTGCGTGCGATGGGCGGCGCCGATTCCGGCGCGTTGGATCGCGTCGACGTCTTCCTGCGCGCCTAGACCGGTTTCGCCGTCAGATCGATCTCGCGTGCCTCGCGGCCAAGGCCGGTGAGGACTGCGATCACCACCGCCGCCGTGACTGCCACGCCTGCCAGCGCCAGCGAGTAGTTCTCGTGGCTCGCGGCCGCAATCTTGGTCTGAAGGACAAGATTGTACGACGCGATGAAATTGCCGAGCTGGTAGACGGTCCCAGGGAAGGTGCCGCGCGCATCCGGTGGCGACAGCTCGTTCAGATGCGCCGGTATCACGCCCCACGCGCCCTGCACGAAGAACTGCATCAGGAAGGCGCCGATCGCGAGCATCGTCGCGGTCTCCGAATAGGCCCAGAGATAAGCCACCGGGATCGACAACAGCGCGGCCACGATGATCGTCCGCCGCCGTCCGAAGGTCTGGCTCCAGATGCCGAACACCCAGCCGCCGAGGATCGCGCCGATATTGTAGATGATCGCGATATTGCCCGTCGTATGGGCGTCGAACTTGTGCTGCACCTGCAGGAAGGTCGGATAGGCGTCCTGCGTGCCGTGGCTGAAGAAGTTGAACGCCGTCATCAGGACGATGGCGTAGATCGCGAGCGCCCAGTGCCGCCGCAGCACGTTGAACACCGTGCCGGTGCGCGCATGGTCGGTCGACCAGCCGGGCGATTCCGGCACATGGCGGCGGATATAGAGGATCAGCAGCGCCGGAACGATTCCGATCAGGAACATGCAGCGCCACGGCGCGATGCCAAACCACGTGCCAAAGGATTCATAGAAATTGCGATAGACGATCGAGGCCAGCAGGTAGCCCGTCGGATAGCCGGATTGCAGAAGCCCCGACACCAGCCCGCGCGCTTCGGGCTTCACCGTCTCCATGGTGAGCGACGCGCCGGTGCCCCACTCGCCGCCCATCGCGATGCCGAACAGCGCGCGGATGATCAGGAACACGATCAGGTTCGGCGAGAATGCCGTGGCAAAACCCAGCACCGAATAGAGCGCGACGTCGGCCATCAGTACCGGCCGGCGGCCGAAGCGATCCGCGAGCCGGCCGAACAGGAAGGCGCCGAGCGGACGCAGCGCAAGCGTCAGTGCCGTCGCCCACGCGATGTCGGATTTGCCGGCGCCGAAATCATGCGCCACGTCCTTGATGACGAACACCATGAGGAAGAAGTCGAACGCATCGAGCGTCCAGCCAAGAAAGCTCGCCGTCACGACATGCTTCTGCGCGCTGGTCCAACCCCTGAATGCGTCGAGCGCCGCCATCCCGATTCCCCTGTTTTATCCAGCATTCATAGCAGGTTCGCGGGAACCGTCGATGCCGCGCGCTTGACCCTCTGCGAGCGGTACCGTCTATTGCGACGATGATGCGACAAGCGCTTTGGGGAACGATACTTTTGCTGGCGGCGATTACGCCGGCCTGGGCCAGCGGCATCGAGAATGCCGGAACCGATGTTGCGATCGCCATGCCGATCATCGCAGGAGGCATCGCCCTTGCGCATGATCAGGACTGGAATGGTGTCGGCCAGCTGGTGCTCGACACCGGCGCGACGGTGGGTACGGCTTACGGCCTAAAGCACCTCATACATGAGGAGCGTCCGGACGGTTCGGACGATCAGTCCTTCCCGTCCGATACGGCGGCACTGGCGTTCGCACCGGCGGCGTTTCTGTGGGATCGCTATGGCTGGGAGTACGGCGTGCCGGCGTATGCCGCGGCCGCGTTTGTAGGATACAGCCGCGTCGATGCGAAGAAGCATCACTGGTATGACGTGGCGGCGAGCGCGGGCATGGCGTGGGGCTACAGCCAAATCTTCACGTCGCGCTATCATCGCCGCTTCGAGATCTACTCCGATCTCTACGCAACGCCAGACGGCGCGTTCATCCACGCGAGCATGAACTTCTAGCTCGCGCCTCGCGCCTTGATCCTTGCCTGGAATTCTTCGGTCGAGTTCACGTTCGGATATGGCGTTGAGGGCACCGGCACGCCAAGAAACTTGCACAACGGCGCCCAGCCCTGCTTCGCCTCGAACACAAGAAGGCGGTCGGCCGGGATGACACGCTGCACCTCGGCGTTGTGGCGCTCATAGACGTCGATCATGTGCGCTTCGCTGAAATCGTTGCCGAAGGTCTTTTCGCCGAGCAGCAGTGGACCGAACGTGCCCGGCAGACCAGGACGCCCACCGGCGTCGGGCTTTTTCATCGAGCCGATGATCGTGCTGTTGACGCTTTTGTACCAGGACTTCGGATCGCGCAGCGACAGGATCACCTTCGCGTCCGGATAGTAGTCGGCAAGCTCCTTGTAGAACGTGCAGCTCGGCCAGTCGCATGACGCCTGATAGCGCGCGAAGACATCGTCCCAATTCATGCGCTCGCCACGCGCGGCGCGATCCCAGAACGGCACCTGCTCCGGGTTCATGATGACTTCGTACATGTGATGGCACGGCGAGAAGCCGAGCATCTGCAGGCCTTCCTGCAACGATTTCGTACCCGTGCGGCCGAATCCGGCGCCGATGACTTTCAGACCCATGTGCTTCCTGCCCCTGTTTGAACGGGAGTTTCGGTGAAAACGAACCGCCTGTCATCCATCTTCGCACCGCTGTCATCCCGGAAGGCTCGCGCAGCGAGACTATCCGGGACCCATTCCCACGCTTGACGATGGGTCCCGGATCGGCGCGATGCTGACGCATCGCTTGTCCGGGATGACAAGCTACATGGTGTGGAAGAGGTTAAGCCGCCACAGGCTCCCTGCTCGCATCCGCCAGGCGATCGATCTTGCGCAGCGGCGGAAACACACCCATCCAGATCGCAACCACCAGCAGCGTGCCGACACCGCCCAGGATCACGGCGGGCACGGTGCCGAACCAGCCAGCCGTCACACCGGATTCAAACTCGCCCATCTCGTTCGAGGCGCCGATGAACAGCATGTTCACGGCGCTGACGCGGCCGCGCATCTCGTCGGGCGTCGCGTACTGGATCAGGGCGGAGCGGATGAACACGCTGATCATATCGGTTGCGCCAAGCGTCACGAGCGCCGCGAGCGAGATCGGAAAGCTTTTCGAGATGCCGAAAATGATCGTAGCGATGCCGAAGATCGCAACCGCGGCGAACATCGTGATGCCGGTGTGCCGTCTGATTGGCCAGCGGGCCAGGCTGAACGCCATGATCGCCGCGCCGATTGCCGGCCCGCTGCGCAGGAAGCCGAGGCCCAACGGTCCGGTATGCAGGATGTCGCGCGCATAGACCGGCAGCAGCGCCGTCGCGCCGCCGAGCAGCACGGCGAACAGATCGAGCGAGATTGCGCCCAGCACGACCGGGCGCCGCCTTACGAAGCGCACACCTTCGGCCACACGCTCCAGCCGCGTCGCGCCGGTATCGACATGCTTGGGCCGCCTGCGCCCGCCGAGCGCGATCATGCAAAGCGATGCGCCGACGAAACAGCTCACCGAAACGCTGTATGTGAAGACAGGGCCAAGTGCGTAGAGGAAACCGCCGATGGCCGGTCCGGCGATCGTGGCAGTCGTGAACACCGACGAGCTGAGCGCGATGGCGCGCGGCAGTTTCTCGGCCGGCACAAGAAACGGCAGAAGCGATTGCGAGGCGGGGCCGTAGAAGCCGCGCGCCGCGCCGAACAGCACAAGCACAGCATAGAACGGCCAGATGGCATGCGTGCCGGTCAGCGAAAGGATCAGAAACAGCGCGCCGCACAGACCTTGCGTCGCCTGCGCGGTGCTGACGATGCGGCGCTGGTCGAACCGATCGGCGATATCGCCGGCCGGAAGCGTGAGCAGGAACATCGGCGCGAACTGGCAGAGACCGACTAGTCCGAGCGCGAAGGTCGAATGCGTGATGCTGTAGATCTGCCAGCCGATCGCCACCGACTGCACCTGCATGGCAATGGTCGCGAGAAAGCGCGCAGCTGCAAAGAGTTGGAAATCGCGGTCCTGATAGACCGTGGGCGTCACGTCCGACATCTGTGGCGAGCTATATCAGATTCCCGCCGCGTCGCGACGCTGCCATTCGCCGCGCGTGATCGACCAGATATCGACCGGAAATTCCTCGCCGCGGATGCGCAGATAGGTGCGCTCGCCCTTCGTTTCACCCAGCCGCTTCGCCACAGCTTGTGAGGCGACATTGTCCGGATCGATCGACGAGATCAGCTTGTCCACCGGCTGCGTCAGGAATCCGTAACGCATCGCGGCACCAGCCGCTTCGGTCGCGTAGCCTTTGCCTTGCGCGCGACTCACAAGCCCCCATCCGACTTCCAGCGACGGCCAGCCTTCGGGATTAACAAGACCGATGCGGCCGAGGAAGCTTCCATCCGTCTTGTCCGTCACCACCCACATCCCGTAGCCGCGCATGTGCCAGTGGCCGATCGAGCCCGCCATGCTGCGCCAGGCATCGCCGCGCTCCTGCACGCCGCCGAGGAAGTGCATGACCTCCTTGTCGGCACACATCGCCGCATAGTCTTCGAAATCATCGGGGCGCCATTCGCGCAGGATGAGGCGATTGGTTTCGAGGCGCGGTATCATGTTTCATTCCCCATTCATTGCGAGGCAACATATCGAGACAATGTCGTTCGCAACCATACTTTCTTTCAACACGTTCATCCCAGAGAAACACGGCGGACGGGTTCAATTCGCTGTGTCCGTTCTCATTGCATGTGTATGACGATCGTATTTGTGCCCGGCTTCAGCTCGAACTTCGTCGCGTCGAACGACGGCTCGCTGAAGGTGGGACGTGCGTCATTCGAGAAGCCGTATTTTTCAAGCGGCAGACCC
This sequence comes from Rhizomicrobium sp., assembly GCA_035943485.1. GTDB lineage: Bacteria > Pseudomonadota > Alphaproteobacteria > Micropepsales > Micropepsaceae > Rhizomicrobium. The sequence goes on along the minus strand of DASZCC010000427.1, from coordinate 38,312 downwards.
AGCCAGTTCACGTCGAACTTGCCGTTGCGGTTGAAGTCCTGGAACATCTTCACCGCGTAGATGCCGGGTTTTATGCTGGTCATCGTTGCGATCGTTTCACCGGGATGCGCCGGCACGACGGCATCCTTCACCGGATCGGAATTGTCGTCGGGATAGGACGCGGCGTCATAAAGCGCGACACGCACGTCACCGCCGCGCGGGCTGACCTTCTCGACCTTCACGATGAGCGTCGCAAGCGCGTCCGCGGCCGCCGGCATCGACGCCAGCGAAAGCGCAACCACGAGACTGATCAAGCGCAATTGTTCTTGCCGGGCCGTATCAGGCGAGCCGCGGATCGAGCTTCTTGCAGGCGTCGATCAGGCCCTTCACTGAGTCGGCCGACTTCGCCAGCTGTTCCTTCTCGGCCGGCAGCAGCTCAAGCTCCACGATGCGCTCGATGCCCTTCTCGCCGATCACAGCCGGCACGCCGACATAGAGGTCCTTGATGCCATAAGCGCCGTTCACATACGCGGCGACCGGAAGCACGCGCTTCTTGTCGCGCAGATAGGACGCCGCCATCTCGATCGCTGACGTCGCCGGCGCGTAATAGGCCGAACCGGTCTTGAGCAGGCCGACGATCTCGGCGCCGCCATCGCGCGTACGCTGGATGATCTGGTCGAGACGGTCTTGCTTGATCCAACCCATCTTCACGAGTTCGGGAAGCGGAATGCCAGCCACCGTCGAGAAGCGCGGCATCGGCACCATCGTGTCACCATGGCCACCGAGCACGAACGCCGAAACGTCTTCGACGGACACATTCATTTCTTCTGCAAGGAAGTGGCGGAAGCGCGCGCTGTCGAGCACGCCGGCCATGCCGACGACCTTCTCATGCGGCAGGCCGGAGAATTGGCGCAGCGCCCAGACCATCGCGTCGAGCGGATTGGTGATGCACACGACAAAGGCGTTCGGGCAGTTCGCCTTGATGCCCTCGCCGACCGCCGACATGACCTTGAGGTTGATGCCGAGCAGGTCGTCGCGGCTCATGCCGGGCTTGCGCGGCACGCCGGCGGTGACGATCACGACATCGGCGCCCTTGATGTCGGCGTAGTCGTTGGTGCCCTTGAACTTCGTGTCGAAACCTTCGACCGGGCCGGCCTGGGCGATATCGAGCGACTTGCCCTGCGGCAGGCCCTCCATGATGTCGAACAGGACGACGTCGCCCAGTTCCTTGAGCCCGATCAGATGGGCGAGCGTGCCGCCGATTTGTCCGCCGCCGATGAGGGCGATTTTCTTGCGGGCCATGAGGGAATCCTTTCGGGGAAAAGCCGGGCGGTAAGTACCGCGCGCCGGGCGATCCGGCAAGAATGCAAAACCACGCGGGCAATCACGGTATTTGTGCGGACATTTCAACGGGATGGCGGGCAGCCACGCGAGCCGCCCAGCGCTGCCCCGGCAGCTCGATATAGCGGTATGTGAGCGCCGAGAACGCGACCACCGCCGCCAGCATCCCCAGCATGATCAGGTCGTTCGCCGGACCGGCGCCAACATTGATCGCGAATCCGCCGGCTGGCCTCCGGACCATCCAGCCCATGTGGAATTCCGCCTCCGCGACATGGAGAGCCGAGAACACTATGGCGATCACAAAAATGTGGACCATGTAGATCGAGTAAGACCAGCGGCCGATCGCGGCAACGGGCCTCGTCAGCATCAGTTGCGAGATCAAGCCGCGTTCGCCTGCGAAGATCAGAACAGTCAGCGCGAAGAGCGGCACACTCAGATATTCGAGCCGCGGGTCGCCGTGGCGGTAAGCGATGAACACGATGACTGCGAGGACCGCGGCAATCTCGGTGATCGATCCACCGAGCACGGCGGCGACGCCGCTGCGCCAGATTTCGTAGGTGATGACCCCGGCGAAGAACCCAAACACGCAGCGCACAAAGCCCCAATGAAACGTCTCGCGCATGCCGTAGTCCGATACGCGAAGCAGAATGGTCGCCGCAAGCACGCTGAGGATCAGCGCCAGCACAATCCTGGTCCAGCGCGCGGGCGCGATCAGGCAGACCGCGGCAAAGACCAGATATGTGAAGAACTCTGCGGAGATCGACCAGGAAGGCGTGTTCCAGGTGAGCACGTCGTGCAGCCCGAAGTCCTGCAACAAAAAGAGATTGGTCACGATCGCAAAGATCGAGCGGCCGCCGATAAAGGCGCCGGGATCGCCGGGCAGCGGATGGATATGCTGGACTGCCAGATGCACAAACTCGAGCGCGATCAGCACGGCAAGCATCGCCGCATGCAGCGGCCACAGCCGGCCAAATCTCCGAATGACGAAACTGCGCGCTGCTGCCGACGTGCCAAGCCTGTCGCCGTAAGCGAAAGCGATCACGAAGCCGGACAGGACGAAGAAGAAGTCGACGAACATCCAGGCGTGGCGGATCAGCGGCTGATAATAGATCCAGCCCATGACGCCCATGTGATGCAGGGCGACCAGCAACGCACAAAAACCGCGCCAGCCGTCCAAGGCACGAAACCGCACGTGGAACCCCTCTGCCAGCGGCACTCTACTCTGCAACAAGACGGACAAACATCATCGCGCCGTGCGGGCTTCCGCCATAGGTCGGCGTGAGACCACCGGGAACGAAGTCGAACGCCGTCAGCGCGCCGAGCCCGAACTTGGCATGCTCCGCCACGCGCCAGTCGTGGACGGCGCCAAGCGTGAACTCGCCCGCAGTCTGAATGCCCGCAGTCGGGAACAGTTCGCTACTGTCGATCGACTCGCCGCGTGCGAAGATGGTCCACGCGTCATCCGGCTTGTATTCCGCCTCCGCAAGGAAGCCGTTCTCGTCGATGCCTCCCGTCAGCACTTTGCGGCCAAAAGCGAGTGTCGCTGCAAACGACGCGCCCTCGGAGAGCGGCGTGAAATAGGTCGCGCTGGCGGTATAGCGTGTTTCGTTGACGTCGGGCTCCAGCGCTTCCGGGCTCTTCAGGAATCCCCAAGACACCTGCAGCGACCAGTTCGGATCGGGATTGTAGGACAGCCGCGCAGCGGTGCTGTCGAATTTGGCGGAGTCGAAGTTGAAGCGGTACTGGTCAGGCTCGCGGCCGGTGAACTGCGACGCCTCGAGCTTCCAGTTGTTCCAGACATAGCCGGCGGTCACCACGCCGAACGTGATGTGCGTGGAGTCGAGCCAGTGATGCGTGATCGGCGCTTCCGGCATGTCTTCGCTCGAGACGCGATGCATGAAGGCCGAGGGACCCAGCGCCGGCTCGCCGGGATAGCCGAAATAGACAAAGACGCTGCTGTCGTCCGACAGATGGTGGCCGTAGGACGCCGACAGCTCCATGAACAGATCATGCGGATGCTGCCGGTCGATCAGCGGCGTGACGCCGTTCGCCGTTTCGCCCGACGCAAGCAGGAGCGGATAGCCGCTGCGTCCCATGAAGGGATCCAGGCTCAGCATGGCGCGCAGGTTGAGCGTGTCGCCGCTGGCGAAATCGCGCCGCGCCATGCCCATGGCCCAGCCGGCTGCGAATGGCTGATCGTCGCCGCGCGGCCCGCTCTGCCAGTCATACACGCCGTCCACCGCGCCGTGCAGCATGATCGACCAGTCGCCGGCCGTGAGATGGATGCCGGCATGCGGCACGGTATCGGGCTGCCAGCTTGTGCCGGATGCTTCGCGCGTCATGGAATAGGGACCGAGCGTCCCCGTCATCGGCATGTCCATGTGGGACATGTCCATGCCTTCCATGCCCGGCATGTCCTGCCCCGACGCCGGTGCGCAAAGGAACAGAAAGCCGCAACTGACAAGCAAAAGGGATCGCATGGCTGCCATCATTAGCGATCAGGCGCACCGCAGCCAAAGAAAAAGCCGGGCTGCGACGTTCGCAACCCGGCTTGAGCACTTCAAAAGAATGCGATCGTTAGATCGACTCTTTAAGTTCCTTCGCGGCGCGGAAGGCGACCTTCTTCGAAGCCTTGATCTTGATCGCTTCGCCGGTGGCCGGGTTGCGGCCCATGCGTGCGGCGCGCTTGCGGACAACGAGGATGCCCAGGCCGTTGAGACGGATGCGGGCGCCCTTCTTCAGGTGCTTCGTGATCAGGCCGATCGTGTCTTCCAGGATCAGATGCGCGGCCTTGTTCGAGATCTCATGCTTCTCGGCCAGCGCGGCGCCAAGCTGGCGGGTGCTCACCGTGTCGACCTTCGCCTTGGCGGCCTTCGGGGCGCCAGTTCCAGCTACTGCCATTCGTATTCACTCCTTTTGCGAATCAAACCAATGCCTGATTTTACTGCACTTCTGGAGTGTTAAGCACGGGCCGAAAGCGAAAAAGACGATAAACACAGGCTTTTTTGCACCACCTGAGTCTGCCGCAGCGCACGCGCAGCCGGTGAAAGCGCCGGAAAGGCCCGATTTATCGATATCAGATGGATTCGGCGGTCACCCGCCGCCTGCCCGTTTGATGGCATCAGAGATGAGTCTTTCCGCCGCATCGGCATCGACCCACGCGCCGATGCGCGTCCATTTGTCGGGTTCGAGGTCTTTGTAGTGTTCAAAGAAGTGAGCGATCTGCTGCAGCAGGATGTCCGGCAGGTCGCGATAGGAGCGCACGCCGGTGTGAAACGGATGCAGCGCGTCGACCGGCACGGCGATGATCTTCTCATCCGGGCCTGCCTGGTCCTGCATGATCAGCGCACCAACCGGCCGGCAACGGACGACGGCACCGGCGATGACCGGCACGGCGCTGATCACCAGCACGTCAGCCGGATCGCCATCTTCCGACAGCGTATGCGGCACGAAGCCGTAATTGCCCGGATAGAACATCGCCGTGTGCAGGAAGCGGTCGACGAACAACGCGCCGGACGCCTTGTCGATCTCATACTTCACGGGTGGCCCGCCCGCCGGAATCTCGATCAGCACATTGATGTCCGACGGCGGATTCTGCCCGGCTGAGATTTTCGAAAGGTCCATGGGACGTCTCCGGGTTGGTCGCGACCGGCGCGTTGTACGGGGTGAGACGCGCCCAAACCAGCCCGCCAGCCTTGACTTTTAATTATTGTGGCCACATAAATTATGAAGATCAGCTATGACCCGGCAAAGCGGGCGAAGGCGCTTGCTGAGCGGGACCTAGATTTCGAGGAGGCCGCGACCGTATTCGCCGGCAAAACCCTCACGGTGGACGATGATCGCAAGGACTACGGCGAAATTCGTCACATCACAGTCGGATTGCTGCGCGAGCGGATGATGGTGTTGGTTTGGACTTTGCGAGGCGACACGCACCACATCATTTCATTCAGGAAGGCAAATGGCCGAGAAAAAGAAAAATACAAAGACCGAATGGGTTGATCCCGACGATGCGCCCGAGCTGACGGACGACTTCTTCGATCGCGCCGAGATCGCGATCGGCGGCAAGGTCATTCGCCCCGCCAACGGCACGCTGACGAAGCCCGGCCGACCGAAGAAGCCGGACGCGAAGAAGTCCGTGCATCTTCGGCTGGCGCCAGAGATTCTGCTCTACTACCGCGCGACCGGTCCGGGCTGGCAGACGCGGATGGAGGAGGCGCTGCGCAAAGGCGCCAAGCTGCCTGCCAAGAAAGCCGTCACGCCGCGTCGATGAAGCCGCCCATTTGGCGGTTCCAGAGGCGGGCGTAGGGGCCATCATTGGCCAGCAGCTCGCGGTGCGGGCCGTCTTCCAGGATCTTGCCGTTCTCCAGATAGACGACGCGATCCATGCCCGCGATGGTCGACAGGCGGTGCGCGATGGCGATCACGGTGCGGCCCTGTACCAGTGTCCACAGTGCGGTCTGGATCAGATGCTCACTCTCAGAGTCCAGCGAGGATGTCGCCTCGTCCAGCACCAGGATGCGTGCATCCTTTACAAGCGCACGAGCGATCGCGACGCGCTGGCGCTCGCCGCCTGACAGCTTGATGCCCTGCTCGCCCACGATCATGTCATAGCCTTCGTCGCGATCGGCGATGAAGTCGTGCGCGAAGGCCTGACGTGCCGCGCTCGTCACTTCATCCTCCTGCGCGAGCGGCCGCGCATAGCGGATGTTGTCGCGCACATTGCGATGGAACACGCCAGGCATCTGCGGCACTTCGGCGATCGCTTCGTTCAGCGAATTCCACGTCACATGGGCGATGTCCTGACCATCAATCAGGATGCGCCCTTCCTGCGGCTCGAACTGGCGGCGCAGCAGGCGAACCAGCGTCGACTTGCCTGCGCCCGACGGCCCCACGAGACCGACACGCTCGCCGGGCTTGATATCGAGACTCAGATTCTCGAAAACCTGGAAACCGTTGGGATGGCGGAAGCTGACATTCTCGAAGACGATATGCCCCTTCGCGACCGCCAGCTCGCCGGCGTCCTTCACATCCACGATCTCATGCGGCGCGCTGACGAGATCGAGCGCTTCGGCCAGCGTGCCCAGCTGTTCGAAATAATCGAGCATGCGGAACGACAGCTCCTGCACACCGCGCGCGATCTGGTTGGCGAGCAGGTAGATCATCGTGAACGCGCCAAGCGAGATCGCGCCCGCCACGATGTCCCGCGCTGTCACATAGATCAGCGCCACCAGCAACAACAGAGTCGCCGACTGCATGAACACGCGCATGGTGATCAGGAACCAGCGGAAGCGGCGCGATGCATTCATCTCGTCGGCAAGGAAGTAGGAGATGAACTTGCGCTCATAGACCGCCTTGGCGAAAGCGCGCACGAGATCGGCGTTGCTGATCGCGTCGATCAGCCGGCCGGTCGACGTGGAGATCTCGTCCGACAGCGCCTTGGACAGCACGACGCAATGCCGCGCCAGCGCGAAGACAACCGCCAGATAGAGCACCGACCACACGCCGAGGATGATCGCGTAGGTCGGCGCCTGAATCGCCATCAGCACGCCGCCGAGCACGATGAGACCGATGACGCGGACGACATCCATGCAGACGATGCCAAGGATGCCGATGACCGCCTGGCCGGCCTGCTTGACCTTCTGACCGAGCTTGCCGGCGAAATTGTCCTGGAAATAACGTGGCGAGTGGCCCAGCAGATAGACGAAGAGATATTTCTGCGCGAGACCGCGCATGCGCGGTCCGGTGTTCACGTCGACCATCTCATAGGCGCGATAGGCGCACGCGCCGCCGAACCAGATCGCCGCCAGCCAGCCGATCCAGGGCAGGACAGTCGCCATGCCGGCGTGGTTCTTCACCGCCGCGGTGATGCTGTTCACCAGATGCGAGAACGCGACGGGGCTGAACGCTTCGATCGACGTCGCGGTCAGCGCGAAGGCGACCATTGCCGACACGCGGCCGGGGAAATGCGTGCGGATCAGGAACCAGATGAACGCGAAGGGCGAACCCGGCACGCGCGCGATCGCGATCGTCTCGTCGAATGGTTCGACGGCGTTCACGATCGTCTCGGTATCGACGTTCTTTCCCACGACTCTGTCTCGCACCCAAAAACGGGGCGCGGAGGATAGGCGTGGGAATTACATTTGGAAGGGGGTAAAAACGAAAAGTCGCGACTGTGGCGAAAACGCCAGTCGCGACATTTTCAAATACTAGGCCTCGGCCTTCTCATTGTCCTGGCGCTCGGCGATACGCGCCGACTTACCCTGACGACCGCGCAGGTAATAAAGCTTCGCGCGGCGGACGCGGCCCTTGCGGACAACCGTCACGCTGTCGACCAGCGGGGAGTAAACCGGGAAAACGCGCTCGACGCCTTCACCGTACGAAATCTTGCGGACCGTGAAGCTCTCGTTCAGGCCTGCACCCTGGCGCGCGATGCAGACGCCTTCAAACGCCTGAAGACGCTCGCGGCGCTTTTCGGCCTTCGCCTTCTCGTCATACGAGACTTCAACCACCTTCACGCTGACCTTCAGCGTGTCGCCGGCGCGGAAATCGGGATGCGGTTTGGCCCGGACGGCCTTCATCTGCTCGGCTTCGAGCGTCTGCAACAGGTTCATTTCATTGATCTCCGGGCGAAAACAGCGGCAATTGAGCGGGGGCGTATAGCCTAGCGTTTCGACTTTTCATAGAGGGTCCAGAGATCGGGACGCCGCGCCCTGGTCAGGGCCTCCGCCTCGGCCCGGCGCCACTTGGCGATTTCCTTGTGATTTCCGTTGTTTAGCACATCAGGGATGGCCCGATCCTCGACCGTCTGGGGGCGGGTATATTGCGGGTATTCCAGCAATCCTTGCGCGAAGCTCTCATCGTCTGGCGACTGCGTGTCGCCCAGCACGCCGGGGATCAGGCGCACGGCAGCCTCGATCAGGGCCATGGCCGCGATCTCGCCGCCGGCCAGCACGAAATCACCGATGCTGATCTCTTCGATGGCGCGCGCGTCGACGGCGCGCTGGTCCAGCCCCTCGAACCGCCCGCAAAGCAGAATGACGCCCGGGCCAGCACGAAGCTCGGTCACGCGCTTCTGGGTAAGCGGCAATCCGCGCGGCGACAGAAAGATGAGTGGGCGGCCGCCGCGCTCCACCGCATCAATCGCGGCCAGCGCGACATCAGCACGCATCACCATGCCGGGACCACCGCCGGACGGCGTGTCGTCAACGGTGCGATGCTTGCCGATGCCGTGATCGCGGATGTCGCGCACGTCGAGCGACCAGAGATCGCTCTTCAATGCCTTACCAAGCAGCGACACGCCCAGCGGCCCGGGAAACATCTCCGGGAACAGCGTGAGGACGGTGGCGGACCAGGTCATGGGGAGAGTGTAGCTCATTTACTTAACCTCCCCCTTGTGGGGAGGTCGATAAAATCGCGCAGCGATTTTTCGGGTGGGGGTTTTAACCGCCCCGCACTTCCCCCCACCCGAAAAACACCTGCGGTGTTTTTCGACCTCCCCACCAGGGGGAGGTCAAATCATTCCGTATAATTCGCCCGTTCGTCGTCGATCTCGTGCGGGATTGCGATGACGATGCGGCCGAGTTCGAGTTCGATGCGCGGCACCGTCTCGCGCGTGAAGGCGAGCAGCAGGCTGTCTCCACCCGGCTCGTCGATCTCGATCACGTCGCCGGCGCCGTAATTGTGGATCGCTTTCACAGTGCCGATCAGGCGGTCCTGTTCATCCTCGGCACGCAGGCCGATGAGGTCGGCGTGGTAGAATTCATCTCCGTCCGCGGCGGGCAACGCGGCGCGCGGCACGTAAAGCTCTGTGCCCTTTAGCGCTTCGGCGGCATCACGGTCGTTGATATCGGCGAGGCTCACGACTGCCTCGCCTTCCTTTGACGAGCGCACCGCGGTCACGGTGAAGCGCCGTCCATCCTTGCTGTGCAGTGGACCATAGGCACCCACGGACCCAGGCGCCGAGGTGAAGGTTTTCACCTTCACCTCGCCCTTAAGGCCCTGCGCGCCGATGACGGCGGCAAGCAGCACGTCGCGGGACTGTCCCGCCACGGCCTAGCTCGCTGCTGCTTCTTCAGCCGGCGCAGCGGCGGCTTCAGCGGCCTTCGCGTTGGCGGCGGCACGTTCCTGCGCCTTCTTCTTCGGCTTGGCCTTCTCGGGATTGTTCTTCGAGAGCGGCTTCACCAGACCGGCGTTCGCGAGGAAGCGATGGACGCGGTCGGACGCGACGGCGCCCTTCTTGATCCACTCGCCGGCCTTGTCGGTGTCGAGCTTTATGCGATCCGCATGATCCTTGGGGAGCAGCGGATTGTAGAAACCGATCTTCTCGATGAAGCGGCCGTCACGCGGGCTGCGCGAGTCGGCGATGACGATGGCGTAGTGCGGACGCTTCTTGGTGCCGCCACGCGCCAGTCTGATCTTGAGAGACATTCAATGCATTCCTTCTTCGTTTAAACCGTTGAACCGTGAAAACTAGCGACGCCCGCCGGGCATTCCGCCCGGTGGCATCGGTGGCATTTTTCCGCCGCCAAACATGCTGGCGAGGCCCTGCATCGCGCGGCCGCCCTTGCCCATCTTCTTCATCACATCGGACATCTGGCGGTGCATCTTGAGGAGCTTGTTCACCTCGCTCACGTCGACGCCCGAGCCGCTGGCGATGCGCTTGCGGCGCGAACCGTTGATGAGGTCCGGCTTGGCGCGCTCCTGCTTCGTCATCGAGCCGATGATCGCTTCCTGGCGCGTGAGGATCTTGTCGTCGAGGCCGGCGGCGTTGAGCTGGTCTTTCACCTTGCCGACGCCCGGCAGCATGCCGAGCACGCCCTGCATACCGCCCATCTTCTTCATCTGACGCAGCTGATCGGCGAGATCGTTCATGTCGAACTCGCCCTTCTTCATCTTCTTGGCGAGCTGCTCGGTCTTTTCCTTGTCGAAATGCTCGGCCGCCTTCTCGACCAGCGAGACGACGTCACCCATGTCGAGGATGCGATTGGCGACACGCGCCGGATGGAACGGCTCGAGCGCATCGAGCTTTTCGCCCATGCCAAGGAACTTGATCGGCGCGCCGGTGACCGCGCGCATCGAGAGTGCCGCGCCGCCGCGCGCATCGCCATCGGCACGCGACAGGATGATGCCGGTCAGCGTCACGCGCTCGTTGAAGGACTTGGCGATATTCACCGCGTCCTGGCCGGTCAGCGAGTCCGCGACCAGCAGCGTCTCATGCGGCTTGACCTGGTCGCGCACGGCAGCGACTTCGATCATCAGCTGCTCGTCGATATGCTGACGGCCGGCGGTGTCGAGGATCAGCACGTCGTAGCCGCCGACCTTGGCGCTCGCCATCGCGCGTTTGGCGATATCGACCGGCGTCTGGTTCGTCATGATCGGCAGCGTGGCGACGCCGGCCTGCTCGCCCAGAATCTTGAGCTGCTCCATGGCAGCGGGACGCGACACGTCGAGCGAGGCCATCAGCACGCGCTTCTTCTCGCGCGTCTGCAGCATCAGGCCAATCTTGGCCGAGGTCGTTGTCTTGCCCGAACCCTGCAGACCGACCATCAGGATCGGCGCCGGGGGACTGCCGAGCGACAGACCGGAGCTTTCGGCGCCCAGTGTCTCAACCAGCACGTCGTGCACGATCTTGACGACCTGCTGACCGGGCGTGACCGAACGGATGACATCTTCGCCGATGGCGCGCGGGCGCACCTTATCGATGAAATCCTTCACCACCGGCAGCGAGACGTCGGCCTCGATCAGCGCGGTGCGGACTTCGCCCAGCGCTTCATCGACGTCGCGCTCCGTCAGCGCGCCGCGGCCGCGGAGCCTGTCGAATACGCCGCCGAGGCGGGTCTGAAGACTGTCAAACATTCGTGCGCGTTACCCAAAGCAGTAAAACCCCAGGGGGCGCACCTGCGCTGCCTGGGGGCGATCCTGGGCCGGGCCCAGGACCGGAGGGACTTGGTCTCTCCGGAAGCGGCGGTTTTTAGGCTGGAGGTTGCCGCAAAGTCAAACCCGGACACGGTAAAGTTCCGTCTCTGGCGCTATGGCGGCGGCGTCCAACCACCGGTAGATACTGAATTATGACCGGTACCGAGCTCGCCCTTGCCGCCGATGTCGCCGCTGTCGGGCGGATCGACGCCGTGCCGACCATCCTCGAAGTCGTGTGCCGCACGACCGGCATGGGCTTTGCCGCCGTTGCGCGCGTGACCGAGGACCGCTGGATCGCCTGTGCAGTGCGCGACGAGATCGCGTTTGGCCTGAAACCGGGCAGCGAGCTCAAGGTCGAGACCACGATTTGCGACGAGATTCGCGACAGCGGACGCGCCGTCATCATCGATCACGTGGCGGAGGACGCATTTTACAGTAAGCACAGCACGCCGGCGCTTTACGGCTTTCAGAGTTACATCTCGATGCCGATCGTGCGCGCCGACGGGTCGTTCTTCGGCACGCTCTGCTCAATCGATCCGCGGCCGGCAAAACTGAACCGGCCCGAGATCATCGGCATGTTCAAGCTGTTCGCCGACCTCATCGCTTTCCACCTCGACGCGCAGGACCAGATCATAAACAGCGAACAGGCATTGCTCGATGCGCGCGAGACGGCGGAATTGCGGGAGCAGTTCATAGCAGTCCTCGGACACGATTTGCGCAACCCGCTCGCCTCGGTCAACGCCGGCACGCGCATGCTGAAGAAAGAACCGCTAAGCACCAAGCAGTCGACCATCGTGGCCCTTATGGAACAGAGCGTCATCCGCATGGCGGGATTGATCGACAACGTGCTCGATTTCGCGCGCGGTAGGCTGGGCGGCGGCCTCATCCTAAACCGGGTGCCGAACGCCGTTCTCAAGCCGATGATCGAGCAGGTGACCGACGAATTGCGCACCGCCAATCCCGGACGCGCCATGGAAGTGCGGCTGGCGCTGAATCAGCCGGTCAATTGCGATCCCGTGCGCATCGGACAGTTGCTGTCAAACCTTGGCGCCAATGCGCTGACGCATGGCGCGTCGGACAAACCGGTGATCATCTCGGCCTCGACCGTGCCTGGCGTATTCGAGCTTACGGTGTCCAACCAGGGCGAACCGATCCCGGAGGAAATCCGCAGCAAGCTGTTCGAGCCCTTCGTCCGCATGACGGTGCGTCCCGGCACCGAAGGCCTTGGTCTTGGCCTCTACATCGCACGCGAAATCGTCGTCGCCCATGGCGGCACGCTGGATGTCGAGTCGTCGGGGAACGAAACGCGCTTCACAGTGCGGATACCGCTGGCCTGATGGTTACGCTCACGCTGTAAAGCTTCACTTGACAGTCATCAAACGCGGACTAGTGTTGCAGCGCGAGTTCTTCTCGTGGCTGTCCGTTGCGTCGGGACGCAATCGGGCGAAGCATGATTCAGTCTTTTGCCCACAAGGGCCTCAAAGAACTTTTTGAGCGAGGACGATCAGCGAAGATCCGGCAGGACTTAACGAGACGTGTGATCCAGATTCTTGATGCCGGGACGCTGGACGATCTGAAACTGCCCGGCCTGCGGCTTCATCCCGACAGCCGCTACAAGCCGGTGCGATGGCGAGTGGATGTCAATGGACCGTGGCGGATCACATTCGAGTGGCAGGACGGCAAGGCGAGCAAAGTTGACCTCGTCCAGGACCATTAGAGTCCGCGCGGCGCGGAGGCCGACACATCCGGGCGAGATATTTCGCGATATCGTGTTGCCGGAGCTTGGCTTGTCGGTCAGCGAAGCCGCGCGTCAGTTGGGCATTTCGCGGCAGACGCTTCATGCCATCATATCGGCGCGCTCTGCGGTGACGGCGGAGATGGCCCTGCGACTGGGACGCTTCTGCGGCAACGGCCCCGAACTCTGGATGCGGATGCAGCAATCCTTCGATCTCTGGGAGGCCGGAACGCAGCTTCGCGGCGAACTGGAGAAGATTCCAATTCATCGGCTTGCGGCGGAGTAGTTCGAAATACGAGGTGCTGTAATGACCTTGCGCGGACGTTGTCTTTGTCAGGCGGTACGGTACGAAGTCGACGAGCCGTTTGATGCGTTTGTCTATTGCCACTGCTCCCGCTGCCGCCATGCCACCGGCACCGCGCATGCCGCGAATGCCGTCGTACCGCCCGGCGCGTTCCGCTGGATCAGCGGCGAGGACAAGGTCGCCCGTTACAATCTTCCCACGGCGCGCGGGTTCGCGACCGCCTTCTGCACCACTTGCGGATCGCCGATGCCGCATCTGACCAAGAGCGGGAGACGCGTGATCGTGCCCGCAGGTTCGCTGATCGACGAGCCCAGTATGAAACCAACCATCCACGCGCACTGGGCGTCGCGCGCGGGATGGTTCGAGATTGATCCCGATCTTCCGCGCGTCGACGAAGACGCTTTCTGAGCGCTTACTTCAGCCCCAGCTTCTGCTTGAGATAGACGAAGCTCAGCGCCCACATCTCTGCCGCTTGCTGATGGTTCGCGCCGGCTGAGTGGCCGCCGTCGGTGTTCTCGAAGAACAGCACGTCGTCGCCCATGGCTTCCATGCGTGCTGCCATCTTGCGCGCATGGACCGGCGTGACGCGGTCATCGCTGGTCGCCGTCGTGAACAGTATCGGCGGATATTTCACGCCGGCCTTCGCGTTTTGATACGGCGAGTACTTCATGATCCAGGCCCGCGCCGCCGGATCGGCTGGATCGCCGTACTCATCGGCCCAGGACTGCCCTGCGCCGATCTGGGTGAAGCGGATCATGTCAATCAGCGGGACCTGACAGACGACGGCGCCGAACAAGTCGGGATAGGCGACCATCGTGGCCGAGACGAGCAAGCCGCCGTTGGAGCCGCCCATGATGCCAAGCTGCTTCGGCGTCGTAAGCCCGCGTTTCACGAGATCGCGCCCCACAGCAGTGAAGTCCTGGAACGCCTTGTGATGGTTCTCCTTCAGCGCGGCTTCATGCCAGCCGGGGCCAAATTCACCACCGCCGCGGATGTTGGCGACGACGAAGATGCCGCCGCGGGTCAGCCACAGCATGCCGTAATTCGCTGAATAGGCCGGCGTCATCGATATCTGGAACCCGCCATAGCCATACAGAATGGTTGGCGCCGGTCCCGAGAGGTTCTTCGGACGCGTCACGAAGTACGGGATCTTCGTTCCGTCGTCGGAGGTCGCTTCGAACTGTTCGGTGACAAGCCCGGATGAATCGAAGCGTGCCGGCAGCGCCTTGATCTCAGTCGGCTTGTCGTTGCCGCCGTCGAAGTAAAGCGTCGTCGGCTTCAGATAACTCTGGAAACTGAAATACGCCTCGGGTCCAAAATCATTGGTCGAGATGATGTCCGTCGCACCGCTCGGCGGCAGATCAAGTTTCGTGTCGCTCCACTTGCCGTCCTTGAAGCGGAAGGCGTGGATGCTGCCCGTCACATTGTCGAAGATCGACGCATAGACGGCATCGCGGCCGGTGCCGACGGTTTCCACCGAGCTGCGCGGTCCGGGTGCATAAAGCGTCTGAATGTCGAGCGCATCCGGTTTGTCCAGCGAGGCCACACGGATTGCGAGCAGCGAGCCCTGGCCATAGGTGTGGCCGCCGACCGTCCAGTCCTTGCGGACCGTAAGGATCATGTGGTCGCCCGTGATGCCCTTCATGTCGGAGAACAACGGCAGCGGCAGCTTCGCCAGGCTCCCGCCGGGCAGAATGTGAAAGTACTCGTTGTCGAAGAAGCTCGGTGACCGTACCGCCAACGGATAATGAACACCGGTGCCATTCAGCACCAGCGACTGGACCGCGATGTCCTCCGGCTTGCCTTCCAGGAGCGTCTTGGCGGCATCGAGGCTCTCGCCGCGATGCCAGAGTTTCGCGACACGGGGATAGCCGGATTTCGTCATCGTGCCCGGACCGAAATCGGTCGCAACGATGATGGTGTTCTCGTCGACATAGTCGACTGTCGATTTGGCGTTCGGAACCGTGAAGCCGTCCTTGAGGAACGTCTTGTTCTTCAGATCGAACTCGCGCACGACATGCGCATCGCCGCCGTCGCGCGAAAGCTGCAGCAGGCAGCGGTCCAGCTCCGGCGTGCAGGTCGCACCTTCCCAGATCCAGTTCTCGTGCTCGTCGGCCGCAAGCTTGTCGACATCGAGCAGCATCTCCCAATGCGGCGACGGCGTGTTGTAGTCGGCCACCGTCGTCCGGCGCCACACGCCTTTCGGATTGGCGGCGTCCTGCCAGAAGTTGAAGACATAATTCTTTACGACGGCGCCGGTCGGGATGCGGTCGGTTGCGTCGAGCACCTTGAGCACCGCGTCATGGTCGGGCTGATAGCGCGGGTCGGCTTTCAGCACGGCGCGGGTGCGTTCGTTCTGCTCTGCCACCCAGGCGAGCGGCTTGGCGCCATGCACGTCTTCCAGCCAAATGTAAGGATCGTCCACGCTGTCTGCTCCCTTGGCAGCGACCAGCACAAAGGCCGCAGCCGCAATCAAAATCCCGGATTTCATATCGCCCCTCAAACAGCCTTATTTAACAGTCATTCCGGCTCTGGCCCGCAAGGCGGGTTGCCACTATATACGGCACCATGACGCCATTCCTGAAAATGCACGGCCTCGGCAATGATTTCGTCGTCTTTGACGCGCGGAAACATGACCTTGCGCTGGACGATGCCACGGCGCGCGCCGTGGCGGATAGGCGTTTCGGCATCGGCTGTGATCAGGTCATCGTGATCGCGCGGGGCAAAGGAACATTCGACGCGACGATGCAGATCATGAACGCGGATGGCGGCGAGGTCGAGAGCTGTGGCAATGCCGCGCGCTGTGTTGCCGGTCTGCTGATGGAAGAGCTGGGCCGCGACCGCGTGACAATCGATACCGTCGGCGGCCCCCTCACCTGCACGGATGCCGGCAGCGGCAATGTAACGGTCGACATGGGCGCGCCGCGCACGATGTGGGACGAGGTGCCGATGGCCAAGGCCGCGGACACCAATCACTTCTCTCTCAACGTCGACGGCGCGATCCATGAAGCCAGCGCGGTGTCGGTGGGCAATCCGCATGTCATATTGTTCGTGCCGGATGCGGAGACGGCACCCGTAGCCGAGCTGGGCGCACGCATCGAGCGCCACCCGATGTTTCCCGAGCGCACCAATGTCGAATTCGTCAGTGTCGACGGCGGCGATCGTCTGCGGATGCGGGTGTGGGAACGCGGCGTGGGGATCACGAGCGCCTGCGGCACCGGCGCATGCGCCACCGCGGTCGCTGCGTTCCGCCGCGGCCTCGCGGGCCGGAAGGTCGCGATCATCCTGGACGGCGGCGAGCTCGAGATCGAGCTGCGCGAGGGTGATGACCATATCCTGATGACTGGCCCGGCCACGCTGGCCTTCAAGGGCGAAGTCGATCTCAGGGCGCTGCGCCCGTGACTGAGGTTGTGACGTTCGGTTGCCGGCTCAATGCCTATGAGAGCGAGGCGATCAAGGCGCGCGCCGCCGAGGCCGGCCTTTCGGACGCCGTCATCTTTAATACCTGTGCTGTCACGGCGGAGGCCGTGCGCCAGTCGCGTCAAGCGATCCGCAAGGCGCGGCGCGAGAATCCTGGCGCGAAGATCATCGTCACCGGCTGCGCCGCGCAAACGGAGCCGGCCACTTACTCAGCCATGGACGAAGTTGATCTGGTCCTCGGCAACACCGAGAAGCTCGAGGCGCGGACCTACGCCGATTTCGGCGTGGGCGCGGCCGAACGTGTGCGCGTCAACGACATCATGTCGGTGCGCGAGACGGCTTCGCAGATGGTCGACAGCTTCGACGGCCGCGCGCGTGCGTTCCTCCAGGTCCAGAATGGCTGCGATCATCGCTGCACCTTCTGCATCATTCCCTATGGCCGCGGAAATTCGCGCAGCGTGCCGATGGGCGCCGTCATCGACGAAGCGCGAAGGCTGACGGACAAGGGCTACCCTGAGATCGTGCTGACCGGCGTCGACATGACGTCGTATGGCGCCGATCTGCCGGGCACTCCGTCGCTGGGGCAGCTGGTGCGCAAGCTCCTCAAAATGGTGCCCGAAGTGAAACGCCTGCGCCTGTCCTCCATCGACTCCATCGAGGCGGATGCCGACCTCATGACCGCGATCGCCGAGGAGGAGCGCCTGATGCCGCATTTCCACCTCTCGGTGCAGGCAGGCGACGATCTGATCCTGAAGCGCATGAAGCGGCGTCATCTGCGCGCCGACACCATCGCGTTCTGCAACGAAGTCCGCCGTTTGCGGCCCAATGCCGCTTTCGGCGCCGATCTCATCGCGGGCTTCCCGACAGAAACCGAGGAGATGTTTCAACAGACGATGAACCTCGTCGACGAAGCCGGTCTTTCAATGCTTCATGTTTTCCCGTTCAGCGCGCGCAAGGGCACACCCGCCGCGCGCATGCCGCAAGTCGACAAGACCGCTGCCAAGGATCGCGCCCGCAGGCTACGCGCCAAGGGCGAGACCGCGATGGCGGCGCGTCACGCTGGGCTCGTTGGCACAACACAGACCATTCTGGTTGAGAAGAACGGCGTTGGCCGTACGGAATGTTTTGCGCCGGTAGCCCTTGATGCTGATGCCGCACCAGGCGCTTTCGTCACTACAAAGATCACCGGGGCGTCCGCGAAAGAGCTCAGGGCCGCGGCATGAGGGACTTCGGTGAAGCACCCCCGCCGCCGACCTTCTTCGAGCGGCTGAAGCAGGGCCTGTCGCGCTCGACGGCCGGACTGAGCGACAACCTTACGGGCATCCTTACCAAGCGCGCCCTCGACACGGTCAGCATCGGCGAACTTGAGGAAGCGCTGGTCAAGGCGGATCTCGGTCCCGCACTGGCGACCCGTCTCGCGAAAGCCGTCAGCGATCGCGGTTTCGGCAGCGACGTCAGCGATTACGACATCCGCGAGACGCTGCGCGGCGAACTGGTGAAGGTACTCAAGCCGATCGAGCACCCGTTGAAGATCGATGGCGGCCAGAAACCGTTCGTCATCCTGGTCGTCGGTGTGAACGGCGGCGGCAAGACGACGACCATCGGAAAGCTCGCCAAGCGCTTCACGGGCAACGGCGCAAAGGTCGTGCTTGCAGCAGGCGACACGTTCCGTGCAGCTGCGACCGAGCAGCTCAACATCTGGGGTCAGCGAACCGGCGCCATGGTCGTTTCGAAAGCGACGGGCGCGGACGCGGCCGGCCTCGCCTTCGAAGCGCTGGAGATTGCGCGCAAGGACAACGCCGACATCCTCATCATCGATACCGCGGGCCGCCTGCAGAACAAGGCCGGCCTGATGGCGGAGCTGGAGAAAGTCGTGCGCGTCATCCGCAAGCTCGACGCCACTGCGCCGCACGCCGCGCTGCTTGTGCTGGACGCGACGACGGGCCAGAACGCCATCGGCCAGGTTGAAGCCTTCAAGGGCGTCGTGCCCCTGACCGGCCTGGTGATGACCAAGCTCGACGGGACCGCAAAAGGCGGGATTCTGGCGGCTTTGGCCCAGAAATTTGCCATTCCTGTTCATTACATAGGTGTCGGCGAAGGGGCGGACGATCTGCAGCCCTTCAACGCCGACAACTTTGCCAAGGCGCTCACGGGGGCCAGATGAATTCATCTTTGCGCAAGCTGGCCTTCGACCTCGGGCCACTCATCATCTTCTTTGCAACGTTCCAGTTCTTCGGAATTTTTCCGGCGACTGCCGTTTTTATCGTCGCGATCTTGATCGCGCTCGTGGCCGGCTATGCGCTGGACGGCAAGGTCTCGCCGATGGCGCTTGTTACCGCCGGCATGGTGGTCCTGTTCGGCGGGCTGACGCTCTATCTGAAGAACGACACGTTCCTGAAGATGAAGCCGACAGTCATCTATCTGATGTTCGCAGCGGCACTCCTGGGCGGCCTCGCCTTCAATCGTCTATTCATCAAGTACGCGCTCGCTTTCGAATTCGAATTGCCCGAAAGCGCGTGGCGGACGTTAACGCTGCGCTGGGGGTTCTTCTTTCTTGCCCTCGCCGCGCTCAACGAGATCGTGTGGCGGAATTTCACGTTGAGCCAATGGGTGACCTTCAAGGTCTGGATCATCCTTCCACTGATCCTCGCCTTCGGTGCATTGCAGGCGCCACTGCTGCTCAAGCACGCACCGTCGGACAACGGCGGCAACTAGCCGCTACGGCACGTGAAATATAGTTCTCGTGTGATGATGCGAGCATCTGCACAAAGACACGTAAAGCGCGCAGTGTGGCCGGTGACCGCCGGGGACAGCAATCTCCGTCCACGGAATATCGTCCCAGAAAGATGCGCAAAAATCGGCATTTCCTGTTCCGAGGGCTGAAACTCAGCGCCTTGCAATTGCCCTTTTGTCTAAGGCGCGGGATGTCGCATGAGCATGCGGCGTTGCGTAATGATTGATGCGGTTGGGATTTTTGGTTGACCCGCGTTAGTCACAACAAGAACAGAAGCCGCCCTGTGCGAAAAAGTCATTCGCGTGCGCTTGCGGCAACACCGCCCGAAACAAAATAGCAATCTGAATCTTTGCGTTGCCAATCCTGCTTCAAACGCGATAGAGACAGTTGTGACGAGGCGCGGGGACGTCTAGTCTTTTCATCAAGCGAGTGCGCTCGACAGCCGGGCGTCTGACAATCCTCTAAGCGGTTAGCACGCCGTGTGGTTGTCCATCTGGGGTAACGGATGACAAAGGGTCAGCGCAAGACGAACGGAAGCTTTGAGCTTTCGGAGTCGCCTTCGCATCTTCTCAAGCGCTGTTCGCAATATTTCGGCGACCTCTACGCACACGAAGCCGGCAACAGCGAACTGACCAAGCAGCAGTTCACGCTTCTCGCCGCGCTCGAACACAATGACGGCGTGAGCCAGACCGCGCTCGTGGAGATCACGGGCATCGATCGCTCGACGCTGGCGGAAATGGTTCGTCGCATGCTGGAGCGCGGCTTGCTCTCGCGCGAACGCACCGAGGAAGACCAGCGCACCAACGCACTCATCATCACACCGGTCGGCCGCAAGTCGTTGCGCTCGGCGCGTTCGGCGTCGGAGCGTGCCGACAAGGCTCTGCTCGATGCACTGCCCGCCGCTGAGCGGCAGCGCTTCGTCCGGCTACTGTCCCAGATGGCGGTGGCGGCTGAGGCTTTCGCCAGCAATGGCCATGACGCGCCACGGGCCAAGGGCCGCCGGAAGCGCGCTTAAATAACTGAATTCAAACCCGAATATCGATGGTTCCGCCCAGCAGGGGCGACTGGCCATAGCCTGGTGCTGACGGGGTTGTTGCCGGACTGTCGGCCTTGGCGGCAGGTGTGGCCTGCTTGAACGTCATCGGCTCGAAATCGCTGGTCTCGACATTGTTCGCCTTGAGCGCCGCGGTGAACTGCGGACCGGCATCAGGTGCGGGCTGCGCTTGCGCGCGCGCGCTCTGCTGCGAGGCGATGATGAGATTGGCGGCGCTGAGCTGCATACCGCATCGTCGCAAAACATGGTTTACAAAATCTGAACGTCAGCTTTCGGATGCGCGCTTGATCGCGGGCAGCACATCGCGAAGCAGATTGTCCGCGCTGATCGGTCCGAGGAAACGTTCGCGGATGATGCCGTGGCGATCGACGATGAACGTCTCCGGCACATAATAGACGCCCCACTCGATGCCAGCACGTCCATCAGGATCGACGCCGACACGCGCATAAGGATTGCCGGTGTCGCGCAGGAAGGCACGCAATGCGTCCGGCTTGTCCTTGTAGGCAAAGCCATAGAGCTGGATGTTCTTCATGCGGCCCAGCGCTGCGATCGCCGGCAGCTCCTCGCGGCACGGCACGCACCAGGAGGCGAAGACGTTCACGACCGTGACCTGGCCAGTCCTGAATTCCTTGCCGCCGAAGCCAGGCCCATCGAGCCCCGCCAGCTGCACGGCGGGCGCAGGCTTGCCGACGAAGGCCGAAGGGATCTCGTCCGGCGGCGGACCACTAAGGCCCTTGAAGAGGAAGTAAGCCAGCGCTGCGAAGGCGAGCACCGGCAGGATATAGATCAGCCGTCTCACGGCTTCTCCAGTGCAACCAGCCGCGCTCTGGCGCGTGCATAGGCACGCAAGGTCCAGATCACCGCTACGCCCAGACCAATGACGCTCACGGCATAGGCGGGCCAGACGAACGCGCCATAGGCGCCCATGTCGAACATGCTCATGCGCCTGCACCCAGCATCAGCGAGCGGGCGCGCCGCTCCAGGATCTCCGTCCGTATGCGGATGGTTAACAGCGTGAAGAACAGCAGCGTGTAGCCCAGCGCCATCAGGCCCAGCGGCCAGAGGAAGACGGTGGAGATCAGTGGCCCGCCCTGGCGGACGATGCTCTCACCCTGGTGCAGCGTGTGCCAGTTCACCGAGTATTCGATGATCGGCAGGTTGACCGCGCCGACAAGGGCCAGGATCGCACACGCCCGCGCCGCCCGCAGCTCATCCTCGATCGCATTCCGCAGCGCGATATAGCCAAGATACAGCAGCAGCAGCAGCAGGAACGAGGTCAGCCGCGCATCCCAGACCCAGTAGGTCCCCCACATCGGGCGGCCCCAGAGTGAGCCGGTAATCAGGCCCAGCGCAGTGAAAATCGCGCCCAGCGGCGCCGCCGCCTTGGCCGCGACATCGGCCAGCGGATGGCGCCATACCAGCACCACGAGCGACGCCACGGCGAGAAGCCCATAGGACATCATCGCCGTCCAGGCCGCGGGGACATGCAGGAACATGATCTTGACCGTCGAGCCCTGCTGATAATCCGGCGGCGCGAGGAAGCCGAGGATCAGGCCCGCTCCCAGCGCGAGCATCGTTGCGACGGCGAGCCACGGCAGCAGCCGCGCGCTCAGATCCATGAAGCGCTTGGGATTGGCGAGGGTGAACATGGCCGCCATCTAGGACCTCGCTTCCGCTGCGGCAAGCATCGCGGTCATCCTGCGAGGTTGAGCCGCAGCGCCGCGGCAGCGGCAAAGGGCGAAAGCAGCACGGCGGCCAGCGAGAACGCGCCGAGAAACCAGAGCGCGCCGCCGGGAAGATGATCGAGCGTGGCAATGACCGCGCCCGCACCAAAGATCACCGCCGGCGCAAGCAACGGCAGCACCAGCAGCGGCAGGATCAGACCGCCGCGGCGCACCGAGACCGTGAGCGCCGCGCCGATCGCGCCCAGCGCGCTAACCGCGGGCGTTCCGATCAGCAGCGAAAGTGTCAGCGTGGCCATGGCATCCCCCGGCAACCCGAACATCAGACCGAGCAAGGGTGAAAGAACCGTGAGCGGCAGGCCGGTGGTCAGCCAGTGCGCCGCAATTTTGGCGGCAGACGTGGCTTCCAGCGCCTGAGGCGAGAGCGCAATGAGGTCGAGCGAACCGTCCTCGAAATCCGCCTGGAACAGCCGGTCGAGCGCGAGCAGCGCCGCGAGCACGGCGGCGACCCACAGGACACCGGCAGCGACGCGCTCCAGCAGATGGAGGTCGGTCCCGATGCCGAGCGGCACCAGCGTTGCGACCGCGACGAAGAAGGCGAGCGCGAGTGCCGCGCTGCCGCCCGCACGCGTCGCAAGCCGGATGTCGCGCAGGAGGAGAGCGGTCACGCTGCTCATGCGGCACCAAGCATCAAGGTCTCGCCTGCAATGCCGAGCGCTTCATGCGTGGCCACGACAGCGATGCCGCCCGCACCGCAGTGTGCGGTGATCATCGACGCGGCGAGCGCCTTGCCCTGTGCATCCAGCGCGGCAAGCGGTTCGTCCATCAGCCAGAGCGGACGGCCGCATATTTTCAGCCGGGCGAGCGCGAGGCGCTTCTTCTGTCCGGCGGACAGATACTGGCAGGACAGATCGGCGACGCGCGACAGACCCACCTCAGCGAGCGCCGCGCCGATGTCGGCGGTTACTCCGTAAAGGTTCTGAAAAAAAGAAAGCGTCTCGGCGGGCGTGAACTGCACCTTCGCGGCATCGTGATGACCAAGCCATCCGATACGCTTCCCGCGCTCCTCCGCATCGGTGACGCCGTCGAGTTCGACGCGACCCGCCTCCGGTGCAAGAAATCCTGCGATCAGCCGCAGCAGCGAAGTCTTGCCCGCACCATTCGGCCCCTCGACGACAAGAAGCCGCCCGGCCCCGACCGCAAAGCTGAGATCCCGAAACACCACCCGCCGCCCGCGGATGCAGGTGAGCGACTGGACGGCGAGGGAGGATGCGGAGTTCACGGATATCCGTCGCAACGAATCGAACGTTCCGCAATCTATGTCACGCGGCGCGCTGGGCAAAACCAAGCCCACTTGTCATCCCGGCCAAGCGATGCGTCAGCGTCGCGCCGAGCCGGGACCCATCCCGAGGCGTTGGAATAGGTCCCGGATAGTCTCGCTGCGCGAGCCTTCCGGGATGACAGCCTTATGAGAGTGACCTGCGACCGCGCCTATCCCGCAATATATTGCGCGCCGTTGACCGTCATGGTCGCGCCGGTGACGAATCCGCAATCGTCAGCGGCGAGGAAGCAGACCATCTTGGCGATCTCGTCGGCTTTGCCGAGGCGGCCAACCGGGATCGTCGCGATGATGCCTTCCAGCACTTTGGGCGGCACGGCCTGGACCATTTCGGTGTCGATATAGCCCGGCGCGATCACGTTGACGGTGATGCCCTTCTTCGCGGTCTCCTGCGCCAACGCCTTGGTGAAGCCGATGATGCCGGCCTTGGCAGCGGAGTAGTTGGTCTGGCCCATCTGGCCCTTCTGGCCGTTGATGGAGGAGATGTTCACGATGCGGCCGAAATTGCGGTCGCGCATGCCGTCGATCACGTTGCGGCACATGTTGAACATGGAGTCGAGGTTGACGCACACCACTTCGCGCCACTGCTCGGCCGTCATCTTGTGCAACATGGAGTCGCGCGTGATGCCAGCATTGTTCACCAGGATGTCGACCGGACCGAGCGTGCCTTCGACGTCCTTGATGCCGGCGGCGCAGGCGTCGAAATTGCCGACATCCCATTTGAAGACGTCAATGCCGTTTTCGGCCTTGAACTTCTGAGCCGCGTCGTCATTGCCGGCATAGTTCGCCGCGACCTTGAAGCCGCAATTCTTCAGGCCGATCGAAATCGCGGAGCCGATACCGCGCGTTCCGCCTGTGACCAATGCAACCCGTGACATGACCTTACTCCCCAAGCAATTTCTTGTTGTGATACCCGACCGGCTCCGGCCGTGAACGTGTTACTTGCCGTCCTCGTTAACGCTCTACACACATCGCGATGCCCATGCCGCCGCCAATGCACAACGTCGCCAGACCCTTATGGGCGCCGCGGCGCTGCAGCTCGAACAGCAGCGTGGTCAGCACGCGCGCGCCCGACGCACCGATCGGATGACCGATGGCGATGGCGCCGCCGTTCACGTTCACCTTGGACAGGTCCCACCCCATGTCCTTGTTGACCGCACATGCCTGCGCCGCGAACGCCTCGTTCGCTTCGATCAGATCGAGATCGGCGGCCTTCCAGCCGGCCTTCTCCAGCGCGCGGCGCGAAGCCGGGATCGGGCCTGAGCCCATCACCTTCGGATCCACGCCCGCCTGCGCCCAGGATGCGATACGCGCCAGCGGCGTCAGCCCGCGCTTGTCGGCTTCCTTGGCAGTCATCAGCACGAGAGCGGCCGCGCCGTCATTGATGCCCGATGCGCTGCCGGCCGTGACCGTGCCGTCTTTCTGGAAGGCAGGCTTGAGACCCGCCATAGCTTCCAGCGTGGCGCCGTCGCGGATGTATTCATCGGTGTCGATGATCTTCTCGCCCTTGCGCTCTTTAACCGTGACGGCGACGATCTCGTCCTTGAAGCGGCCGGCCTTCTTGGCGGCTTCGGCCTTGTTCTGCGACTTCACCGCGAACTCGTCCTGCTGCTCACGGGTGATCTGCCATTCGCGCGCGACGTTCTCGGCGGTGACGCCCATGTGATAGCCGTTAAAGGCGTCCCACAGACCGTCCTTGATCATCGTGTCGACCATCTCGAGCGCGCCCATCTTCTGACCGGCGCGGAGATAAGCGGCATGCGGCGCCTGGCTCATCGACTCCTGACCGCCGGCGACGACGATGGCGCTGTCGCCATTGCGGATCGCCTGCGATCCCAACGCGACGGCGCGCAGTCCCGAGCCGCAGACCATGTTCACGATCCAGGCGGGCGACTCTTTCGGAATGCCGGAATTGATCGAGGCCTGCCGCGCCGGGTTCTGTCCCTGCGCCGCGGTCAGCACCTGGCCGAGGATCACCTCGGAAACTTCCTCAGGTGAAACCTTGGCGCGTTCGAGGGCGGCCTTGATCGCAACCTTGCCGAGATCATGCGCGGCTATCGCCGCGAAGGATCCGTTGAATGCGCCCACTGGGGTGCGAGCACCCGATACGATGACAACATCTTCCATAAAGACCTCCCTGGCCTTTCGGTTTGTTTCTCTTGGCCTGCAAAATGCCGCGAATGCGAGCGCCGGTAAACTGTGGCAAATCGCACTGTTGTTTCAGCAGCTTAGTGCCTGTGGATTAGGCAACTCCTTTTCGCGCTTGCGCAAATGGCACTTTACATGCCCGCTTGGCTGATGTTGTGCTGTTGCGAGAGAAACGCCCGCCAAGTGGCGCGAAACGCCTTCAAATCAAAGAGATATATCGGTGTCGGACGAGAAACCTACGGGCGAAGCCCCGGTCATCATTAAGAAGTACGCCAACCGGCGGCTCTACAACACCCAGACGTCGAGCTATGTGACGCTCGATCATCTGGCAGCCATGGTGAAGGAAGGAACGGAATTCGAAGTCCGGGACGCCCGCACCGGCGACGACATCACCCGATCGGTGTTGACCCAGATCATCTTCGAGGAAGAGGCCAAGGGCCAAAGCCTGCTGCCGATAAAGTTCCTTCGCCAGCTCATCCGCTTCTATGGCGACAGCCTGCAGAGCTTCGTGCCGGGCTATCTCGACATGAGCATGGAAGGCTTCACCAAGAACCAGGAAGCGATGCGCACGCGTCTCGCCGAAGCGTTCGGCGGCTCAAGCCAGGTTATCGAAAACCTCACGCGCCAGAACATGGCGATCTTCGAGCGCACGATGTCGATGTTCTCGCCCTTCGCCGCCGCACAGCGGCGCGCGGCCGGTGGTGAGGACGACACCAAGCCGAACGGCGCGACCGACAACAAGGGCAAGCCCGCGGAAGACATCTCGGAGCTGAAGAGTGAAATCGAGGCGATGCGCAAGCAACTCGCCGAACTAAGCCAGCGGCGCTAGGCAACCGCCTTCTTGTTCCAGCGCGGGCGCAATTCCGGCTCGCCGAAGAAGAAGCCCTGCAGGTAGTCGATGCCGAAGCTGGAGAGCAGCGCGGCGTCGGCTTCGTTCTCCACCCATTCCGCGACGGTCTTCAGGTCGAACTTTTTCGCGAGGTCGACGAGCGTGCGCACGAACAGCTGGTTCTCCGGCGACTGCGACAGGCCGGTGATGAAGGTGCCATCGATCTTGACCATGTCGACATGCAGCATCTGCAGATTGCGGAACGACGTATAGCCCGCACCGAAATCGTCGATCGCGATCCGCGCGCCCATCTCGCGCAGCTGCGAGACGAACTGCGCGTTCTCCTCGAAATGATCGAGCGCGGCGGTTTCCGTCAGCTCCACGATGAGCCGGCTCGCGACCGGCTTGTTCGCCTTGACGCATTCGATGAACGATTTGAGCCATGACGGATCCGATGCCGCGGTGCCGGACACGTTGACCGCCAGAGAGATACCGGGATGGGCGTAGAGCGCCGCGATCGTCATCTCCAGCGAACGGCGATCGACCATGCGGATCAGGCCCAGCTGCTCGGCCGCCGGCACGAAATGGCCAGCTGTCACCATCGTGCCATCCACCCGCTCCATGCGCAGCAGGCCCTCATAGTGCACCGGTTTGCGCGATGCGGCGTCGATGATCGGCTGATACGCCAGGTGCAACCGACCGGTGTTGAGTGCGGCAGTCACTTCATCGGCGATGCCCATGAGGCGCAGGCGGGCGCCTTCGCGCTGTGGCGACTTCTCGTACATCGAGAAACCGTCGCGGCCCGACACACGTGCACGATCGAGGGCTTCCTCGGCGCGCAGCATTGCTTCCTGGCTGGTCGCTGCAGTTGTCGGCAGCCACACGGCACCCAGCGAGATCGTCGCCGGCACATGGCCGCAACGGGTGTCGACGATGCTGCCGCGCACGACCGCGCGCAGACGCTCGGCGACGACCGCGATCTCGCGTTCGGCGCAATTCTTCAGGATGACACCGAACTTGTTGCCGGCGATGCGTCCCGTGATGTCGCTTGCACGCAGTGTGCGCGCGAGGCGCTCGCCGACCGCGACGATCACCTCGTCGCCTGCGTCGAAGCCGTAGCCGTCATTGATCACGGCAAGGCGGTCAATGGAGGCCACGAGAAACGCGCAGTGCCGATCCTCGGCGCGGGCGCGGTCGATCGCCTGCGAAAGCTCGCCGCGTAGAGCGTTGCGGTTCAGATGGCCCGTCAATTCGTCGCGCGTTGCGAGATAGGACAGCCGCTGCATCTCGCGCTGATGCTCGGTGGTGACGCGCAGCACACCGGTCAGCCGCTCCGTGCGGCCATCAGCGCGCGACAGGCGCGTGCCGACCATCGTCAGCCACAGCGACCCCATCGCTGACGAAGCCTCGAGCGCAAGGTCGAAGGTGCTCTGTTGCGCGTTGCGCGTCTCGATGAGCTGCATCAGCCGGACGCGTGAATCGGGCGCCAGCCATCCCTGGAAATGTGCACCGCGCGACAGGCGTTCGGTGTCGTTGTGATAGGGAATGAGATCGAGCGTGCCGTCCCAGACGATGTGATCGTCCGCGATCGTCCAGTCGAATGCCGCAACGCCGGACGCCAGCATCGCGAAGCGCAAGCGCTCCGCCTGCTCAGACGCAGACAGGACATCAAGGCCTTCCGCAGGCTTCTTGTGAAGCGGCTGGCTCACCACACTCATACCCATGTTCCCCGCCGAATTTTTTCCGGCTTATGGGAGCCACTATCGGCGCAGGCCTTTAAAAATGTCGTAACCCCTGTGGCACCTGCGAAATTCCCGAACTGCGGCGCGTGTTTTGCGTTAAGATAGGGTTATGAAGATCGGCGGCGTTTATTCCGGATTTGCCATGCCAGGCGTGCAGCCTGCAGCAAACCCCGACGCGCGCGTACGTAATACCAGCGGAGTCAGCGGGTTAGGCGATGCCGCACACCGCGTATCCGACGATTTTGAAGACCTCTTGCCGGACAGCGACGGCGTTGAGCTGTCTCAAAACAGCACAGCCGAGTTTGCGCCGCTGTGGCATGGACCTGTTCTGCGTCCGACCTTCGTCGCGCAGGTGATGGGTCAGGTGATGATGGATCACCGCGAACAGGCCGTGTCGTTAACGCGGCTTGCCTATGCGAACAACGGAGCGGCGCGGCATCGCGGCGCCGTGATCGACGGCCGCATCTGACACGCGGCCAAGCGCCAGCGTAACGCCCAGCAATCCAGCCGTAGCAAACGCGAGACAAGCCGTGCTCGCGCCTGCAGTTGTGAATGCACACAGCGCTGCGATGAAGCAGAGGCTTCCCAACGCGCCTTGAATCGCGGTCATGCGCGCCTGCTCCCGGATGCTGATGATGACCATGCCCACAGCGGCACCGGCGGCTGGCGCGAGCGAGGGCGTGAGCCACCCCGTCGCCGCTGCAAAGATGGCGAGCGCGCTGACGACCCCGAGCACAGTCGCAACAAGACCTTGCGATGCAGGCCCTTCGAATGCGGCCCGCATGGCGAAGGCAAGCACCGCGAGTGCGACCGGAAAGGCGATCAACGCGACGCCGCCGGCAACGATAGATCCGGCCAGCAGCGCGGCACCGCCAAGGGCTGCAAAGAAGACCGTCGCGAAACGCAGCTGCACGCGCACGATTGGCCGGGCTGAAGCCGCGACGAACCAGGCGGCCAACGCGGCGGCCATGAGCAGACAGGCAGGAAGATACATCATCGCCTCTCCTTCAACTCCAGCAGCAATTTGTGCATGGCGCCAAGCTGCGCCTCAATCCGGTCGAGCCGCGCCTCGATTGCATCCGGCGCATCTTTCGGGACCGGCGTGGAAACACCGGCGCGATCGGCCACCTCTGCGACCGGTGCGCCGATGAGCGAGGCCAGCAGGCGGACATCGTCTGCCTTCAGCTCGCGCTGGTCTTTCCAAAGTTCTGCGACCTGCTCCTTCGTCAGCCCGAGCACGGCCGCGACGTCGTCGCGCTTCATGCCGAGAGCGGACAGACGCGCATCGAACCAGGCCGAATCGAAGAACAGCGCCATTGGACGCCAAGAATACTATCTGGCGCGCGAATCTGCTTCCGCTTTCTGGACTAACGCTGTGCGTAGAAATCCGGGCGCGCGAGATAGGCGGCGCCGATGATGTGGCCGTAGCCGCCCTGCTGCACGACAATCGCCACGCCGTCATGCGGCAATCCGGCCATCGCCGACTTCGGCAGCGTCAGCGTCAGCGTCTTGCCCTTCCACACGCCGACCGCTTTCACATCACCGGCAACATTGCGGTAGGTGAGCGTGTGCCCAGCATTTTCGCCGCGCGGAATGGCAACCGTGACCTGCGACTGGAGGTGGAACATCCACACCGTCGCATTTGCATTGTGCGCGCCGTCGACCGCACCGATCGTGATGTGCATCTCGTCAGGCGTTTCACGCACCACAATGGGAACGACGGGATCGAGGGGCTGCGGCTTGCCTGTGGGCGCTGCAGCCATCGCCGCGGGCGGCGGCGCTGCCTCGCGCGACGCAACGGCTACGGTCGCGGGGAAGAACGCCTCGATCGCGTCTTCGCGCGCCGCGATTGCCGCCTCGACGCTGGCGATCCGGCTACCGACCACATCGCTTACGCCATCGACGATCATCTGCGGCGTGTAAACGCCGCCGCGGCCCATCGCCTGCGCGTAGGCTTTCTGGCGGCGCGTATTGTCGTCGCGCGCGAGCGTGTCCTTCCAGCCCAGCATGTCCCAGTAAGTGACCGGCAGGGTGATCGCGAGAATGCCCGGCCGCTGTGCAAGCTTGCCCAGGAAGATGTCCGCCGGAGGGCAATCCGCGCAGCCCTGGCTCGTGAACAGTTCCACCACCACCGGACGCGGCGGGCCTGCCACAGCGGCGGAGGACAGCAGGCTCAGCGCCGCAAGGGCAGGAAAAAAGATACGGCCGGCAATGTTCATGGGCATGAGAATAAGGGGCGCGCCTTCCTGTAACCAGTCACTTCGGCTTGATGCCAATAGGCACCAGTCTTCGCGAATTTGACGCGTTCACGATTGCGCCATTGACCACGCCGCAGGCCTTCCCATAGCTTCCGCGCCCAATTTGACAGGCGAAACGGTGGCGGGAAATCCCGTCCGCCGCAAATGCGCATGGGGCGGGCGGAAACAATGGCGCAGATAAACGTAGAGAATCTCAGCAAATCCTATCACGTCGCCGTGCGCGATCCGGGGGTTGCCGGTGCGTTCCGCGGCCTCTTTCACCGCCGGTCGCGCGAGGTTGTCGCGCTCGATCGCATCAGCTTTTCGCTCGAACCCGGCGAGCTGCTGGGCTTCATCGGGCCCAATGGCGCCGGCAAATCAACCACGATCAAAATTTTGTCAGGCATCCTCAGACCCAGTTCGGGGCACTGCGTTGTGGGCGGTCTGGTGCCCTGGACCGACCGCATCGCCCATGTCGCCCGCATCGGCGTGGTGTTCGGGCAGCGCACGCAGCTGTGGTGGGACCTGCCGGTCATCGAAAGCTTCGACCTACTGCGCGACATCTATTGCGTGGAGCAGGCGCAGTACGCGACAACGCGCGACACGCTGGTCGACATGCTGAAGCTCGGTCCGTTCCTCGACACACCTCTGCGGCAGCTTTCGCTCGGCCAGCGAATGCGCTGCGAGATCGCGGCCGCGCTGATCCATTCGCCGTCGATCCTGTTCCTGGACGAGCCGACGATCGGGCTTGATGCGGTGTCCAAGCTGGCGCTGCGCGATTTCGTGAAGACGCTGAACCGCGAGCGCGGCGTGACCGTGCTGCTGACTACGCACGACATGCACGACATCGAGGCGCTGGCCCGGCGCGTCATCATCATCGGCAACGGCAAGGTGCTGCGCGATTCCAGTTTCGAATCGATGCGCGCCGACGTCCTGGGCGAGCGGCGGCTGATCGTGGACTTCGCCGGCGACGATGCGGGAGCAACCATCGAAGGCGCCGCGGTGAAATCGCGCGACGGCCGCACGGTGGAGTACGCCTTCGACCCGTCGAAGATTGCGGCCCACACGCTCATCGCGCGCGTCGCGGCCGCGCATGAGGTGGCCGATATCCGTGTGGAGGATCCGAAGATCGAGGAAGTGATCGCGCGATTCTATGCGCTGCACGGCGCGGTGGACGCATGAACACGCTCGCCCTGCCCTATATCGCGATCCTGCGCGCCCGCTTCGGGCTGATGCTGCAATACCGCGCCGCCGCCCTCGCGGGCTTCGCCACGCAATGCTGGTGGGGCGTGATCAAGGTCATGGTGTTCATGGCGTTCTATTCCGGCGCCACGCATCAGCCGATCAGTCTGGCGCAGGCAATCACCTACACCTGGCTGGGCCAGGCCTTCCTCGCGCTGTTGCCCTGGCAGGCGGACGCGGACATCTCCGCCGCGGTTGAGACCGGCAATGTCGCGTATGAACGCCTGCGCCCGGTCGACACCCACGCCCTGTGGTTCGCGCGCGCGGCGGCGACGCGCGCTGCGGGCACCAGCCTGCGCGTGCTGCCGATGTTCCTGCTCGCCGCAATCATCCTTCCGCTGCTGGGCCTCACGGACTGGAGCTGGCGCATGCCGCCGACGCTGATGGCGGGCGTGCTCTTTGCGCTGTCGATCACACTCACAGTCCTGCTGTCGTCGGCCTTCACCGTGATCATGAACATCGCGGTCGTTGCGCTGAAGACGCGGCGCGCGGCCAACCTTGCGCCGGTGTTCGTCACGCCGCTGTCCGGGATGATCGTGCCGCTGGTTCTGATGCCGCGCTGGATGCAGCCTCTCCTGTTCTGGCAGCCCTTCGCGGGACTCGTCGACATTCCGTACCGCATTTACTTCGGCAATCTCACAGGCTGGGGGGCGTTCGAGGGGCTGATCGCACAAACACTATGGATCGTGTTGTTCATCCTCATCGGCCGCTGGTGGATGGACCGCGTGATGGCGCGCGTGGATATTCAGGGGAGTTGAGTATGAACGGATTTCGCCTCTATCTCCGCTATGTCGCGAACTGCCTTCGCGCGCAGATGCTTTATCCGACGGCGTTCTCGTTGCGGCTGGTGACGCAGTTCCTGATCACCATCACCGAGTTTGGCGGACTCTATGCGCTGTTCATCCGCTTCGGGCACATCAAGGGCTGGAGCTTTCCGGAGATCGCGCTGTTCTACGGCGTGGTGAGCGTCGCCTTCGCCGTGGCCGACACCACGTGCCGCGGCTTCGACCTGTTCGGTCCGCAATTCGTCAAAACCGGCGACTTCGACCGCGTGCTGTTGCGCCCGCGCCCGGCCACGCTGCAGCTGATGGGGTTCGAATTTGGATTCACTTCGCTGGGGCGCGTGCTTCAAGGTCTCGTCGCACTCGTGATCGCGATCGCGCTGCTCAAGATCGACTGGAACGCCGGCAAGGCGCTGCTGATCCTTTGGGCGATGACGGGCGGCTTCGCGCTGTTCTTCGCGATCCTGCTGCTGCAGGCGACCCTGTCGTTCTGGACGGTCGAGAGTCTGGAGCTGGTCAACACCATCACCTATGGCGGCATCGAGGCGGCGCAATATCCGCTCGACATCTATGCAAACTGGTTCCGCAAATTCCTGATCTATGTCGTGCCGCTGGGATGTGTCGTGTACTTCCCGGTCGCGACGGTGCTTGGGCGCGCCGATGTCATCCCTGCCTGGGCCGGTGCGCTGACGCCGCTGGCCGGCTTCCTGTTCATGGGTGTAGCGGTGCTGGCGTGGAGCCGCGGCGTCCGCCGCTACACAAGTACGGGCAGCTAGCCTCTGTGCTATACATCCATGTATGGCGCGCGACGAACCCAGATGGGAAGCCTATCGCTCCTTCCTTGCGGTGATGACCGAAGGGAGCCTGTCGGCCGCTGCGCGCAGGCTCGCGCTCACCCAGCCCACGCTCGGCCGCCATATCGATGAACTTGAGGACGCGCTCGGCCAGAAACTGTTCACCCGTTCGCAGACCGGATTGATCCCGGCGCAGGCGGCGCGCGAGCTGCTGCCGCACGCGCAGGCAATGGCGAGCGCGGCTGACGCGCTTGTGCGAGCCTCTTCGGCCGGCGCACTCGACGAACGCGGGACCGTGCGCCTTACAGCCAGCCGCATCGTCGGCGCCGAGGTGCTGCCCGCGATTCTCACCAGCTTTCACGAGAAATATCCCGGCATCGCAATTGAGCTGGTGCTGACCGATGTCGCCGAGGACCTGCTCAAGCGCGAGGCCGACATCGCCGTGCGCATGGTTCGGCCGAAGCAGGAATCGCTGGTGGCGAAGAAGATTGGTACCGTGCGTCTGGGGCTGTTCGCGCATCGCCGCTATCTCGCCCGCCACGGCACGCCGCAGTCGATCGACGATGCGCCGCAGCACACGCTGATCGGGTTTGACCGCGAGACGGCGATGGTGCGCAGCCTGCGTGACCGCGGTATGAAACTGACGCGCGACATGTTCGGTCTCAGGAGCGACAACGACCTCGCCCAGATCGCGGCGCTGCGCGCAGGTTATGGCCTCGGTGTCTGCCAGCTTGGCATCGCCAGGCGCGATCCCGATCTCGTCCACATCCTGCCGACGAAGTTCATCTACGACCTCGAGATGTGGCTCTGCATGCACAAGGACCTGCGCGGCACCCACCGCATGCGCCTGCTGTTCGATCACCTGGCGATGGGGTTGGACGGGTATGTGAAGGGGTCGCGGTGAGTGCTCTCCAACCTCGCCCGCGATAGCGGGAGAGGTCGAACGATGCGCAGCAGCGTTCGGGTGAGGGCAAAGGCCGGAGGCACTGTTCCCCTCACCCGATTTGCAAGTGCAAATCGACCTCTCCCGTAAACGGGAGAGGTTAGATGTGGCTACGCCGCCAGCAAATTCCGCAGCACATACGGCAATATTCCGCCGTTCTTGTAGTACGACACCTCGTCCGCCGTCAGGATCATCAGGAACAGCGGCAGGTCGGCCGTCTTGCCGTCCGGGTAGGTGATCTTCGCCGTCATCTTCATCTGCGGTTTGATATCGCCGGAGAGGCCGATGATGTCGATCGCCTCGCGGCCCGTCAGCGCGAAATCGCGGCGCGTCTTGCCATCCGCGAACGCGAACGGCGCGATGCCCATGCCGATCAGGTTCGAGCGATGGATGCGCTCGAAGCTCTCGGCGATCACCGCGCGCACGCCCAGCAGGTTCGGCCCCTTCGCCGCCCAGTCGCGCGACGAGCCGGTGCCGTATTCCTTGCCGGCCACCACGACGGTGTCGATGCCATCTTTCTTGTAGCGCGCGGCGGCATCGAAGATCGACATCGCCTCACCCGACGGCGAGCCGTCCGAATAGTAAAGCGTGTTGCCGCCTTCCTTGCCGCCCATCATCTCGTTGCGGATGCGGATGTTGGCGAAGGTGCCGCGCTCCATCAGCTCGAAATTGCCGCGGCGCGCGCCATAGGAGTTGAAATCCTGCTGACGGACCTGGCGTTCCTCGAGATAGAGGCCGGCCGGCGACGTCGCCTTGATGTTGCCGGCGGGCGAGATGTGATCGGTGGTGATCGAGTCACCAAACAACGCCAGGATGCGCGCCTTCTCGACGTCCTGCACCGGCTTGGGCTCGATCGTCATGCCTTCGAA
This sequence comes from Rhizomicrobium sp., assembly GCA_035943485.1. Classification (GTDB taxonomy): domain Bacteria; phylum Pseudomonadota; class Alphaproteobacteria; order Micropepsales; family Micropepsaceae; genus Rhizomicrobium. The sequence continues at coordinate 3,223 of DASZCC010000427.1, read as the reverse complement.
GAACGGCGGGTTCTTCACATAGGTCGACGTGATCGGCCAGTCATAGGTCTGGCCCTTGGTGACTTTCACCTTGCGCCAGTTGGCGTCGCCGTTGAACACGTCGCCATAGCGCGCCTTGAAGCTGGAGGTCTTGATGCCCTTGCGCATCGCGGCCGCGATCTCCTTCGAGGTCGGCCAGATGTCTTTCAGATAAACCGGCTCGTTCTTCTTGTCGTAGCCGACCGGTTCCTTCGTCAGGTTGACGTTGACCGATCCGGCCAGCGCATAGGCCACCACCAGCATCGGCGAGGCGAGATAGTTGGCGCGCACCTGCGGATGCACGCGGCCTTCGAAGTTGCGATTGCCGGAAATCACCGCCGCCGTGACCAGATCGTTGGTGTTGATCGCGTCCGAGACATTCTCCGGCAGCGGACCGGAATTGCCGATGCAGGTCGTGCAGCCATAGCCGACGAGATCGAAGCCGAGCTTGTCGAGATATTTGTTGAGTCCGGCCTTCAGCAGGTAGTCGGTCACCACCTTGCTGCCCGGTGCGAGCGAGGTCTTCACCCACGGTCGCACCTTCAGCCCGCGCTCGACCGCCTTCTTGGCGACCAGGCCGGCGCCGATCATCACCGACGGGTTCGACGTGTTGGTGCACGACGTGATCGCCGCGATGACGACATCGCCATGGCCGATCGAATGCTCGGTGCCGGCGATCTTGCCGCGCGTGCCGGTCTCGTTTTCCTTCTTGTAGGTGTTGAGCAGTGCGGCGGCGAACTCGTGCGCGGCATCGGCCAGCGGCACGCGATCCTGCGGACGCGCCGGGCCGGCCAGACTCGGCTCGACCGTGCCAAGATCAAGATGCAGCACATCGGTGAACTCAGGCTCCGCGCTCTTCGCGGTGCGATAGAGGCCCTGCGCCTTGGCATACTTCTCCACCAGGGCGACGCGCGCCGGCTTGCGGCCGGTCTGCTTGAGATAGCGCACGGTCTCCGCATCGATCGGGAAGAAGCCGCAGGTCGCGCCATATTCCGGCGCCATGTTGGCGATCGTGGCGCGGTCTTCCAGCGCCATGTCGTCGAGGCCGGGTCCGAAATACTCGACGAACTTTCCGACCACGCCCTTCTTGCGCAGCATCTGTGTGACGGTGAGCACGAGGTCGGTCGCGGTCACGCCTTCGCGCAGCTTGCCGGTGACGCGGAAGCCGATCACTTCGGGGATCAGCATGGAGATCGGCTGGCCGAGCATCGCGGCTTCCGCCTCGATACCACCGACGCCCCAGCCGAGAACCGACAGGCCGTTGACCATCGTCGTGTGGCTGTCGGTGCCGACTAGCGTGTCGGGGAAGGCGTATTCGACGGTCTTGCTGCCTTCCTTGGATTTGCGCGTCCACACGGTCTGCGCGAGATATTCGAGGTTCACCTGATGGCAGATGCCGGTGCCCGGCGGCACGACGCGGAAATTCGCGAACGCCTGTTGGCCCCAGCGCAAGAACTGATACCGTTCCATGTTGCGTTCGTATTCGACGACGACGTTCTTCTTGAACGAGTCGCGCGCGCCGAAATTGTCGACCATCACGGAGTGGTCGATGACGAGATCGACTTCGGCCAGCGGATTGATCTTCTCCGGATTGCCGCCCAGGTTCTTCATCGCATCGCGCATCGCGGCGAGGTCGACGACGGCGGGCACGCCGGTCAGATCCTGCATCAGCACGCGGGCGGGGCGGAAGGCGATCTCGCGATCCGATTTCTTCGATGTCAGCCAGGCGGCGACCGCCTTGATGTCATCGGCCGTGACCGTCTTGCCGTCTTCATAGCGCAGCAGATTTTCGAGCAGCACGCGCAGCGAATAGGGAAGTTTCGAAATGCCCTTGAGGCCGTTCTTCTCGGCGGCCACGAGGCTGAAATAGGCATAGGTCTTGCCGCCCGCCGTAAGGGTGCGACGGGCTTTGAATGAATCGAGACTGGGGTTCACGGAGAGCGCCTTCTGAACGAGATTGGCTGGCCGGGGTTTAGTCCCGTTTTCCCAAGATTCCAAGCTCCCGCAACGTCACGGTGGCCGGGCCGCCATCATCGTGACAAGCTTGCGAAAAATTGGGGGGAACCGATGGGCGCAGAGCACGTCCGCGTCGAGAAGCACGGCGCGGTGACAACTGTCATTCTTGACCGGCCAAATGCGCGCAACGCAGTCGACCGTCCGACCGGCGATGCGCTGGTGAAGGCATTTCTCGACTTCGACGCCGACAAGAACGCCATGGCCGCCGTCCTGTGGGGCGCCGGCGGGACGTTCTGCGCCGGTGCCGATTTAAAAGGCATGAGCGAGGGACGCGGCAACCGCCTGTCGATACCCGCACTCAACTACGATCCACTGACCCGCGACGCGCCGATGGGTCCAACGCGCATGCAGCTGTCCAAGCCGGTCATCGCCGCAGTGTCCGGTCATGCCGTCGCCGGCGGACTGGAGATGGCGTTGTGGTGCGATCTCCGTGTCGCGGAAGAGAGCGCGGTGTTTGGCGTGTTCTGCCGCCGCTGGGGCGTGCCGCTGATCGATGGCGGCACCGTGCGCCTGCCGCGCCTGATCGGACAATCGCGCGCGATGGACATGATACTCACGGGCCGGCCTGTCGGCGCGGAAGAGGCCTTTGCGTTCGGTCTCGCCAACCGCGTGGTGCCCGACGGCCAGAGTCGCGCCGTCGCCGAGCAGCTGGCGGCCGATATCGCGCACTTCCCGCAGCATTGCCTGAAGAGCGATCGCATGTCGGTGCTCGAACAATGGGACCACGACTACCACCACGCGATGATGAACGAGTTCAAGCACGGCCTGACGACCCTGCAGACCGGCGAGTCGCGCTCAGGCGCCGCAAGGTTCGCATCGGGCGCGGGACGCGGCGGACGGTTCGAGTAAGCTAAACTGTCATCCCCGGCGAGCGACAGCGAGGGAAGGGGATCCACGACTGGGTCAGGTCCAAGTCGTGGATCCCCTTCCCTCACATCGCTCCGCGATGTTCGCCGGGGATGACAGTTGGAAAATCCCCCGTCCCAAATTTGCCCTATTCCTTACCTAGGTTGAGGCGGGGGGACGCCCGTCCATGGATGTGCGGCCAGGCGGGATGTCGAACAGAGCACGGTGGTATGCCCAGTCGCGGGATTGCATTGGCTTTTGCTGCACTGATCGCCTTCAGCGGGGCGAGCCAGGCGCAGAACGATATGTCCATGCGGCTGGAGATGGATCGCGTCGGCGGCAT
>DASZCC010000426.1:0-14354 GCA_035943485.1 Rhizomicrobium sp. | reverse complement strand
CAAGCACGAGGGCGGCTTCCCGCCGTTCGACACCACGACGTTCCCGAGCCAGATCTTCTGGCTCGTGATCACGTTCGGTTTCCTGTTCGTCGTGCTGTGGCGCGTCGCGGGTCCGCGCATCAACGCGGTCATCACCACGCGCCGCAACCAGATCAATGCCGACATCGCCGCCGCCCAGAAGGGTCGCAGCGAAGCGGAGGCCGCTCAGGTTGCGTACCAGACGGCTCTCGCCGGCGCCCGCGCCCGCGCCAACACCCTCGCTGAGGAAAGCCGCAAGGTGATCAACAGCGAAATCGAGAAAGCCCGTCACGATGCCGACGCCATGGCGGCAGCGGAAATTGCCAAGGCCGAGAGCCGTATTGCGGCTTCGCGCTGTGCGAAGCGACGGGTCTGTTCGGTCTCGTGATCGCGCTCATCATCCTCTTCACGTAAGAACCGATGGCCGAAGGCACGACAGCAACGACGGCAGTCCCTCACAAGCACGAGGGCGGCTTCCCGCCGTTCGACACCACGACGTTCCCGAGCCAGATCTTCTGGCTCGTGATCACGTTCGGTTTCCTGTTTGTCGTGCTATGGCGCGTCGCTAGTCCGCGCATTAACGCGGTCATCACAACGCGCCGCAACCAGATCAATGCCGACATTGCCGCGGCCCAAAAGGGACGTAGCGAAGCGGAGGCGGCTCAGGTTGCGTATCAGACGGCTCTTGCCGGCGCCCGTGCCCGCGCCAACACGCTCGCCGAGGAAAGCCGCAAGGTGATCAACAGCGAAATCGAGAAGGCCCGTCACGATGCCGACGCGCTGGCGGCAGCGGAGATCGCCAAGGCGGAGAACCGTATTGCGGCTTCCCGCGGCGAAGCACGCACCCATGTCGCCAACGCTGCGCGCGACGCAGCCGTCGCGATCGTGGCCCGACTCACAGGCGAGACCGTCACGGCCGACGAAGCGGCAGCAGCTGTGCGCACAGCGACCGGAGGCTGAACATGGAACTGCTCCGCGAACCTGAATTCTGGGTCGCCCTCGGCTTTGTGATTGTTATCGCCCTGCTGCTCTATTTCGGCGCGCCGAAGATGATCGGCACAATGCTCGATGCCCGCGCGGCTGCCATCAAGGCCGAACTCGACGAGGCGAAGCGCCTGCGTGAGGAAGCCGAACGCGTCTACGCTGACTATCAAGCCCGCTCCGCACGCGCCGAGCAGGAAGCCCAGGCGATTGTCGTCGAGGCGCGCGCCGAGGCTGAGCGCTTCGCAACCGAAAGCCGTGCGGCGCTGAGGCTGCAGATCGAACGCCGCGCCAAGCTGGCCCAGGACAAGATCGGACAAGCCGAAGCCGCCGCCATGGCAGAGATCCGCACTCTCGCCGCAGACGCCGCCACGGCGGCTGCCGAGAAGCTGATTGCCGCCCGCCTCAACGAGGCGCGCACAGCCGGCTTGATAGAAGGCAGCATCAAGGACCTGTCGGCGAAGCTGAACTAGCGCCGGTTATCCACAAGACCGGTTAGCAGCGCCCACACGGCGCCATCGCGACTCGCCACACACTCTGCGTAGTTCCGGGCTGGTCGCGTCCATGCGGTTCACACACATACTGTTGTCTGCCTTTGCGCTGGTGGGGTTGAGTGCCTGCCAGTTCTCGCCGGACATTCCGACACGCGCGGTAAACTACAACCAGGCGGTCGCTCAATCGACCAACGAGATCATCCTCCTCAACATCCTGCGCGCCGCGGATCAGCGGCCACGCTATTTCACCCGGCTAGGCACCAACAGCGCCCAGGCGACGGTCAGCGGCGGGCTATCGCTGAGCTTTCCGTTCCCGAACTTCACGCACGGATCCGGAGGCGCCAGCGGCGCGGGGACCAGCGAGAACACATTCACGCTCGAAAATCTCGACGACAAGAAGTACCAGGACGGTGCGATGCAGCCGGTCGCGGCGTCGGCAGCGAACGCGTTGTGGGCGCAGGGCGTGCCGCCCGAATTGCTGGGACTGCTGTTGATCCCTTCCATTGCGATGCCCAAGGCGGAGTTGCCGATCATCCGCGACGTGCTCGCCCAATACTGCGGCGACATGCGCCACAGTCAGCGCTATTGCGGCACCGATGCCTCCCTGATCGCTTCCGAACACCTGGCGGGCAATTGGACTGGAGCGGACTGTCTGGATCCGAACCGTGTCCCCACTGATCGGCGTGGCGGCGTCGACTACGCGGTCTACACGAACGATCCGGCCGCCGAAGACACCGCCGGCAGCTATCACCCAGAACTCTGTTTCCAGATTGTGCTGCGTGACCTCCTGGCGATCGGCCTGCATCCGGAGAAGCGCTCAACGCTCACCGATATGGAAGTGCCTGTGTCGCAGACCGCGCTCAACGACGGAAACTACACTGCCGAGCTCATCAAGCAGGGCGTGAAGGTTGGCAAGGACGGAAAGCTGCACAAGCAGTCCGATGAGATCGTCCTTGCGCTTGACCCGGCGGCCACTGCGCAAATACGCGTTCATCCGAATTTCCGCAGCGCCGTCCTGCGATGCATGGTGTTCGCAGCCCGCGGAATTCCGCCGGACGACAAATGGCACTGTCCGCCTGCAAAGGACGCCGGTGAAAGCGACCTCGCCTTCAACACGCGAACCGCCGACTATGACCGCGACTATGCCCGCATAGTGGCGAGCGACGAGACCAAAGGCGTTCCCGTGCCGCTCGACGACCTCAAGATCAGAATCGGTCTGCGTTCGTTTGAGGACATCATCAGCTTTCTTGGCGCCGTCGTGCGGACATCGCGCGGAGAGACTGCGCCGTCATCGGCCACCGCGCCTTACGTTGTGCACATCCTTGGGCGCCAACCAAACGATCCCGACCACAATTCCATCTATGAGGAAGCGTTGTTCGACCTGCGTCGCGGCTCGCCTGCACCTGACGCCGCGATCGTGCTGTCCGACGATCGCGGACATTCGAACTGGATACCGGCTTTCTGCAACAGCGCTGCGCAGACGCGATCGAATGCTTCGGTCGGCGCCAGCGCGTGCTCAATAGAATATCCGGATCACGACACGCTGACGGTGCTGGCGCTCGTCAACCAGATATGGGGCCTGCAGAAGGAGCCCTCGCCAAACGCACAGCCGATCCTGACGCTCGGCGGCTAGTGGTGGTCGTGACTCTCGACCCAGACTCGCGCTTCGTTGGCCTTGGCGTTTGAAAACACCCGCACCGGCCCGTGAAAGAACGGCGCGAAGAACTGCACCGCCTGCCGCATCCAGCGCTCATCCGTGATGATCGCTATGCGGCCGAAATCCTTCCATTGGCCCATCCCAAGCATGGAATGCTCCATGAGCTCGGTGTGCGTTATTGGCGTAGCGCCACGGGTGTATTTCGCCAGCATCCGCACATCGTGCGGGCCTTCGGGCGCTCCAGCTTCATGCCAGATCGCTGCGAACATGTCTTTCGGGTAGCCTGAGAGAACTTCCATCATCGCGCGTCTCCTTCCTTAAGGAAGCGGACGCCTGAGCCGAAAGTTCCACAAGTGAAATATTATTGATCAGGCTTTCTCAGGCAAAACCACCCGCAGGTGGAGCTCCTTGAGCTGCTTGGGCAACACTTCGGACGGCGCGCTCATAAGCAGGTCCTGGCCCTGCTGGTTCATCGGGAACATCGTCACTTCGCGGATGTTCTCCTCGCCTGCCAGCAGCATCACAACTCGTTCCAAACCGACCGCACAGCCACCATGCGGCGGCGCGCCGTGACGGAACGCATTCAGCATTCCACCGAACTTCGCCTCCGTGTAGTCGCGCCCGTGACCGGCGATCTCGAATGCCTTGATCATGACTTCGGGATCGCGGTTGCGCACTGCGCCCGACAGCATCTCATAGCCATTGCAGACCACATCGTACTGGAAGACCTTGATGCCCAGGATCGCGTCACGATCGCTCGCGTTAAGACCCATGAACTTGTCGCGGTCGAATTGCGGCAGAGAGAACGGATTGTGCGAGAAGTCGATGCGCTTCTCGTCTTCATTCCACTCGTACATTGGGAAGTCGACGATCCAGCAAAACTTGAAGGCCTTCTCGTCAATCAGGTTCAGCTCGCGGCCTATGCGGGTGCGCGCCAGGCCGGAGAGCGTGGACGCCCGATCCTTCTTGTCGGCCGCGAAGAACAAGGCGTCGCCGGCACTCACGCCCGATTTCGCCACTAGTTCCGCCTGCGCCGCATCGGGGACGAACTTTGCAATCGGCCCTTTTCCAATCAGCTTGCCACCTTCGTCCTCGAAGATGATGTAGCCGAGACCAGCCGCGCCCTCGCCCCGTGCCCAGTCGTTCATCTTGTCGAAGAATGATCGTGGCTGGGTCGCAGCACCAGGCGCCGGAATGGCACGCACGGTCTTGCCCTTGAACGCCTTGAATGCCACGTCGTCGCGCGCAAACACGTCCGACACATCGGCGATCACGATCGGGTTGCGCAGGTCCGGCTTGTCGGTGCCATACTTCAGCGCTGCATCGTCATATGTGATCTGCGGGAATTCGGGATAGACCACGCGATCCTTCGCGAACTCCTGAAACGTCCCCAGCAGCACGGGTTCGATTGCATCGAACACGTCTTTCTGCGTGACGAAACTCATCTCCATGTCGAGCTGATAGAATTCACCCGGCGAACGGTCGGCACGGCCGTCTTCATCGCGGAAGCACGGTGCAATCTGGAAATATCGATCGAAGCCCGCCACCATGATGAGCTGCTTGAACTGCTGTGGCGCCTGTGGGAGCGCATAGAAGTTTCCCGGATAGCGTCGCGACGGCACCAGGAAGTCGCGCGCACCTTCCGGCGAGCTTGCAGTCAGGATCGGCGTCTGGAATTCCGTGAAGCCTTGGTCGTGCATCCGGTTGCGCATCGCGCGGATGATGTTCGAACGCAGCATGATGTTGGCGTGCACGCGATCGCGACGCAGGTCCAGGAAGCGGTATTTGAGGCGCGTCTCCTCCGGATATTCCAGATCGCCGAACACCGGCATCGGAAGCTCCTGCGACGCCGACTGAATCTCGGCGTCCTCGATGCGGATTTCGATCTCGCCGGTCGGCAGGTCCTTATTCACCGTCTCCGGCGAACGTGCGACCACCCGGCCAGTGATCGTGAGCACCCATTCGGACCGCGCCTGGTCAACGATGCCGTGCGCATTCTCATTCGGCTCGATCACGCACTGCGTGATGCCATAATGATCGCGCAGGTCGATGAACAGCAGCCCGCCATGGTCCCGCCGGCGATTGACCCAGCCCGAAAGCCGGACAACCTGTCCGACGTTCTCCTTGCGAAGCTGGCCGCAAGTGTGGGTGCGATAGGCGTGCATGGGCAAAAAGTCCTTCAAAACGAGGGCTGTGTGACGGGTATCCGGCCCTTGGTCAAGGGCTGGCCCAGGCATAGTGCAACTGTCGTAATTCGATGGCTAAGCTGCCGCAGCAAAAGGGATTCCTGCCTTATGACATTTCGCCGACTGGCCATTTCCGCGGTTGCCGCCACTCTCGTCTCGCTCCCTGCCCTCGCCCAGCCCCGCAACATCGTGATCTTCATCGCGGACGGCCTGCGCTACGACAGTGTGACGCCGGACGTCGCGCCCACGATGTATCGGATCAAGAAAGAAGGCGTCGACTTCACCAACAGCCATTCGATCTATCCCACGGTGACCACGGCGAACGCCTCGGCGATCGCGACCGGTCATTACCTCGGCGATACCGGCGATTACGGCAACACACTGCTGTTCGATGCGCCGGTACCGTGCAAACAGAATGTGATCCTTACATTCCTTGAAGACGACTGCGTGTTGCGCGACGTGAAGGCCCATTTCGGCGACGGATACATGGGCCAGACAACCCTGACGATGGCGGCGCGCGAAGCGGGCTATCTCACCGCTGTGGTCGGAAAGCGCGGACCAGCTGCAATTCAGAGTCTGCCCTCGCTCGACGCCAAGGGCGCGAAGGTCACGGACCAGCTTGGAATCCTCGTCGACGACGGCACCAACCGCCCGACAAACGCCGATGGCACTCCCACCAGAAGCACCATGCTGAGCGGCGGACTGAACGGCGAGTTTTTCGCGGCGACGGGCGAGCCCCAGCCGGCGCTCACGTCTACACCCAATCTCACGCAGCAAGGCTGGCTGACCAGCGGCACGACACAGGCGCTCATCCCCGACCTGCGCGATACCGGCAAGCCGTTCGTTCTCGTATTCTGGTCCCGCGATCCGGATGCGACGCAGCACAACGCGATCGACAGCGAAGGTCACCTGATACCCGGCATTAACAGTGCCACCGCCCGCACCGCGATCACGCATGCCGATTTCGACTTGCACGCGATCATGGACGCGCTGAAAGCAGCGGGCCTGGACGGCAATACGGACATCTTTGTCACAGCCGATCATGGCTTCTCGACAATCATGCGCGGCATCCCCACAGCCGACGGCGCTGCGACGCCATCCTCTCTGGCGCAGGGCTTTCTCGCATTCGATATTGCCGACTGGCTCGGCGGCCTAACGGTCTACGATGCCGACCGCGCGAGCGCACCGATGGATCGCGACAACGGCGAGCATCCTGTGGCTGGCGATGCATTCATTGGACACGACCCGGCTTCACCTGAAGCGGTTGTTGCCGCGAATGGCGGGACAGACTTCATCTACGCTCGCGGCGCCGATCCCACGAAGACCGCCGTCACCATCTTCTCCAAACTGCGTGATGCGCCCTATGTTGGTGCGCTCTTTGTGAATGACGCTCTGCTCAAGGGTCATGAGCGCGAGTTCGCTGGCGCCCTGCCGATGAGTGCGATCAATCTGATCGGCTCCTCAACTATGCCGCAGCCCTCGATCGTCGTTGGCTTCCGGTCATTCGTCGTGAAGGGTTGCACGCTCGGCCCCTTGCTCTGCACAGCGGAAATCGCGGACACCCCGTTGCACACGGGTCAAGGCATGCACGGCTCGTTCAGCCGCGCTGACACCCGCAACTTCATGGCGGCGATCGGTCCTGACTTCAAAAAGGGCTATGCCGACCCAACGCCTGTCAGCAATGCCGACATCGCTCCAACGCTGGCCCATTTGATCGGGGCGAACCTGAAAGGCCCCGGCACCCTGACCGGCCGTGTTGCCCAAGAGGCATTTACCGGCTCCAAGGCCGTCCCCTTCCAGCGGAAATTGCTTGCCTCAGACCCAGCTCCGAATGGACAGCGGACCATCCTCCAGTACCAGGAGGCGGGCGGGGCCCGTTATTTCGATGCCGCCGGAATCCCCGGCCGGACGGTGGGCCTGGGGGCCAAATAGCCGCGCGCAAGGCCCGTCCGAATCCGCTATCACCGTCCCATGCGAATTGTTGATACGACGGACGGCCTTAAGGCCCTTGTGACAGAACTGGCCGGGGCACCCTACCTAGCGCTCGACACCGAGTTCATGCGGGACCAGACCTACTGGCCGAAGCTATGCCTGATCCAGGTGGCGGCTCCGGGCACAGAGGCGATCATCGACCCACTAGCCGAAGGCATCGATCTCACACCGTTCTACGAACTCATGAAGCAGCCGGGCATCGTGAAGGTCCTTCACGCGGCTCGCCAGGACATCGAAATCTTCTTCCACCAGGGTCACGCGATCCCAGAGCCGCTCTTCGACAGCCAGATCGCGGCGATGGTCGCGGGCTTTGGCGACGCGGCATCATACGAAACGCTGTCCCGCAAGATCGCCCATGTCGAGATCGACAAGTCTTCGCGTTTCACCGACTGGAGCCGGCGGCCGCTCAGCCAGAAACAGCTCGATTACGCGATCGGTGATGTCACGCATCTGCGCACGATCTACGAGTACCTCAAGAAGCAGCTCGAGAAGACCAACCGCTCCGCCTGGGTGCAGGAGGAGATCGCCGCGCTTCAGGATCCCGGCCTCTACGAACTCCAGCCAGAAAATGCCTGGAAGCGCCTTAAGCCGCGGACGACCAACAAACGCTTCCTCGCAATGGTCGCGAGCCTCGCCGCATGGCGCGAACGTGAGGCGCAGACGCGCGACATCCCGCGGGGTCGCGTAATCAAGGACGAAGCGATCATGGAGATCGCCGCTCACCCGCCTGAAAGCGCCGATGCACTCGAACGCGTTCGCGCCGTGCCGCGCGGCTTTGCGAATTCGCGCCTCGGCAAGGGCCTTATGGAGGCACTTGAAGAGGGGCGTCATGCGACGCCGCCGGCCGCGCCAGATCAGGACCGCGGCCGCAGACGCCGGGAACCGTCCCAGGCTGTCATGGACTTGCTCAAAACCCTGCTCAGGCTTCGTGCCGAGGCAGCCGGCGTGGCACCCCGCCTTATCGCCAATGCGGACGACATCGAGCGTCTCGCCGTCGAAGACGACGCCGGTGTAGCCGCGTTGCATGGCTGGCGCGCCGAAGTGTTCGGCAACGACGCGATTGCCCTGCGCAAAGGCGATCTCGCCATCGCGCTGGAAAACGGCGAGGCCGTTGTCGTCGAACTCGAAGACTAGGCGTATTGCTCGCTGCCGAACTCGTCATAGTCGGCGGGGACGAGACCGAAGCTGCTTTCGAAGTCCCGCAGGATGGCCAGCATTTCCTCGACATCGGCGTGGACGCGGCGGCCCTTCGGAAAACGATAACGCCAAAAGCTCGTCATGTGCGCGATGGCGCCCATCTTCTCGCCCAGTTCCAGGAACATATCCGGCGCGCCGAGCAGGAAGTCGCGGAACGTGTTCGGCTGTCCCTGCTGCACGAGCCTGTTGTACGCATCGTCGTAGATTTTCAGAGCCGCATTCACATCGCGCGTGTTGCGTGAGATCGACTCGATGATCCGGCGTTTTGCGCCAAGGATGTAGCGCAGCTTCTCGCCGGGCAGGCCGCCATGCGGATTAGCGTTGGCGATCTCTCGCGCGATGCGCTTCACATCCTCTGCACAGTTGGTGAGGTTCCATTTGTAATAGAGAAACCCGCGCCAGCTGAACACGCCCTCGCGAAACGCTTCATGATCCAGACGTAGCGTCAGACGCAAAGGCTCGAGTTTCTCATCCACTTCGGTAGATAGCAGCGCCGAAACCAGCTTGTCCGTCGAAGAGCGCTTGGCCGTACCCTTGCCGGTGTTCGCGAGGTCGATCAGCGCGCGGATGTCGTTCGAAACAAAACTGTACATCTTCTGCTTGTCGGACGGCGATATCTCGAAATAGCAGTCGGCAACGTCGATATCGTTGTTGCGCAGATGTTCTCGCAACAGGAAGGGATCGAGCGAGGGCAGATTGTCGATCAGCTCAAGCACCTTCTGATCACGCTCGAGCACATCGCCCTGGTAGTGACCGATGTCGGCCAGCGCAGAGAGATAGCCGCGCTGCCCGACGAAGAACGACTGGCCGCCGAGACGCAGGTCGCGCTGCTCGAACGGCACGATCACCTTGGTCGACACCGACAGCGGCTGATCGAAGAAGTAGGCTTCGTCGGCACGTACCCGATGCTTCAGGATGATCGAGCGGTTGATCGTGGGTGAACGGAAGAGCGGCCGCTCGCGATGAGCCGGGTCGATGCCGCGGACCTTCGCAATGTTCGCCAGATTTAGAACGCGCGCTGTCGAGGCGCTGTTGAGCGCGCCCAATGAGCGTACGGTCTGATCATAGGTAGAAATGGCTCTTACCCCGGCCTTACCCGTAGGCAGTCTCTCAACCCCGCGTTAATTCCCGGTTGCGGGGATTTTGAGGCCCAGTATGGGGGTGTCTCGGCGTGGGACGCCTATTCTGCCCGGGGGTCGGCGCTGCCCGTGGCCAACTCCTCGATCTCCTCGCCCTCGATATAGGGGTCCTCGTCGGGGCCCAGCATATCGGTCGGGTTCGGCACGTCGAAACCTGCAGGCGGAATGGCATCCAGGAAGCCGGCGGCCTTAAGCTCGTCGAGCCCCGGCAAATGATTGACACTCTCAAGCCCGAACTGGACCAAAAAAGCGTCTGACGTGCCGTAGGTCACAGGGCGACCGGGGGTGCGCTTGCGGCCGCGGATCTTCACCCAGCCGATCTCCATCAGGACGTCCAGCGTGCCCTTGGAAAGCATGACGCCCCGGATGTCCTCGATCTCGGCGCGCGTCACGGGCTGGTGGTAGGCGATGATCGCCAGTGTCTCGATGGCGGCGCGCGAAAGGCGGCGCTGCTCCGGCTGCTCCTTGCGCAGCAGGAATGCGAGATCTGGCGCAGTGCGGAACTGCCATTTTCCACCGACGCAGACTAGGTTTACGCCCCGCTTTTCATACACTTCCTGAAGCTCGGCCATGATCGCGCCAACGTCAGCGCCTTCCGGCAAGGATGTTGACAACGCCTTGGTATCGAGCGGCTCGGAGGCCGCAAACAGGAGAGCCTCCGTCATGCGCACATGCTCGGGATTTACGCCCACAGCCTCAGCCGGCGCCTCTGCATCCCCCTGTTCCACTTCCACTCCCATTTCGGTTTCGATCTTGGCGACCAGTCGGGCAACACCGCTCATGACGCAGTCTCCACAGCTACCCGGTCACGGACGAAGACAGGCTCGAAAGCCGCCATCTGGCGGATCTCGACCTTGCCATCCCGGGCCAGTTCTAGGCACGCCAAAAGTGTGCTCGCAAGCGCCGAGCGGCGGCGCAGGCCACCCGACCATTCGAAAGGCAAAAGCGCTGCCAGACCGCTCCAGTCCGGTATGCGACCCAGCATGCGTTCGAGCCTCGCGCGCGCTTCCTCGATCTGCAGGACCGGCGGATGCGCGGGACGGTACGTCTTGCCGCCAAGCTTCTTTACGCGCTGCGTCGCATAGGACGTCAGGAGGTCGTAGAGCGTGTCCTTGTAGGTCTTCAGTTTGATGACGTTGATCGGCTCGGGATCCCCGCGGCCGAAGACGTCGCGCCCCAGTCGATCTCCTGCCATCAGGCGGGCAGCAGACCGGCGCATCATCTCCAGCCGTTCAAGACGCCACCGCAGGCGTGTTGCGAGTTCGTCAGCGGAGGGTTCACCATCTGCCGCCGGTGGCTGCGGCAGGATCAGACGAGACTTGAGGTAGGCAAGCCACGCCGCCATCACCAGGTAATCGGCCGCCAGCTCGAGGTTCATCTTCTTCGCGGACTCGATGAACTCCAGGTATTGGTCCGCGAGCTTCAGGATCGAGATCTTGGCGATGTCGACCTTCTGGTTGCGCGCCAGCGTGAGAAGCAGATCGAGTGGACCCTCAAAGCCGTCGACGGCGACGACCAGTGCCTCCTCGGGTGCCATCACGGGCGCCTCGAACTCGCCGAAGCTCTCGCCAGCTTCACTCATGCGGCGGTACCCAGAAGCTCCGTGAGGCGTGCTTCGGCTGCGGCCGGGTCGAACGCCTCGGGCGTAGTTAGAAGCGACAACGCATGCGCCGCGCGCTTCTCCGCGAGGCCGTCCAACGGTTTCACTTCTGTAGCGACTTCCCGCATCTCTTCCATCTTGCCGTTGCAGTGAAGCACGACATCACAACCTGCAAACAATGCCGCCTTTGTACGCGCGGGCAAAGGCCCGTCCAGCGCGTTCATCGACAGATCGTCCGATATCAACAGGCCATCGAAGCCCATCTCGCCGCGAATCACATCGCGAATCACTTTCGGGCTCGTCGTCGCCGGCCTTTGCGGATCGATCGCCTCATAGACGACGTGCGCCGTCATCGCCATCGGGCAGGTGTCCAAACTGCGGAAGGTCACGAAATCAGTCGCACTCAACTCCTCGGCCTCGGTCGCGACACGCGGCAGTTCATGGTGCGAATCGGTACCGGCGCGACCGTGACCCGGGATGTGCTTCATAATCGGCAACACGCCGCCTTCGAGCAGGCCCTCCATCTGCGCGCGTCCAAGGTCGATGACAGCAGCTGGATCTGAGGCAAAGGCGCGGTCGCCGATCACATTGTCAGCGCCCGCCACAGGCACGTCCAGTAATGGTAGACAATCCACATTGACGCCGACCTCGGCCAAGTCATGCGCAATCAGGCGGGCATTGAGATAGACGGCCTCCAGCGCGGCTTCATGGTGGACCGCATAGACCTCGCCAAACCTTGCTGCCGGTGGACGAGCCTTCCAGCCTGGCGGCCGCAGACGGGCCACACGCCCACCCTCCTGATCAATCAGCACCGGCGTAGATGCATCGCCGGTCACGGCACGAAAAGAGTCAACGAGTGCACGGACTTGTGCGCGGTCCTGAATGTTGCGCGCGAAGAGAATGAATCCCCAGGGCTGCGTTTCGCGGAAGAACGAGCGCTCTTCCTCCGACAGCGCCAGCCCGGCGCAGCCATAGATCGCGCGCGTGCGCATGATTGCCCCTTCTGACCGAGCGTCGACTTCAGTGCGCGACGATGCAGTCAGCCCCGTCAGCCTTCAGCTTGGCACACGTCGCCGCGGCCTCAGCCTTGGTCGCAAAGCCAGCGATCCTGGCGCGATACCAAGTGCCCTTCGCACCCAGGTCTGCCTTCGCCACATCCAGAGTGCCGCTGCCGACAATGGACCCGTGCTTGGCCTTGTACGCCGTCCACGCAGCATTTGCGTCCGCTTCCGACTTGTACGAACCAATCTGAATCATCGCACCACCCGACGATGCTGCGACCGGCGCAGGAGTCGGAGCAGGAGGCGCTTCGGCGATCGACGGCTTCGGCGCGGGCGGCGGTGCCACAGTCTTCACGATCGGCTTGGGCGGCGCTGTAGCCGCCATCTGTTGCGCAGGCGGCGTCGCAACGGGCGCAGGGGTCGGCGGCGCTGAGACCGGTTCGGTTGGAACCGTCGTCGCCGGGACCGACGCGACTGGTGCCGGCTTGGGCGCAGGACCTGCGGCCGACGCAGGCGCCGCGGTATCCCCGGACGCATCATCGGGCGCCGGCTGCTGATAGATTTTGAGGCCGGTATATGGCGTCGGCGTCCCGCCAGGATTTGCCGGTGCTACCTTCACCGGACCCTGTTCGGCCGCAATGGTCCGCGGAACCTCGGCATGGCCCTGGGCCACGCCACGCTGGTAGGCAAGCCAGACGACGCCCCCGAATGCAGCCAGAACCAGCAGCGCGATAACGATCAGAAGCGGAAGGCGCGAACCCTCCACATCGTCTTCATCGCCACCGTCGAAAACGCGCACATCATCATTGGGCATGTCGTACTCGTAGTTGGCCATCGAGCGCTCCGAATTCCGGGAATCGCAACCTAGCGCCCGAGGTTAGCGCCTATCATGGCGCGCCCTGCGCTAGAGTTCAATTTGGTTGCGGAAAATCCGCCTGTACTCCAATAGCGCGTAACTGTCCGTCATGCCCGCGATGTAATCGCGCACCACGCCGCCAGTCTGTGAATCACCCGGCAGACCGCACAAATCGGCCCAGCCAACCGGCAAAAGAGCTGGATCGGCGCTGAACGCGGCAAAAAGCTCCGTCACGACGGTCTGCGCCCTGCCCATGGGAACCATGACACGGGGATGACGATACATGTGGGCGAAAAGGAATCGCTTCAGCGCCACCACCTGATCGCCCATTTCCGCTGAAAATCCGACCAGCGCGCCAGTGTGCGACCGGACATCACCGGGCGTTGCGATCCCCGCACCGGCGAGACGCTTGCGGCTCTCGGTCAGGACGTCGTCGACGAGACTGCTCATCAGTATACGGACAAGCTCGCCGATGAAGCGGCCCAGCTCTAGCGCGCCGAACCGCGCCCTAACGGCCCGCACGCCCGGCCCTGCGAGCGGCGCGCCGGCCAGGTCGTCGAGACTGAACAATTCGGCGCGCAGGCCATCGTCGATGTCGTGGTTGACATAGGCGATGTCGTCTGCGAGCGCGGCGGACTGCGCCTCCAGGGAGGGCCAATGTTCGAGATCAAGCGGCCAGCGCGCATCGAAACTCGCGATCGGACCAGCCAACGGCGGCAACAGCGGCCCGTTGTGTTTGACGAGCCCTTCCAGTGTCTCCCAGGTGAGATTCAACCCGTCGAACGCCGCGTAGCGCGCCTCGAGCTTCGTCACCAGCCGCAGTGCATGCGCGTTGTGATCAAAACCGCCAAAGGCCAGCGTCGCCTTGTTCAGCGCTTCCTCGCCGGCATGGCCGAACGGCGTGTGACCGAGGTCGTGGGCCAGCGCCACCGTTTCGGCGAGGTCTTCGTCCAGCGCCAGCACGCGCGCAAAGCTGCGCGCGATCTGCGCGACCTCGATCGAATGGGTCAGTCGCGTGCGATAATAGTCGCCCTCATGCTGTACGAAGACCTGGGTCTTGTGCTTCAGCCGACGGAAGGCGGACGAGTGGATGATCCTGTCGCGATCGCGCTGGTAGCAAGTACGGGTCGCGCTCTCGCCCTCCTCATGGAACCGGCCGCGGCTCTCCTTCTGGCGGGTTGCATAGCCAGCCCGCGTTGCAGGGGGCGCATAAAGCGGCGGAATCAGGAAGCC
>DASZCC010000425.1:0-37892 GCA_035943485.1 Rhizomicrobium sp. | reverse complement strand
AATGAGGCCTGAAATTGAAATTCTTTCCAAAAAGTCGATCGTCATGGCCGGGCTTGTCCCGGCCACCCATAAACTCCCTGCTGGACGGAGCGTATGGGTCGCCGGGACAAGCCCGGCGATGACGGAAGTGTGGTTTCGCTGTGGTGGGGAGGGCCCGCAACCGCCAAAAGCTTGATTTTGGGCCGTTTCGGTGCAATGTCCGGGTCCGTTACAACGCCACGAGGACGAATGGCTAAAGAAGACCTGTTGGAATTTGAGGGTACGGTCAGCGAGCGCCTGCCCAACGCGCATTTCCGCGTACTGCTCCAGAACGGCCACGAGATCATCGCGCACTCTGCCGGCAAGATGCGCAAGAACCGCATCAGCGTGCTGGCCGGTGACAAGGTCATGGTGGAGATGACTCCGTATGACCTCACCAAGGGACGCATCACCTATCGCTTCAAGTAAGCCCGTCGCGCTTGTGCTGGCGAGCGAAAGCCCGCGGCGCAAGCAGCTGCTGGCCCAGGCCGGCATCGTGCCCGACGCGATCGCCCCGGCTGACATCGACGAAACCATCCACAAGAATGAGACACCGCGTGCCTATGTCGTGAGGCTCGCGGGCGAGAAGGCGCGTGCCGCTGCGGAACGCTGGACCGGTGGCCCAGCATTGTACCTCGCCGCTGACACGACCGTCGTCTGTGGCCGGCGCGTGCTTCACAAAGCCGAAGCCGACGACGAGATCAGGGGCTACCTCAAGCTGCTGTCGGGACGGCGCCACACGGTTTTCACCGGCGTGGCCGTGCTTTCGCCCGACGGAAAGCTCCGTACACGGCTCTCCGAGACGAAGATCGCCTTCGTCCGGCTGACCGATGCGGAGATCGAATCTTATGTGCAGTGCGGCGAAGGACGCGGCAAGGCTGGCGGCTACGGCATCCAGGGCCGCTCGGAAACCTTCGTCCGGCACATTGGCGGATCGTACTCCAACGTCGTGGGACTTCCCTTGCGGGAGACTGTCGCCCTGCTTCGGGGTGGCGGATATCCGTGCTAGCGTTTTGCCGCTGATATTGCTTGAGACACCATGCGCAAGGACATCCTGATCAATGCAGGAGCCGGTGAGATTCGTGTCGCGGTCGTCGAAGACGGCCGGCTGCAGGACCTCACCCTCGAACGGACGATCGGACTCGATGATGGCGGGATGCGCAAAAAGACGGGCGCGCGCGCCGGACACAGCCTGATCGGCAACATCATGCTCGGACGCGTGCAGCGGGTGCTCCCCGGCATGCAGGCGGCCTTCGTCGATGTGGGACTGGAGCGCGCCGGTTTCCTTGGTGCGCGCGAGGCGCGCTGCCTCGCCGACCTGCCCGGTTACGACGAGGAACGCACGCCGAAGATCGGCGACTGCGTCCATGAAGGCGAAGAGGTCCTGGTGCAGGTGGTGAAGGATCCGATCGGCGAGAAGGGTGCGCGCCTGTCGGCGAACATCACGATCCCCGGACGCCTCGCCGTGATGGTGCCGAACACGCCGGGCATCGCACTGTCGCGCCGCATCGAATGCGACGACGAGCGCGCGCGGATGCTGGCGCTTGGCGAGCAGATGATCGCGGAAGGTGGCGACCGCCTTGTACCGGGTGCGGGTTATATCCTGCGGACTGCCGCGAGCCACTCGACATTGGCCGATCTCAAGGAGGACGCCGAGCGTCTGGCGGAGGCCTGGCGGCCGGTTCTGTCCAAACGCCAGACGGCGCGGGCGCCGGCGACACTCTATAATGACCTCGATCCGATCGAACGCACGATGCGCGACATGGTCCGCAACGAGACGACCAAGATCGTGATCGACGACGCCGTGGCGGTGGAAGCCGCGCGCGCCTATTGCCGCCGCGCCATGCCGGAAGCCGAGGCGAAAGTCGAACACTTCACCGGGCCCGGCGGGCTGTTCGACTCCTATGGGCTTGAGGAAGAAATCGACCGGCTGATTGATCCGCGCGTGCCGCTGCCGTCCGGCGGATGGATCACGGTGGAAGGGACGGAGGCGCTGACCGCGGTCGACGTGAACTCCGGCAGTTTCACAGCCTCAACTGGGCTGGAAGAGACCAGCGTCAAGGTGAACCTTGAGGCCGCCGAAGAGATCGGCCGGCAGGTGCGTTTGCGCGGCATCGGCGGTCTGATCGTCGTCGACTTTATTCATATGGGCGAAGGCGCTAACATAGAGAGGGTGCTCGACACGCTGGCCGAAAGCCTGTCGAAGGATCACACCCCGGTGCAGGTGTCCGCGATGTCGGAGTTCGGCCTGGTGGAGATCACGCGCAAGCGGGTGCGCGATCCGCTGTTCAAGCTGATGACGGAAGGCTGTCGCCCCTGTTCCGGCCACGGCCGCAAGCGGACGCGCGACAGCGTGGCGCTGGAGATCATCCGCCGTATCGAGCGCACGGCGGCGGCGGCGCCGGGCAAACCGATCACAGTGCGGGCCTCGGACGAGGTCATCCGTTGGCTTGACGATCACGGCGAAGAAGTGCGCGAGGCGCTGGCACGCAAGGGCGCGCCGCGCGTTTCGTTCGCGGTCAATGATGCGTTCGCGCGCGAGGGCTTCGATGTCACCACCGGGTGAGGGCGGCAGCTGCCCGATCTGCAGCAAGCCGCGGGACACCAAATTCCGCCCGTTCTGTTCCAAGCGTTGCGCCGACCTGGACCTTGGCCGCTGGCTGCGCGGCGACTACGCGATCCCCGGTGCTCCGCCGAGCCCGGGCGAAGGGCTATCCGATCCGGACGAAGACCCTGAATTGAATTGACTTTCCGGCCGCTGGACAGGCGCGCGGCTCTCGCCTAAAACACCCGGCCTTACGGCCAAAAACCGGTTCGCCCAGGTAGCTCAGTCGGTAGAGCAGCGGATTGAAAATCCGCGTGTCGGCAGTTCGATTCTGTCCCTGGGCACCATGCTTTTCAGCAGGCTTTGGCCTTCTTATTTCCGGCAAACGGCGAGGCGCAGGAAAGCCTCGGTCGCGTCACGTGCGCGAAGCCTGATCGCGCCTGGGCTGGGTCTCTCTGCGACACCCAGCAGGAGACTGACCATAAGATTTCCCCACAGCAGGCCGGCGAACTGCTCGGCCCGTTCGGCCGGCTGGCCATCAATCAGACCGCAGGATCGAGCCTGTTCCATGACATTGCGGAGGGCAGAGCGGCTTGCCGCGCGGCCGATCGAGTCAAGAGTCCGCGCCACCTCGGGCGCGTGCGCGGCCTCGGCTATTGCCAGGCGGAAGACGCCTATGACGGCCGGGTCGCTGATCTCGGTGACAAGCCGCGACCCAAATGTCAGCAGAACCCGCTCGAATGTCGCGGCGTCAGTCGGCGCGGGCAGACCTGCGGGAATGCGCATCCGCGCAGCGCGCCTGCTGATGCACTCGACGAGCAGCGTCTGCTTGGTCCCGACGATCGCATAGAGCTCTCTCTTGGAAACGCGCGCGCGTGAGGCGATCTCGAGCGTACTCGCCGCCGCGTAGCCCTTTTTCGCGAATATGGCGAATGCGGCCTCCAATATGCGCCCCCGCGTTTGGGCATCGCTGCTGGTATTCGCAGGCGGTTTCGGCACGGTTTCGCTTCTCATCGATCACCTTGACTCTGGTACGCTCCGGTACCATATTTTGGTACCAGACGGTACCAAAGCGTCCTTGGTGCAGACAGGAGATGGTCATGCCAGCGAGAGAGATTTTCCTGATCGATATGTCCCTCGGCTATCTGGCCTGGGCGATGTGCGTCACGGTCTACATCTGGCCGAGGCTGAAGGCGATGGAACCGGTCGAAGCGCATCGTGCCATCGCAACGCTGCACAGTTTCCGGTTTTTCGGTCTGGTCTTTCTGCTGCCGGGATTTGTTGGCACGGGATTGCCGGTCGCCTTTGCCTTGCCCGCCGCTTATGGCGATCTGTCTGCGGCGTTGCTTGCAATCCTAGCGCTGCTGACTGTGCGGGTGCGCGTCCTGTTCTGGCCGCTGGTGCTGGCGTTCAATATCGTTGGCCTGGTCGATCTCGTCTTGGATACGGCGGTTGCAGTCAGCATCGATCTGCCTTCCAAGGCAGGCCAGCTGGGCGCGGCTTACGCAATCCCCATGCTCTATGTGCCGGTGTTGTTCTGGACCCATCTTCTCGCATTCAGATTGCTGTGGCGTTCCGCGCGCGCATCGCTTGGCGGAGCAACACAGGTGAATTCTCTGGCATAGGCTGCCCGAGCTGCGGCGGTTAAGCCGCCGCGCTCACCTTGGCGCGCCCGGCAAACCATAGGGCCGTGGCGCGCGCGCCTTCCTCGTAAGGTGTCACCTTGAATGAGAAGCGCTTCGTGAACTTGGTCCCATCGACTTCGTACGGGCGATCCCAGGTAAAGCCGACATCTGCGACCTCGCGCATGAACGTTGAGAAGGCCCCCAATAGCGGCCACAGGCTGCGCGGCACCGCCCTGATCTTCAGCTTCATATCCAGCGCTTTGGCGCCCTGCTGCAGGATGGCGCGGGGTGTAGTTGTGGGCGCACAGGGCATATTCCAGACCTGCCCGAAGGCATCGTCGGGTGCATCGAGCAGCGTGATCACGGCGCGTGCGATGTCGGGCACATAGGCAAAGTCATGCGGCATGTCGGGCGGGGCGAGAAGAAGCGCCGGCTTTCCCTGTGCCATGGCGCCGAAGGCACTCGCGCCAATGTGTGACACGGATACGCCTGGACCGTAAAAGTCCGTCGCGCGGAGCGCAGTCATGCGCACGCGTCCGGCCGCCGCCGCGCCCGTCCAGATGCGCGTCACCTCCGAAAGGATCGCGGCCTTGGCCCCTTGCGATGAAAGCGGCATGTCTTCGCGCCGCGGTTCGTTCTGCGGCCCGAGCATGTAGAGATTGTCGAGAAAAACAATGCGCGCGCCGGTTGCCGCGCCAGCTTCGACGACATTAGTAATCGTTTTCGGCCAGACCTCGCGCCACAGCTTCGAGTCGTAGGCGAAGCCGACCGCCAGAACGACCTGACTTGCGCCTTCGATCGCGGCGCGCACCGATTGCGCGTCCAGGACATCGCAGGTCTTGAAGGCGGCTTTCGGCGGAAGCTCATCTGGCCGCTTGCGCTGCGCAACACAAACAGTATTCCCGCGTGCCAGCAGCGCGTGTGTTACGACGCGGCCTACTGCGCCAAAGCCCAAAACGACTGTCGTACCGTCCATGGCGTTCTCCTTTGCATCAATATGGAGACCGGCTTGGCATACGGAAAATGCATAGTTATTATCATTAGTATGCGTGAAGTGAATATTTCTGGCCTTGACCTCAATCTGGTGCCTGCGCTCGACGCGCTTCTGCGCCATCGCAATGTCACACGGGCGGCGGCGGAAGTCGGCTTGAGCCAACCGGCGATGAGCCGCGCCCTGTCGCGCCTGCGCGACGTGCACAATGATCCGCTGCTGGTGCGGACAGGACGCGGCTACACGCTCACGGCGCGCGCCAAAGAAATCCAGCCGCAGCTGACTCAGGCGCTCAATCACCTGAGAAATAGCTTTCAACGGCAGATGTTCGATCCCGCCACACAAAAGCGAACGATTTCCCTCGCAGCCGCAGACTCTCACACAGTTCTGATATTGCCGGGCGTGATGGCGCGCCTCGCCGCCGAGGCGCCCGGCGTGGATGTCCGGGTCGAGGCGTATCGTGTCGGCGTATATGACCGTTTGATCAGTGGTGAACTCGATTTCGCATTTGCCCTGTCCGGCACACAACTTCCACCGGGCCTCTTTAGCGAGATCGTTGCTGAAGATCGGCTTGCGCTGGTGATGAGAAGACGGCACCCGGCCGCAAGGCGGAGGTGGACGATCCGCGACTACGGCAGATACCTCCACGTTGGCGTTGCGCTCGTCGGAGACGGACAGTCAGAGATTGACACGCTGCTGGCATCTGCAGGGGTCACGCGCCGCATCGCCCTTGTGACACCACATTTTGTTGCCGCGCTTGCGGCAGTGGCGAGCACCGACATGGTAACAACGATTTCCGCCGCTCTCGCACGCCGCTTCGCTCCGGCGTTCAATCTGGTCTTGCGCGATCCACCGTTGGCGCAAACGCAAATTCAAACGACCCTTGTGTGTTCACATATTCGGGGGGCCGACCCGTTCTACGCATGGTTCCGTTCGCTTGTTCGCGATGTGGCAACCGAATGCATGAGGCGGCCTCCGCTCAAACGTTAGCACTTGACTAAGGGTCATTCGGCGGCTTTTTGATTGGCCCGTAGGTAAGCGGCACAGACGATTGGGCCGGATACAGCGGAAACCGCAAACATGACCGGCAGCGCTGCAGCCAGGGAGTAGCGGACCCGCGAGGGATCGTGCAGCACGAAGTCCGTGATGAGCGCGATGACCGTCGGTCCGCATCCAAGCCCGATCAGGTTCACCATAAGGACACCCAGGGAGGCGGTGATGCCCCGTATGTGTCCGGGAACGACCGCCTGCTGAGCCGATGGCAAAATGCCGAGGGACATCGAGCCAAGCAGGGCAGTTGGCACGAGCATCGCGGTGCTGAGGTATCCGTTCGGCGCGAGCGCTGCTGCGAATGCACAGGGCGCGGCACACATACTGGCCAGTGCCATGATCATAGGACGACCAGCGGCCAGCCCGCGCGAGACCGCAAAATCTCCAGCCGCGCCGCCAGCGATCGTGCCCGCAATGCCGCACGCTATGACGATTGTTCCGTAGACAGCACCGGCCTCAAGCGCCGTCCAGCCGAAACTGCGGATCAGGAACGCCGGTATCCACGCGCCCATCGCGTAGACAGCCATCGCTGTAAAGGCCGCCGAGACATTCAGCAGCAGAATGCTCCGGCCGTCACTGGAAAAGTAGCGCCATGCTTCGGTGAGCGTCATTTGCGCTGCGTGTGAAAGTTCTCGCGTCGGTTCGCGCAGGGTTGCGGTCCAGATAGCAAGCACGAGTCCGGGAAGGCCGATGACAAGAAATACACTCTGCCAGGGCCTTATCGGTCCAATAAGCGGCAGCAGGATCGGGCCTTTCTGTTGCAAGGCCATGACTACAGGTCCAATCAGCAGTGCGGCTCCCGATCCGATATACGATCCGATGCCGAAGATACCGAGCGCGAGCCCCAGTTTGCGACGTGGAAAACTGTCCGCGATCATCGAATGCGCGGCCGGTGTCAGGGTAGCCTCACCCACGGCCACGAGTGATCTGCAGACGAGAAGCGTATTGTAGGACTGCGCGAACGCCGACGCGGCGGTTGCCAGACTCCATGCCGCGATACCTGCTGCTGCAACGGTTACGCGCCGCCGCGTATCGACAAGCCGCCCGATCGGAAGTCCACTGAGTGCAAGGAAACCAGCGAAGCTCAGCCCCTGAAGAAGGCTGACTTCCGTATCGCTGACATGGAGGTCGCGTTCCAGGGGCTGGACGAGGATGCCCAGTATCTGGCGATCGATAAAGGCCAGTACGTAAGCGCCAACCAGCACCGCCAGCATGTGCCAGCTCCTCGCTGATGTTCGGGGCAGCCCGTTGCGCATCGTCAAGGCGGCGTGATCAATCTGAGCGCGGGATAAATATGGGCGAACTCAAGCAGATTGTGCGCCTTCATTCCGGCCGGAATGACGTGGGTGAACCGGTGCGTATTGTTATCCAGTTCGAGCAGCATGACACCAACCAGCTTCTCGCCAATCGTTTCCTGGCGGAAATCCGGCACCGTGAATGCCGTCGATGGCGCCCAGACATGCTCAACACCTTCGACGACAATCTGACGAACCTGGTGCGTATGTCCGGCGACGACAAACCGCAGATCGCGGCGTCTGAGCATTGCCATCAGCTCGGTACGCGCGGCTAGCGGAACATAGCGTGTGTGCACAATGTCTTCTTCAAGATGGTCGCGAAACAATGGCTTATGCAGAAAAACACCAAGCGGCCCGTTGGCGGATTGCAGCACTTCGTCAAGCCAATTGAACTGAATTGCTTCTTCGTTCAGATCGGTCGCCATCAACGGTGCGTTGAGTCCGATCAGTTGCCAGCCCTCGACGATGTGGGACCAGCGATCCATTCCGAACAGGTCCCGGTATTCGGCAAGGCGCATAAGGTCGAACGGCGTGTCGGTTGTGGCGCCAGGCCCCGCTGCATGGTCGCCGATGTCGTGATTGCCTGGAACAAGCCAGGTCTCTGTGCCCAAGCGACCGATGATGGTGTGCGCGCTGGCGAGTTCAACGCCACTGTGAACGCCATTGGCCGTGATGTCCCCCAGATGGACGCAGACATCCGGTTTCGTCTCGACCATCCAGCGGCCGGCAGCCGTCCAGTTGGAGATGAGCATGGTGTCGGTCGTTGAGAGGTGCGTGTCGGCGACGATAGCGATTTTCATGGGCTTAATCCGCGATCTGCATGCGGGCGAAATAGGATCGCCCGTTGACGCCGAACGGCGCCTCGTCGCCGAAGGGAAGACCGATCGCGGTGCCGCCAACGACCTGGTCGGGATAGGTATCGCCGATGTTGAGAACGCCGGCGCTGAGCTGGATCCGCTCGTCCAACGCGACGCGGGCGATAAGGTCGAGCACGGTCTTGGCGCCGAATCTCTGCGTTACGCCAAGGGGCGCGGATACCCAAGGTCCGTAGTGGTCGACGTTCAGCGTTGCGGCGAATGGTTCGTGGGTGAATGTGAGGGACGATGTCAATTTGTCGAGCGGCTGTGCGCTGACAAGGAGCCCTTTCGACGTCGCTCCGAGCAGCGGTAGGCCGGGAACGACCGGGTTGGGCGCAAGCGACAGAAGCTGCGTGCGATATTGTCCATATTGCACAGCCGCATTGAGCGCATTGCTGTCGTCGATCGTGGCGACATAACTCGCGGAGAGTTCGTAGCCCTGTGTCCTTGTGTGCGCCGCATTGGTGAAGAACTGGACCTGCTGCACATCGGTGACACCGTTGGCGACGAGGATTGCGGTGACCTGCGGGCCTTTCAGCTGATCGCTGAGAACGATGCGGTCTGTGACGTCGATATCGTACCAGTCAGCACTGATGAGAAGGTTGTGGAGCGGATGCAGGACGCCGCCAGCAGAATAGTCGTGCGACTTCTCAGGTTTGAGCGGCCGCGCGCCGAGGGCCACTGCGATCGGATCGTTCACCTGGTAAGTGCCGGTGCGTGTGATGGCCCCGGTTGTCGTGATCTGGCTTACGACTGAGCTGAAGTATTGCTGGGGCAGGGAGGGAGCCCGAAAACCCGTTCCGAGCGATCCGCGCAAGGCGAACCAATCGAACACATCTGCGCGCGCCGTAGCCTTCCATGTCAGCGCATCGCCAAAGTCGCTGTAATGATCGTACCGGCCGGCAAGTCCCAGGTTCAACCAGTCGACAGGCTTGGCCTCTCCGTCCAGGAAGAGCCCGATCGCATCGCGGGAATTGTCGACGGGAATGCGCGGAGCAAAGCCGGGAAAGCCCTGAGCGCCGCCGAACTGGTACGATGAAGGTGCGCCGGGTGTGATCGCATAATGTTCGAAGCGATATTCAAACCCGCCTGCGATGTTGCCTGCATTCAGGACGCCGGACAGATCGCGGCTGAGAGTGAGGTTTACCGTGTCTTCGTCATACTCAAGCGTACCCGAGTAGAAGCTCTTAGGGCTCGCAAGACCGAGACCGATATTTGCGGTGTCGTGGACATCGAAATGCGCGCTGTTGAAACCGAAAGAGTTGCCGAGATCGGCAGTGAATCCGTTGCCGAGGTCGGCGCGTAAGCCGCCTAGGGCGGTGACGTTCCAGATCAGCGGATTGACCTGCGGCAGGAAGCCGTTCGGATAGAGCGGCGAGGTGCCCGGCAGCCTGAAGGTCGGTGCACTCTGACTGTCGCGCCTTGCGACGATCAGCGAACCATATGCGCTGATGTCCTGATCGAACGCATAGCCGGCGTCGGCGGCGAAACCAATGTCCAGCGCGCGCGGGTCGCCAACCTGCTGATCGATCTTGCCATGATTGCGGGGATCGGGGACGGCGCGATTGGTGATGTCTTGATGGCGCAGGTCACCGCTGAGGGTGAGATGCCCGTCGTCACCCAGAGCCAGACCCTGTGATCCGGCGAGGTCATAGTTAAATCCGTCACCCTTTTCGGTCACGCCGGACTGCGCGCCGAACAGGCCGTCCTGCGCATTCGATTTCAGGATGATATTGACGACGCCGGCGATGGCGTCCGACCCGTATTGCGCGGCGGCGCTGTCGCCCAGGATCTCCACATGATCGATGGCGTTCATGGGAATGGCACCCAGGTCATAGGGTGCTGATCCCCGGCCGACGGCATTGTTGAAAACCAGCACCGCGCTCGGCTGCCAGCGTTTGCCATTGACCAGCACCAGCACCTGGTCGGGCGCCACGCCCTTCAGCGTGATCGAACGCGTGTTGGCCGCCGAGGGTGATGTCTGCGAGTGCGATACGTTGACCGACGGCGAGAGCGTATCCAGCGCACGGCCCAGATCGACAAAACCGGAACTGGCGAGCCGGGCGCTGTCATAGACCGAGATCGGAACCGGCGAGTTCTCTTCCGTCCGTCCCTGTGCGCGTGTGCCGGTGACGACTACAGTCTCGAGTGTGTCGGCTTGGCAATCCGTAATTGCCGCGAGCGAAGCAACCAGGACGCCTGCAATAGTCTTCAGAAGCACGATCAATTCCGCCCGTTCGCCTCGGCCAGACGATCGTGCAGGCCATGCGTGATCACAATCTCAATCGGGGAAAGTCAGTTGCGCGCAGTGCAATCGATGACAGAAACGTGTCACCTCACGCGTCACCGACAAACGAGGCGAATTGCGTAAGAGAGGTTTGCATCTCTGCAGTCATCCAATCGGTCAACGCGCGCACGTCCGCACGCTTTCTGACATCGGATGATGCGTAGATCAGGCTGTAACTCACGCGCAGATCAAGCGATCCGCCGAAGCAGGGCTTGAGACGGCCGTCGCGCAGATAACTCTCGGCAACGGCTGGCACGGCGATCGTGATACCCATGCCGTTCGATGCCGCCTCGTACATCAATGCCCAGGTATCGAAGCGTTGTGGCTCAGGGAGCGGCGCCCCGGAGTAATGCGCCATGCGGGCCCAACCGGTCCACAGATCGTGCGGCAGGTCAGGTGGTGGATCGAGGCCCAGAAGCCTGTGTTTGGACAACTCGTCCATCGAGCGTGGCGGACTACGGCCGCCTGCGAGTTGCGGTGCTGCCACGACAGCCCCGCGCAGATTGAGGAACGGCTGCGTAAGCAGGCCGTCGAAATCGCGCGGGCCGCTTGCGATCGCGATGTCGGCGCGACCCAGTCTGAGGACGTCGAGATCGCGGCTGATCACGATGTCGACGTCCTGCGTCTCGTCCTGATCGTAGTATCCACGCAGATGCGGCATCAGCCAGTTGATGGCGAAGGAGGGTGGACACATGAGCCGCAACCGCCCGGCCTTACGCGACTCGCGCAAGGCCCGCGTCGCCGCCAGTATAGCCTCCATCGCCGGTTCCAGTTCGTGTCTGTAAAGCTCGCCCATGGCCGTCAGGCGTGGTGACGTGCCGTTGCGGTCGTAGAGTGCGACACCAAGAAACTGCTCCAGTGCCTTGATGCGCCGGGAAAATGCAGACGGGCTCAGCGCCAGTTCATCCGCAGCGACGCGAAAGCTCGCGGCCCGAACTGACGCCAGGAAAGCCTCGATCAATGCAAGTGGCGGTGCTGATCGACCCATCATATTCTCCCCTCAGGGAAATTTAGCCCTCCACTTTGTCGCTTAAAAGACAGCGCGTTCGTCTCAACGCAATGTCCGGAACGAAGCCCGCATCTCGGATACGAAAGAGGCTGGTTGTTCCCACGCCGCGAAATGGCCGCCCTTGGCGAGCTTGTTGTAGTGGATCAGCCTGGATAGGCCTTTTCCGCCCAGCTTTTCGGTGCCGTGTAGATCTCGTCCGGATAGGCACTCACGGCGACCGGTATTTTGATGCCCCGGATGTCGAAGAAGCCGCCTGTGCCTGTCGGATGATGCGCATTGTCCCAATACAGGCGCGCCGACGAGATTGCTGTGTTTGTCAGCCAGTAGAGCGTGACGTTGTCGAGGATGTCGTCCGGCGTAAGGCCCTCCAGCTGACCGGCGAACGAGCGTGCGATCATCTTCTGGCTGCGGTCGTCGTGATCGATCATCCACGCCGCGAGACCGATGGGTGAGTCCACGAGTGCGTAGAGCGTCTGCGGACGGTTGTTCATCTCGATCGCGTAGCCGAGGCCGTTCTTGTTGAAGAAGTCGATCTGGTTCCACGCATTCAGTTCGTCGGGGCCGAGGCCGGCAGGCGGCTTTCCGGCTCCGAGCGACTGATTGATCTCCGGCGAGACCGTTGCCGGCATGTTGGTGTGGATGCCGATCAGTCCGGGCGGCTGTTGCACGGCCATGATCTCGGTGACGGCATTGCCCCAGTCGCCACCCTGCGCCACGTATCGCGTGTAACCCAAACGTTGCATCAGCGTCGCCCAGGCCTTCGCAATGCGTGGCGGATTCCAGCCGACTTCGCGTGGTTTGCCGGAGAAGCCGTAGCCAGGCAGGGAAGGGATCACGAGATGGAACGCGTCTGCCGCGGTTCCGCCATGCGCAGTGGGGTCCGTCAGCGGCTCAATGATCTTTAACTGCTCAATGACTGAGCCAGGCCATCCATGCGTGACGATCATCGGCAGTGCGTTGTCGTGCTTCGAGCGCACGTGGATGAAGTGGATATCGAGGCCATCGATTTCGGTGATGAAATTCGGGAACGAATTCAGCCGCGCCTCGATCTTGCGCCAGTCATAATTGGCCCAGTGCTTGGCGACCTGCTGCATGGTCGCAAGCTGAACACCTTGTGTTGTGTCGGCCACCTGTTCCTTGTCCGGCCAACGCGTCGCGACGACGCGCCGGTGCAGATCGGTCAGTACCTCTTGCGGGAATTCCACGTGAAAGGGCTTTACGCCTGCGATGTCGGTCATCTTGAGATCCTTTTGCGGTGTGTTGGCTTGGGCAGCCGCGGTCAGGTCCAGCGGAAGCAGGACGCCCGCGGCCGCGGCAAGCACGGTGCGGCGATCGGGCGTGGAAAATGAATCCGGCATGTCGTTTCCCCAGTCGAAGCAGAAAACTCTACGCGCGTTCTGGGGTAAGCGCGGAGTTTTCTTACGAAACATTTATCGATGGGCAAAGGCGAATGCACAAGGATGGAACATGCGCACTTGTGTGAACTTAAGTTGCTGATGCTGCTCTAAACTTGCGCTGCAGCTGAAGTGTGTTGCAGGCGCGTTGGCGCAAAAGCCCAAGCTAGCGCTTGCCGCCGACCTTGTCCGACGTTGCGCCGGAACTTGATGTGCGCAAGTCGTGCGTGCCCTGAGGCTGCGCAAACAGCTCGTCCGTGGAGGAGAGCTTCAAAGCGTGGATGGACGTCGGGAGCGAGGCCGTTTGGACACTGCGGGCAGCAAGACTGTTGGAGTCGAAGACAAAGATGCTCACGACCTTGTCGACAACGTCGCCCGTTGCCCAGGGGAGGTAGAGTGTGTCGTAGTCGGGAAACAGGATGTCATCCACGATCACGGCAGGTCCGGTCAGACGTATCGGGATCGTGTCGCGGCAGACCTGTTGATTGAGCGACGTCAGAAACTCGCCGAGCTCACCGGGGAACTCCTCGCGGACCGTCTTTCCTGTTGCTTCCGAAAGGAGATAGCGATTGACGTAGGAACCGACGACCCGATAGCGAAACTCCGTCCAGTCCGCGTTGGCATCGGCCACGACAATTGAGCCGAGATGTTTTGCCATGTCGCGTGGCGAAAAATCAGAATACTGCGGAGCGGCATCCGCAGTGCGCTTTGATCGCCAGTACGCCAACAGCGCAGCAAGCGCCGGCTGCTCGCAGTCGTCGGGATCAAGAACCACCCGGGAAGGGTGCTCCGGGTTTCCAAAGAATAAGGTGCGTTCGGCCATTGGCTACCACCTGGGTACTCAGGTTAGCCCAACCGGATTGCGCACGCGTTAATGAGAGGCAGCCGGAAAACCGCGGAAAAGGCGGTTCTGTAGTGTTCGATAATTTCGTCAGGTTTGAAAGGAGTGGTTTGGTAACTTTGGGCGCGTTCACAGCCTTGGCGTGAAGAGTTCGACGATCCAGTCGATGAACACGCGGACGCGGGGCGAGAGCTGGCGGCTTCTCGGATAGAGCACCGACACCGGAATGGGCGAGGGCGGGTATTCCGGCAGCACCTCCACCAGTCTTCCTGCGGCGAGATCTTCCTCATAGCGATGGCGGGGGATCTGCATCAGACCGAAGCCGAGACGCGCGAGAGCGGCATACGTGTCGGTGTCCGTGACGGCGATACGATACGGCAGCGTCAAAGTACGCAGCTCACCTGCCACGGTGAATTCGAGCGGCAGGACCTGTCCTGTCCGCGACGACGCGAAGCCGATCATCTCGTGACCCTGGAGGTCATCGATCGTGCGCGGAATGCCGTGGCGCTTGAGATAGTCCGGACTGGCGAACGTCCCTTCCTTTGAGACGCCAAGCCTTCGGACAATCATCTCGCTGTCGGCGATTTCCCCGCCGCGGATGACGCAGTCATAGCCTTCGCGAACGATGTCGACGAAGCGATCGCTCTCGCCGATGAAGAGCGACAACGCCGGATGGCGCTCAAGGAATGCCGGCAGTTCCGGGAGGATGAAGGTGCGCACTGTGGGTCCGTGCACGCTTATGCGCAGCAGGCCGCGAACCTCCGAGCCGGTCAGCGCCGACTCTGTATCCTCGATCTCCGCCAGGATCGCCTTGCAGCGCTGGTAGTAAATCTCGCCTTCCAGCGTCGGCGTGACTTGCCGTGTCGTCCGCTGCAGCAGCCGCACGCCAAGCTTCTCTTCAAACTGCTTGATCGCGGTCGTGGCGGTCGAACGGGGGATTCCCAGGTCGGTGGCGGCCGCGCTGAAACTCTGGCGCTCAACAACACGGACGAGCAGCCGCATGCTCTCCAGCTTGTCCATTGTTCGTCCTTTTGGAACAGAGATACCGAAATGACTGAATTGTTTAATTATCACGCCATCTTAGATTGCGGTCAATCCAAGGAGGATTGCAGACATGACCGACCAGAAGATCGCCATCATCACCGGTGGAAGCCGCGGCCTGGGCCGCAACACGGCCGAGAGCCTTGCCCGCAAGGGCGTGGACAGCGTGATCACCTACAACGCGCGTGCTGACGAGGCGCACAAGGTGGTCGCCGCGATCGAAGCACAGGGACGCAAGGCGGTTGCCCTACAGCTGGACACCGGCGCGGTCGAGACCTTTCCGCTCTTCGCCAGCACGCTCATGCGCACGCTGAAGGAGACCTGGGGGCGGGAGCGCTTCGACTTCCTCGTCAACAACGCCGGCACCTCGCATCACAACAGCATCGAGAAGACGACCGAAGCGGAGATGGATGCGCTCTACAACGTCCACTTCAAGGGGGTCTTCTTCCTGACACAGAAGCTGCTGCCGTTGATCAATGACGGCGGCCGCATAATCAACATCTCCTCCGGCCTCACGCGCGTCAGTGTTCCGGAAAGCGCACCCTATGCGTCGATGAAGGGCGCCGTCGAAGTTCTGACCCGGTACATGGCCAGGGAGCTGGGGCCGCGCAGGATCGCGGTCAACGTCGTTGCTCCGGGTGCGGTCGCCACCGACTTCAGCGGCGGCATGGTTCGCGACAATCCGGAGCTGAACAAGTTCATCGCGGGCATGACGGCGCTCGGCAGGGCCGGCGTGCCAGACGACATCGGTCCGATGGTCGCGTCGCTGCTGTCTGACGATAATCGCTGGGTCAACGGCCAGCGCATCGAAGTCTCTGGCGGCATGGTGATCTAGCCGCCACCAAAACTAAGACACGCACCGCCGGCCGGCGATGCGTGTCTTTAATGTCTGCGATGTCTAGTTCCGGAAGACGGCGGCCGTCGACGGATCGTGCGGCATCTCGCGATACTGGCGCAGCTCGTTGCGGCCGACCACCATGTGATGGACCTCATCCGGGCCGTCAGCAATGCGCAGCGTGCGCTGCGACGTGTACATCGCGGCAAGCGGTGTCCACTGCGAGACGCCGGTGGCGCCGTGCATCTGGATCGCCTGGTCGATGATCTCGCAGACGCGGACGGGCACCATGGCCTTCACCATGTGGATCCAGACGCGGGCTTCGTGATTGCCCAGAACGTCCATCGCCTTGGCGGCCTTGAGCACCATGAGGCGCATCGCTTCGATATCGATGCGCGCCTTCGAGATGAGCTCGAGGTTGCCGCCCAGCTGAACCAGCGGTTTGCCGAACGCTTCACGGTGCAGACCACGCGTGACCATCAGGTCGAGCGCCTTCTCGGCCTGGCCGATGGCGCGCATGCAGTGATGGATGCGGCCCGGGCCGAGACGCAGCTGCGAAATCTCGAAGCCGCGGCCTTCACCGAGCAGCATGTTCTCCTTCGGCACGCGCACATCATCGAAGCGGATGTGCATGTGTCCGTGCGGCGCGTCCATGTTGCCGAAGACATGCATCGGCCCGAGGATTTTCACGCCTGGCGTGTCGGTGGGCACCAGGATCTGCGACTGGCGCAGATTGGGCGGACCGTCCGGGCTGGTTTGCACCATGGTGATCATGATCTTGCAGCGCGGATCGCCGGCGCCGGAGATGTAGTACTTCTCGCCGTTGAGCACATACTCATCGCCGACGAGCCGGGCGCGCATGTTGATATTCTTGGCGTCAGACGAGGGATGAGCCGGCTCGGTCATGGCGAAGGCCGAGCGGATTTTTCCCTCGAGCAGTGGCTTCAGCCACTTCTCTTTCTGGGCGGGTGTGCCGACGCGCTCCAGTACTTCCATATTGCCGGTATCGGGCGCGGCGCAGTTCATCGTCTCCGATGCCATGCGGTTTTTGCCGAGTTCGACGGCGATGTAGGCGTAGTCGAGGTTGGACAGACCTTCGCCGGTCTCAGCGTTCGGCAAGAAGAAATTCCACAGGCCCTCGGCCTTGGCCTTGTCCTTGGCCTTCTCGAGTACTTCGAGCTGGCCGGGAGCATAGGTCCACGGATCGGCCTTGCCTTCGCCGAGCTTCTCGAATTCGTGGCTCATCGGATCGACCGTCTCGCGGATGAAGCGCTTGACGTGTTCCAGCAAAGGCATCGCCTTCGCCGACATGCGCAGGTCGTTCAATTCATCCTGCGGATTGAGGTTGAAGGACGACTGTGCCTTCTCCTGCACTACCTTGTTCATTTGACCGTTTCTCCCTGGTCGTTACTGGACGCTCCTGGAGACGCCAAAAAGGCCGGAATCTCAGGGGCTGCCCGCGTTCAAAAGCTCAATGCGCCATCTTTGGCGCTGGGAGAGGCAAAATCAAACACCTAATGCGCGGATATGGGTCCGTTGGCAGCGATCAGGACACTAATCGGGGGTTATGTCGCACCTTCATTGGTCAATAAGAATATTGCCCGGTTGCGGATTGCTGCGGTCAGGGCGCCGGAGTGATGAGCGGCTGTCCCTTTTCGACGACATAGGTTGCGAGTTCGCTTGCTGTGGTGCTTCCAACGTTCTTCGCCTGATGGATTGCACCGGCAGGAACGAAGAAGACTTCGCCGGCCTTCACCATGACCGGTGGGCTGCCATCGATCTGATATTGGAGCGCGCCAGTCAGCACATAGATGATCTCCTCGCCATGGTGCGAGTGCCTGGCGGCCAGCGCGCCGGGGGCGAAGTCGACGCGCACCTGAACGGTCTCGTATCCGGGGACGCTGAGATCATGGCGCTGCAGGTCGGTCCGGGTCAGGCCATTCTGCTGTGCCCATGAAGCTGGCGGGGCCAGAATTGTGCCAACAGTCAGCGCTGCAACAATGATCGCTTTCATTGTTACCTCCCTCTAGCCGGGACAGGCGCCCGGCACACTTGAGTTACCGTTCCGCGTCGACCGCGCGCCAGCTGACGGTCATCTCGTCCAGCTTGGCTTTCAGGTCGGCGGGCAGGGCGCCCTGTTCACCGGCGGTCAGATTGTCGGCGAGTTGCCCGGGGCTGCTGGCGCCGATGATCGGCGCGGTGATCGCCTTGTTGGACAGCACCCAGCGCACCGCGAGGGTGGTGAGGCTCATGCCTGCCTGTTTGGCGACGTCGCGCAGCGCCTCGATCGTGTCGAACTCGCGATCGTGCCAGTAGCGGGACTGGTACATCGCGCCGGCCCTGCCGACAGTGAACCGCGTGCCCTGTTCGGGCGCACCGGATCGATCGTGCTTGCCGGTCAGAAGACCGCCGGCCAGCGGATTGTACGGAATGACGGCGATCCCTTCTTCCTCGCACAGGGGCAGCAGGTCACGCTCGAAGATCCGGAACAGCAGATTGTACCGCGGCTGGACGGAGTCGATCCGCGCCAGGTTCTTCACTTCGCTGCGGCCCAGCGCACGGGCGACGCGATAACCCATCCAGTTCGAGACGCCGACATAGCGCGCCTTGCCCGACCGCACGACCGTGTCCAGGGCCTCAAGCGCCTCGTCGATCGGGGTGGCGGGATCGAACCCGTGCAGCTGGTAGAGATCGACATAGTCGGTCTGCAGCCGTTTCAGCGACGCGTCGATGGCGTCCAGAATGTGCTTGCGCGACATGCCCTGGTCCCACGGCTTGGGACCCATCTGGCCGACGCATTTGGTGGCAAGCACGAAGTTCTGGCGCTTGCCCTTCAGCCAGCGGCCGACAATTTCTTCCGTACGGCCGGCGGTCGTGTGGTCGCCGCCCAGCGGATAGACGTCGGCGGTGTCCAGGAAATCGATGCCACCCTCCGCGGCGGCATCAAGGATGGAGACGCTTCGCAGCTCATCGCATTGAAGCCCGAAGGTCATCGTCCCAAGACAGAGTCTGGAAACGCGCAAGCCGGTACGGCCGAATTTCGTGTGGTGCATGCGTTGAGCTTAACACCGTTGCTCCAAAACGCGGAGTCCCTGTTGAACAGGGGCGTCCGCGCTTTGCGGCCGGGCCCGATGGCATTAAAAGAAGGAATCACTTGAAGGGAGATTTAAATGGCAGTGAAGAAGAAGGCGAAGAAGAAGGTCGCAACCAAGAAGAAGGCGCCGGTCAAGCGGAAGGCCACCAAGAAGAAAGCCTCAAAGAAGAAAACCGCGCGCAAGTCTGATCGCGCCACAGTCGCGGCAGGGCAGGCCTATGAGGTTGCTTATTTCGCAAAGAAGGTTGGCGTGACGCCGGCCGAGGTGAAAGCCGCGATCAAGACTGTCGGCAACAACCGCGCCAAGCTCACGGCGCATTTCAAGAAGTAGACGACCGCTTTTCGTTCAGTCGAATGACCGTTCCAGGGCGCTGCTTGCGTATTCAGCGGCGCCCTTTTTGCTTCGCCGCGCCCAAGCTTCCGGGCCGTTGCAACAGCCATTCGCATCCGAGCGTTGTCTCCTGACAGGAGCGGGAATGGGCATCGGCGCAGTCGGAAAATTGTTGAACGAGACGATTGAGGGTTTCCTCGAGGACGAGGCGCTGACCCGTGGCGCGGCGATTGCCTTCTTCGTGGTGATATCAATAGCGCCCACGCTGTTCGTGGCGGTGACCATCGCGAGCTGGGTCTACGGCCAGGACGCGGCGCAGGGCGCCGTCGGCTATCAGCTGCGCCGATTCATGAGCGCCGAAAGCGTCGATCTTCTGGAGATCGCGATCCGTCACGCCTCAGGCGTCTCGTCGAGCTGGATCAATAATGTAATCGGCATTCTCGTCCTCACGCTGACAGTGTCGGGTGTGTTCGGCGAGATGGAAGATGCACTCAACATCATCTGGAAGGCGCCGCGGAAGGGTTCGGTATTGGCCCGACTTGCGCGCGGCCGGGCAATGAGCCTCCTTCTGGTGATCGGGCTTGGCTTCCTCCTCCTGGTTTCCATGCTCCTGAGCACGATCGTCACGTCGCTCTCCCACTACATCGCGGTGCAGACGCCCTACAGCCCATGGGCCATCGCAGCCTTGAACGTATTTGTCTCGACGGCGCTTCTGACCGTGATGTTCGCGGCGATCTACAAAACCGTGCCGAACACGCGGATCGCCTGGACCGATGTCGGACTGGGCGCACTGGGCACCGCATTTCTGTTTGAAATCGGGCAGGTTGTGCTCGGCTTCTACTTTGCGAAGTCCAGCGTGGGGACACCCTATGGTGCTGCGGGCGGCCTGATCGTGCTGATGATCTGGGCCTATTGCTCGGCGCAGGTTTTCCTGCTCGGCGCCGAGTTCACAAAGGCGTATGCGGCGCACTACGGGACGTTGCGGAATTCGGGAGGGCAGCGGGCGGAGTAGGATCAGCCGTTTTGCGTCCCGTTTCCATAACCCCCTCCGATTCTCGTGCCCGGCTCCAGCAGGCCGCGGCCGGGCACATGATTGATTTCGAGCCGTGTACCGTCGGGGTCTTCGAACAGCACGGAGTAATAGCCTGGAGCGAAATTATCCTTCTGCGGAGCATGCACAATCAGTGCTCCGATCGACACCAGGAAGGCGTGCGCTTCGTCGACATCTTCACATGAGCGTGCCCGCCAGCAGTAGTGATGCAGGCCGATTGCACCCTGTTGGAATCGCTTGCCCGCATGCTCTTCGCCGGGCGCATGGATGCCAAAACCCGTACGGCCGCCGACACAATAGAATGTGTTCACAGTATCCGCGACAATCGTCAGCCCCAGGAATGGCAACAGCTTGCCGTAGAAGTCGCGCGCCTTGGCGAAGTCGCCGACAGTGATGAAGATGTGGGCGACGCCGTTGATTTCCATGTGACCCTCCGACAGTTCGCGCGAGTTGCACGGCACCTCGCCTTGCCCCAAGCTTCGCGCAGTCGCGACGGGGTGAAAACATGAAATTCGGATTTCTTGTCATACTGACGGCTGGCGCGCTCACCGTCATGGCACCAGCTTTGGCAGACGGTCCCACGCTCACTTCAGGCGATCCCCAATCGGTCGGATTATCGCCTGCCGGTATCGCGAAGATGGACGCTGCGATGGACGCGGCCGTGGACAAGGGCGAGGTCGCGGGTGCGGAAACGATGCTCGTGCGGCACGGCAAGATCGTGGACCTGCACATGCATGGCTTGAAGAGTCTGGCGACGGGTGAGCCGATCACGCGCGACACGATCTTCCGGATGTACTCGCAGACCAAACCGATGGTCGGCGTAGCCATGATGATCCTCTACGAAAAGGGTCTGTGGAAGCTGGACGATCCGGTCACGAAATTCATTCCTGAGTTCGCCCACCTCAAGGTGCTGAGCGGCACCGATGCCAGCGGCAAACCAGTACTGGTCGATGCCATCCGTCCACCCACCATGGTTGAACTGATGACTCATACGGCTGGCTTCGGATACGGGCTTCGTAGTGGCAACCCTGTGGACGATGCGTTCCGCGACCAGAAGGTGCTGCAATCGAACGGCCTGCATGAGATGATCGAGAAGATCGCAAAGATTCCGCTCCTGTCTCAGCCAGGTACACGCTGGTCCTACTCGGTAGCGGTCGATATCCAGGGCTACATCGTCGAGAAACTCTCCGGTCAAAGCCTGGGCCAGTTCATGACCGCCAACATCTGGAAGCCGCTCGGCATGAAGGATACCGGCTTCATGGTGCCGCCGGGTGACGCCGCACGTCTCTCGGCCGTTTACGTCAAGGCGCCGCTGACGGGAAAACTGTTCGAGCTCACGCCGGCGCAGTTTCCCATTCTGCAGGATTACACCAAGCCACCGCCTATGGAATCGGGCGGCGGCGGGACGGTTTCGACGATCGATGATTATGCGCGCTTCTGCCAGATGATCCTGAACAAGGGCGAGTATGGCGGCGTGCGCATACTGAAGCCCGAGACCGTGGCCCTGATGGCTCAGAACCATATTGAGCCCACAGTAGTCCCTGACGCCGCGATCGGCACAGGCACGCTTGGCTTCGGTCTCGACTTCGCGATTTCGCTCGATCCAAAGAAGATGGGATCATTGGTTGCCCCGGGATCGATCTGGTGGGGCGGAGCGGCCGGCACATGGTTCTGGATCGACCCTAAGAACGATCTGTTCTTCCTCGGCATGATCCAGAAATTCGGTGAGGGCAATGCCGGCAATTCGGGTCTTAGTCTCGCATCGCAAAGCGGTGTCTATTCCGCGCTCGACGCTGTCGAACACTAGGAGGGCGGCAGACGCTACCGGCCGGAGCCCACAGTCAATGACGTGATCATCCAGCCGAAATTGCTGATGCCAACCATTGCCGGATCAATTGTGGCTGCGGCGATCAGCATTGAGAGAATGGAGACCGCGATCCAGACGGAAAACGCGAAGCGCGCCGGCTTGGGCGGCTGGATGTAGGGAATCTCGGCTGTGTCGTTTGACTGCATTGTCCGCCCCGTACGCCGACAAGACTCGCAGATGTCCGCCTAAGGAACACTTAATGTCGTCTGGCAATTTGGCGCGAAATTACGGTATTACCGTGATTGTCTGGGACGCGCGCGGCAGCATGTAGAGCTGTGAGCGCAGATTGACCGTTCCCATACTGATGAAGTCGATACCCGGCTGGTAGCTGTAGGTCGTCTCGCCGAAGATGAGATAGCCGCCCGTCTTGAACGCAGCGGGTACGGTCACCACAGATCCGATGGCGCGCCCACCTGAACCCGTGTTGGTCTCGCTCCAGTCGACCGTCGCGACCCCGGTGTTCTTGTCGATCTTGATGCCGGACACGACGATGAACGCGCCGGATGCCGAATAAGGCGTCAGCACGTCGGTTGACGCCGCGAATATGTCCGGAAGCTGCGTCGTCCTGCTGATTGTGACGTATTGGGAGATGATGTTGACCACGGTACTGTTTGTCAGCTGGGTCAAGCGGTAGCACGACACGGCCTGTGAGACTTCGGCTGAGCCGATATAGATCAGCAGCATCACCGGCAGGATGAACGCAAACTCGACTGCTACCGAGCCGCGTTTGTCGGCGAGTCTTCGTCTGATCGAATTCAGGCGGTTGCGGATCGCGTCAAACATCTGAGCCCTAGTGATAATGTTCGTTGCGGAAGGCGCTCGTCGCAACAAGCAGATCGTTGCCGTCGGCGAGGTTTGCCAACGAGAAATTGAGCGGTCCGGTCCAGACCGTCCATTCGTAGTAGACTTGGACGATAACGATGTCGCCGGCGACGCCGGGATTGAAATTGGTCGTCGTGATGGCTTTGCCATTCGAGATTGGGCTTGGCAGCGGTGCGCCGAATGACGGTTGGGTCTGAACGTTGACCATGATCTTGCTGCAGTCGAACAGTGAACCGGCATTGTCACACACGGTCTGCTGGAATTGTGCGGCTGTAATGCCGTTCGTCTGTACCTGACCAGTCATAATGCCGCGCGATGCCTGCAGGGTCGCCGTCTGCAGAACCTGCTGGGCGAAGAAGACGATGCCTGTCTCGAAGATCGCGAGGAGTAGCGCAATGAACGGCGGTCCGATCATCGCGAACTCAATAGCCGCGACACCGTCCTGCCGGTGAACGAAGTCTGCGACTCGGCGGAGCGCGCTTCGCTTGGTCCCCTTTCCGTCGTCGGCTTTGGATCTGACGTGCATCGTCGTTCTCTTGTGCATCACAGGGACAGATGCGCGGTCTGGATCGCGGTCTCGAAGAGAGACGTCAGTGCTGACGAGATATCGCCGCCGGTATCGACCATGAAGTACAGGCCGGGCGAGGCGCAGCTGTTCAGCGTGGGCCCGATATTCGGCTGCCAGGGCTTGATGTTCGAATTGTAGAACGAGTTCGTCGGCAGCGGCAGATACACCGTGTACAGCACAGCGATGCGGATGCCGCGGTTCTTGATCGCCGTACACCAATCCGTTTTGCCCGTGTTCATTGCGAGCATTGTTCGCGTGCCGCCGACCTTGATGTACGTATTCATGGTCGAGTTCCAGGTCGGCGTGCCGCCGACGCTCTCATCTTCGACACCATCGGTCACGACAAAGAGGATTTCCTGCGGCGTGTCGCCCGCCTGGGTGGTGCCGTTGCCGGGGTTTGGCATCACCGCATTTATGCTCGACATGGCGTTGTCGAAATCTGTGTCCATGTCGTTATTCGAAAAGTTCTGGGTCAGATGGCCCTGATCGTATGTTGGAAGCGTGTCGATGGCGTTTGCCGCCGTACCGGCGGCCACTAGGTCCGAGGTCAGAGCCTGAATCGTGTTGCACCCGACGTCGAACGTGTAGATCGCCATCTGGTAGGTGGCATTGTCGTTTGCCGCCGCCGTGGCGGCCGTCGTCATCAAATTCTGCGTCGCCAAACGAAGCAGGTCGATTCGCAGTGTGACACCAAGGTTTCTCGCGAGCTGACGGTTATCGATATAGACTCCGCCGACCTGCGCGTTTGAAGATTCAGACGACGGATGGGTCTCATGGCATGCGAAGGCGCAACCACCCTGCGCGCTGGTGTTGTTGACCATCGTGTCGATGCCGTTTTGCGTGGCCGCAATCGCCATGGACGGTGACGAGTCGAGCAGCAGATAGAAATTGATGTTCGGCGCATACTGCGCGTTCGCCTGCGACGTGCCGGCAAGCGCGATGTAATTCGCGTTGTTGAGGACCTTCGGGAAAAAGTTCTGCGACTGCGCGCTGTAGTTGAGCTGCACGGTGCGTGTCGTGGCTGTATCGGTGACGGTCACCGTCACGTCCGCCTGTTTGATGACGACACCGGCGACGACGCTGGCCTGCGCCATGAACGTTGTCAGTGCGGCGTTTGTCGCGGCCGTATCATCCTGCGTCAGCAATCCGGGTGTGAGCGCGGCGAGAACGGCGGCGTCGGCCGCGGCGTTCAACTGTTCCTCGCGCAAGGCTGCAGAGGCGTAGTCGTAGCCCATGCCCGTCAGGAAGACCATCGGGATGATGGAGAATGCGAAGATGATCGAAACGTTGCCGCGCTTGTTGCGCAGCCAACGCGAAATCGTCGGACCAAACATAAGCAACGGTCTCCCCGCCTTTACACGCGTAGGGTGCAGTGTTCACGCTTAAGCGGGGGTTAAGTCGCGTGGCGAATTAGGTTTCGGTTAAGGAGCGCTAAAGAACGAATGCAAATGCTCCGCATCGTTAAATGAAATTATCTCGTCAGCGATGTCAGCGGCGATGCTACGAAGCAGTAAACGTCAGGAACGGAACAGCCTTTCGATCGAAAATCCGATGCCGGCGATCAGACCGCGAGGCCTGTAGCAAATTGCTACAGCGTAGGGAGCAGCTCGCCCGCGGCAACGCGGGGCGCCG
The DNA here is from genome assembly GCA_035943485.1 of Rhizomicrobium sp. Taxonomy (GTDB): domain Bacteria; phylum Pseudomonadota; class Alphaproteobacteria; order Micropepsales; family Micropepsaceae; genus Rhizomicrobium. The sequence goes on along the minus strand of DASZCC010000425.1, from coordinate 12,739 downwards.
AAGTCGGGACGATAGCCCTGCTGGCTCATGCATGTGATGACCTGGGCCGCTGTCGTGCTGGGCGTGGCATTGCAGGCGTAGAGTTGATGGCGCTGCTCCCGCACGCAGGCCGCCAGGGGCGCCAGAACGACGAGCATCAGAACAGGCCGGAGAATGCGGTGCGTCATGGAGCCGGAGTAAGGCGGACAAGGTATTTTCAGACCGGCACCCTAAAAACCCGTGAATCAGGGTTCCTACCGTGGGGGCAACCCCACTTTTTGGATGGATTTTAAATATCGACCGGCGCATGCTTCGAGCAAGGCAGACCAGAAGAGTCTGCTGCGGAGGAATGCATGGCCTTAGTCCACGATCATCAGGACCGGTCTCGCGACTTATCGCTCGTCGGCTTGGTCTTGGTAGTGTTTGGTATCATCGCTGTATCCGTCCCCTGCCTGAAGATGGCGGTGGACCAGTTCTTCGCACTTCTTTAGCGCAGGAACTTCGGCGAACCGCTCGCGCCCTGACGCGCACGGAAAAGCTCGGCCACTGAAGTTGCGGGTCGCAACACTTTCCTTTCGTGCAGTGCGTACGAATTTCGATCATTTTTCAGTCAATTAGCCGCTATGGCCCTTCCATTGGCCTAGTATATTGCGTGCGCGAAGACTAAATCGCCAACGTCCTAGCCACCGCGTCCGAATTTGATCTCCGAGTGATCCCTGCATGACCAGATTTTCCGGCCTGGCCGCACTCTTTCTTTGTCTGCTGGCCGCCTCCTGCGGCGGAGGTCCTCCCCCAAAGCGGCCGCCTCCGGATGTCGGCGTTGTCATCATCCAGCCCGAGCCGGCGCAACTGACAACCGTCCTGCCGGGCCGTACTGATCCCTACGCCGTGGCCGACATTCGTCCGCAGGTGAACGGCATCCTGAAGGCACGCCTCTTCAAGGAAGGCGGCAATGTCACGGCCGGCCAGCCGCTTTATCAGATCGATCCGGCGCCCTATCAGGCTGCCTACGACAATGCGAAGGCCACAGTCGACAGCACCAGGGCCTTGGCCGATCGCTACGCGAAGCTGGTGAAGCAGAACGCGATCAGCCTGCAGGATTCCGACAACGCCAAAGCCGCTTACGAACAGGCCGTAGCGACCACACGCGCCGCGGAGATCAATCTCGGCTACACGCGTATCACGGCGCCGATCTCTGGTCGGATCAGCCGCTCCGCCGTCACCCAAGGCGCACTCGTCACCGCCGATCAGACGACGGCGATGGCGTCGATCCAGACGCTTGATCCTATCTATGTGGACATCACGCAGTCGAGTGCAGAACTGCTCAATCTCGAAATTGAGATGCAGGGTGGCCATCTCACGCGCGGCGGTCCTGCTGATGCACGCGTGCTGCTCACGCTCGACAACGGCATTGCCTATCCGACGCCAGGTACGTTGCAGTTCAGCGAAGTCACGGTGGACCCAACGACCGGTGCCGTGACTCTGCGCGCGATCTTCCCCAATCCGACTGGTCTGTTGCTGCCCGGCATGTTCGTGCGCGCCACGATCATCGAAGGTACGCAGCAGAACGCGATCCTGGCACCACAGCAGGGCGTGAGCCGCAACGAAAAGGGCGACCCCATCGCCTATATCGTCGACGGCATGGGTATCGCGCGGCTGGTCTCGCTCAAGGCAAGCCGCGCCATCGGCGATAAGTGGCTGGTGACGAGCGGTCTCAAGAAAGGTGACAAGCTGATTGTCGAGGGCCTCCAGAAGGTCGTCGCCGACGCACCAGTGCATGCCGTGCCTGCTTCCTGGCTACCGAAGCCGAAGCCGCACTGATGGCTTTCTCGCAGTTCTTCATCGAAAGGCCGGTCTTCGCGTGGGTGATTGCGATCGTGATCGCGCTCATGGGCGTGCTCGCGATCAACGTCCTGCCGGTGACGCAGTACCCCACGATCGCGCCGCCCGCCGTCACGATCTCGGCCACCTATCCCGGCGCGTCTGCCGAGACGGTGCAGAATTCCGTCACCCAGGTGATCGAGCAGCAGCTCACCGGCGTCGACCATCTTCTCTATTTCTCGTCGTCCTCGAGCTCGAACGGCCAGGTTCAGATCACCGCCACTTTCGCAGCGGGTACCAACCCCGACATCGCGCAGGTGCAGGTCCAGAACAAGGTGCAGCAGGCGCTACCCATCCTGCCGACCGAGGTGCAGCAGCAGGGCGTCGTCGTCCAGAAGTCGCAGAGCAGCTTTCTTCTCGTCGTCGCGCTGTATGACGACAGCGGCCGCTACACGAATATCGACATTTCCGATTTCATGGCGAGCAAGCTGCAGGATCCGCTCTCGCGTGTTTCCGGCGTTGGACAGGCACAGGTGTTCGGCGCGCCTTATGCCATGCGCATCTGGCTCGACCCCTACAAGCTGAACAGCTATGCGCTGACACCGGGCGACGTGTTCACCGCGATCCAGGCACAGAACGTACAGGTCTCCGCCGGCGAACTGGGCGGACAGCCTGTCGTGAAGGGCCAGCAGCTGGATGCGACCGTCACCGCGCAATCCCGCCTGGAAACGCCGGCACAATTTCGGGCCATAGTGCTGAAGGCCACCACCGGCGGTGCGACGGTCCATCTCGGCGATGTCGCGCGTGTAGAACTCGGCGCACAGAGTTACGCCGTCGTGAGCCGTATGAACGGCAAACCCGCGTCAGGCATCGCGATCCAGCTTGCGCCCGGCGCCAATGCGCTTACGACTGCCGATGCCGTGAAAGCCAAGGCGACGGAACTGTCCGCCACGTTTCCGCCAGGCGTTAAACTCGCGTTTCCCGTCGACAATACGACCTTCATCCGGCTCTCGATCCGCGACGTGATCAAGACACTGATCGAGGCAATATTCCTCGTCGTCGTTGTGATGTTTGTGTTCCTGCAGCACTGGCGCACGACCCTAATCCCGGCGATCGCCGTGCCGGTCGTGCTGCTTGGCACCTTTGGCGTGCTGGAAGCATTTGGTTATTCGATCAACACGCTCACCATGTTCGCGCTTGTTCTTGCCATCGGACTCCTGGTCGATGACGCGATCGTTGTCGTGGAGAACGTCGAGCGCCTCATGCGCGAGGAAGGCTTGTCGCCAAAGGAAGCGACGAAGAAGTCGATGGAGGAGATCACCGGCGCGCTCGTCGGCATCGCGCTCGTCCTGTCGGCCGTTTTCCTGCCGATGGCCTTCTTCGGCGGCTCCACCGGAGTGATCTATCGCCAGTTTTCCGTGACGATCGTCTCTGCGATGGTGCTGTCGGTGATCGTGGCTCTCGTTCTCACGCCGGCGCTTTGCGCCACCTTGCTCAAGCCAATCCCCAAGGGGGACGAAGGCAAGATGCACGGCCGCTTCTTCAACTGGTTCAATGAGACCTTCGAGTACGGCCGTGAACGCTACAAGCATGCGCTCGAACGCTTCCTTGGATGGATCACGCCGGCCATGCTCATTTATGGCGCCATTCTCGTTGTGCTGGTGCTGCTGTTCATCCGTCTGCCGACCGCGTTCCTGCCGGAAGAGGATCAGGGTTCGATCCTGAACCAGATCACGCTGCCGGTTGGCGCCACCCAGTCGCGAACTCTCGATGTCGCGAAGATGGTTGAGCATCATTATCTGGTCGACGAAAAGGCCAACACCGATGTGATGTTCATCGTGGCGGGTTTCAGCTTCGCCGGCGCCGGACAGAATTCTGGTCTCGCCTTCGTGCACCTGAAGCCGTGGGACCAGCGCTCCGCGACCACCAATCACGCGCCAGCCATCGTGCAGCGCGCGATGAAAGCCTTTTCGCGCTATCGCGACGCGATGGTGTTCGCCCTTGTACCGCCAGCGGTACAGGAACTCGGCAATTCGTCGGGCTTCGACGTCGAGATGGAGGACCGAGGCAATCTAGGCCATGACGGCCTGATGAAGGCGCGCAACCAGTTCCTGCAGATGGCGGCGCACGATCCGCTCCTGCAGGGTGTTCGTCCCAACGGACTGGACGACACCGCCCAGCTGCATATCACCATCGATCAGGAGAAGGCGACGACGCTCGGCTTGTCGCTTGCCGATGTGAACAACACGATCAGCGCCGCGTGGGGTGGCCAGTTCGTCAACGACTTCATCGACCGCGGCCGCGTCAAGCAAGTGTATATTCAGGCAGACGCGCCCTACCGCATGGCGCCGGAGGATCTCTATCGCTGGTATGTACGTGGTTCGTCGGGTCTGATGGCGCCGTTCTCCTCCTTTGCGTCGTTCCAATGGACACTCGGACCAGCAAAGCTCGAGCGCTACAACGGCGTGGGTTCGCTGGAGATCCAGGGATCACCGGCGCCGGGACAAAGCTCGGGCACGGCGATGGCGGAAGTCCAGGCCTTGTTCAAGAAGCTGCCGGCCGGAGTCGGACTCGAATGGACCGGCCTTTCATACCAGGAAGTGGAGGGCGGTTCGCAGACCTATGCGCTCTATGGCATCTCGCTTCTCGTCGTGTTCCTGCTGTTGGCGGCGTTGTACGAAAGCTGGTCGATCCCGCTTTCGGTGATGCTTGTCATACCTCTGGGCATCGTGGGTGCGATCCTCGCCGCAACGCTGCGCGGGCTCTACAATGACATCTATTTCCAGGTGGGTCTCGTTACGACCATGGGTCTGTCGGCGAAGAATGCGATCTTGATTGTGGAGTTTGCGGTCGATGCGCAGAAGCGCGGCGAGTCCGTGCGCGATGCGGCGCTGGAAGGAGCGCGGCTCCGCCTGCGTCCGATCCTGATGACGTCGCTCGCCTTCATCGCCGGCGTTATCCCGCTGGCGGTGTCGAATGGCGCGGGTGCGGCCAGTCAGAACGACATCGGCACCGGCGTGATCGGCGGCATGCTGACAGCCACGGCGCTTGCCATCTTCTTCGTGCCGCTCTTCTATGAAATCGTGCGCAACACGTTCAAGGACAAGCCCAGGGAAGAGCCCCCGCCACCGGAACAGCTCGCGCGTCTGGACGGAGCGTGAGCATGTTTGCCACGGCCGATGCACTCGCTCGTTTTCTCGCCGCTATGCCGGCAGCGGATGCTGCGGCGCGCGAACGGGCCGTCGCACGACAGGCGCAACTTACCAAACCGCCTGGCTCGCTAGGCCAGCTGGAGGAAATTGCGGTCTTCCTGTCCGGCTGGCAGGGAGACGCGATCCGCGCCGCGCATGTGCAGGTGGCGCTGTTCGCCGGCAATCATGGTGTCACGGCACAGGGCGTGTCGCCGTACCCTTCGGCTGTCACGGTTCAGATGGTCGAGAACTTCCGTCATGGGGGAGCAGCGATCAATGCGCTTTCCAACTCGTTCGGTTTGAAGCTCTCGGTCCTTCCCCTGTCGCTCGATGTGCCGACCGGCGATATCAGCGTGACCGACGCGATGAGCGCCGATGAGACGCTGGAGGCATTGAATGCCGGTGCGCGCTCGGTCGACCCAGCCGCTGATCTGCTTGTCGTCGGTGAGATGGGGATCGGCAACACCACTATTGCGGCCGCACTCTGCGCCGCGTCGCTGGGCGGAAACGGTCTCGATTGGGCCGGTGCAGGCACCGGCCTGGACAGCGCAGGTGTCGTGCACAAGGCGAAGGTCATTGATCACGCACTGATCCGCGCATCGGCTTCCGGCCCATTCGAGATTCTTCGACAACTCGGCGGCCGCGAACTCGCGGCGATTGCGGGTGCGGTGTGCGCGGCGCGAGCGCGCCGTCTGCCTGTGATACTTGATGGCTTTGTAACCTGTGCGGCCATGGCGCCGTTGTTCGCATCAGCGCCTGCGATTCTTGATCACTGTCTGGCGGGGCATCGTTCGGCCGAGCGCGGCCATGCCCGGCTGCTGGAGCGATTCAATCTGCGTCCCTTGCTCGACCTCGACATGCGGCTGGGCGAGGGCAGCGGTGGCGCCCTGGCAGCAGCCGTCGTCCGCGCCGCCGTTGCCACGCATACGCAGATGGCAACGTTTGCCAGCGCCGGCGTCTCCGATCGCGCCGGCTGATGTTCGCAGCGCGGGTCTCCGATCTGAGGCTTGCGCTGATGATCCTGACGCGCATCCCGACCGGCTCTGCACCGCTTCCTTCTGACGCCACGCTTGCGCGCGCGGTGTGGGCTTACCCGATCGCCGGCGCGCTGGTGGGTCTGATTTCCGGCACGGTCTACTACGCGGCCGCTCGCTTGCATCTTCCCGCAGCGGCACTGGCGCTTGCGGCATCCGTGCTTGTGACGGGCGCGCTGCATGAGGACGGCCTCGCCGATTTCTGCGACGGGCTTGGTGGCGGAAAGGGCGCCACGCAGAAGTTGGCGATTATGCGCGACAGCCGGATTGGCGCTTATGGCGCCGTGGCCCTGATCGTCGTGTTCCTGGTGCGATGGTCCGCCCTGGCCACACTCAGCGACGCGGTGCATGTCCTGCTCACCTGGACGGCAGCTGGCGCCCTGTCGCGTGCCGTGATTGCATTGCCTCTCGCGTTGCCGCCAGCGCGCGTGGATGGACTTGGTGTGCAGGCGTCTTCGCCTCCCACGTGGTCCGTCGCTACGGCGGCGCTGATCGCGATCGCCTTGTCGTTGGCCGTCGTGCAGTTGGCCGCGGTCCCCATGATCGGCGCCGCCGCGCTCGGTGCTGCCGCGATCACGCTGCTGGCCCGCCACTATCTCGGTGGACAGACGGGCGACGTGCTTGGCGCCGCCGCGCTGATCGCAGAGACTGCGGCGCTGGCAGTCGCGAGTGCGGGATGGATGTGAGATGACCGTATGGCTGGTCCTGGGCGGAGCGCGATCAGGCAAGACGGCGCGCGCGCTTCATCTCGCCAGACCTTACGCGCCCCGCACCTATATCGCGACTGGCGAGGCGCGGGACGACGAGATGCGCGACCGCATTGCACGCCATCGTGCCGATCGGGGTCCCGGCTTTCTCACAGTCGAGGAACCGCTCGATATCGTGTCCGCGCTGACGCACGCGGACGGGCGCGGTGCGGGGATCGTGGTCGATTGTCTGACTCTGTGGCTGTCCAACCTGATGGAACGGGGACGCTCGCCGGAAGACGAAGCGCGCAAGCTCGTAAACAGCTTTCGTTCCCTGCAAGCGGCCGTGGTGCTGATCTCAAATGAAGTGGGATCGGGCATCGTTCCGGAGAATGCGCTGGCGCGTGCGTTCCGTGACGAGCAGGGGCGGCTCAATCAGACAGTGACGGCGGCTGCGGATCGGGCGGAGCTTGTCGTTGCCGGTCTGCCGCTGCACCTCAAATAGCCAGCCTTCGCCAGGCCAGCACGAAATCCTCGTCCGCCTCGCGCCCGCGCACGGCGTCAACGCCATACGCGCTCCGTAAATTCTCGTTCGACAGCACCTCTGCTGGCATTCCTTGCGCCGCGAGACGTCCCTCATTGAGGAGGATGAGGCGATCGCAGAAGCGTGTGGCCAAATGGAGGTCATGCAGAACGGCGACGATGAGGCTGCCGGCGCGCGCCTGGTCGCGCAGCAACTCCATCACGTGCAGCTGGTGATAGGGGTCGAGCGAGGCGACGGGCTCGTCGGCGAGAAGCACGGGCGCCTCAACAGCGAGCGCACGAGCGAGCATAATGCGCGCCCGCTCGCCGCCGGACAGTGTGGTGACAACGCGATGCGCGAAGGGAAGCACGTCGGCCTTCTCCATCGCACGCGTGATGGCAGCGTTGTCATCGGATGACGCCGGCGACAGCCGGCCAAGATGCGGAAGGCGGCCGAGCGCCACGACTTCTCCGGCCTTGAGCGGCCAGTGCAGCGCGTGGCCTTGCGGAAGATAGGCAATGCGCCGCGCCAGCTCGCGACGATCAAGCGTTACGATGTCAGCCCCGTCGAGCACGACGCGTCCGCTGTCCGGTGTAATTAGCCGGGCCAGCGTGCGAGCCAGCGTCGACTTGCCTGCGCCGTTCGGTCCGATCAGTCCGATCAGGCCGCGCGAAGAGAAATCCGCATTGATGTTGTCCAGCACGACCCGGCCGCCGAGCGATACGCGAAGATTCTCGGTGGCCAGGGTCGTCATGGATGCTCCGTCAGACGTGCTGGCGCACGCCAAAGTAGAAGCTCTGGCCCTGCGTGCCATAGCCGTAATCCGTTTCATAGTGCTGGTCGAACAGGTTCTCAGCCCGGCCATAAATTTCAGTCTGGTCGAAAATCTTGTAACTGGCACCGAAATCCACCACCGCATAGGCGCCGAGGTTGCGCGTGAACGAGGCAAAGGTGACGGGATCAAACCCTTTGCTGATCGAGTCAGCGACATAACGGACGTTCAGATTCAAGTCGGCGCGATCATCGAAGAACGTGTAGTCGGCGGTGACGTTCAACACATCGCGAGGCCTCTGAAACAGGCGGGCGCCAGTGGCACTGTTCGCCTCATTAAACGTGTACGCCAGGTTGAAGTTGAGATTGTCGATCGGCGTCCAGGCGAGGTAGGTCTCAACGCCGCGCGAGGCGGTGACGCCCGGCACGTTCTCGTAGCTCGAGACGAACTGCGCGTTTGTGATGAACTGGATGAGGTCGTTCGTGTCGATCTGGAAATAGGTCGCGCCGAACTGCAGCGTATCGCTCACGAGCTTCTGCTCGAATCCGACATCCCAGCTGTTGCTGGTCTCGGGTTTCAGGTTGGGATTGCCAAAGCTCAGACCGCCGCAGCACACGCCGAACAACTCGAACAGTCCCGGTGCGCGAAAGCCTGTGGCATAGCTGGCCTTCAGCTTCGTGCCGGTCTCCTCGATATTGTAGGCAAGTGTACCGCGCCACGATGTGAAGTCACCGAAGCGCTGGTTGTCATCTAGGCGAACGCCGAGCGTCAGCGTCAGCGGCTTGGCCGGCGTTGTCTGGAACATTGCGTAGTAGCCATTGGTGCGCACCGCCTGCGTGCCGGGCTGACCGCTGGTGTGCGACGTATCGCGTTTGGTCTCGGCTCCGAACACGACAAGGTTGTCGTCGTCGAAATTGTAGACGCCCTTGAAGTCGAACGCATTCCGCTCACCGGTAAAGAAGTACTCGGAGATGCCAGTGACCTTGTTGAAGTTTGTTCTGCCGTCGTGGTTGAAGGACGCGCCGACTTCGCCGGTAAAGTGATCGTCGAACAGATGGAATTCCGATGAAACGCGGCCGGCATATTGCTGGAAGTAATCGCCAAAACCGAGCTGGTCTGAGTTCGGGCCGCCCTGCGCGTCGAAATTGTCCAGACCGCCGGTGTATCGATAAACCGCCTTCACGCTGACGTCGTCGGTGATTGCATAGTCGAACCGGCCGCTGGACGAGATATTGTTGTACGCGTCGCGCTCCTTGTTCCCCGGTAGATTGCTGTCTGCAGACGAGATGCCGTCCGTTGCAAGATACTGCACCCCGACATTGTAACCGAACCGATCGCCATCAAGTCCGCCCACTGCTCGCGTACCGATATTGTACGTGCCGAAGCTTCCGCCCTCGGCAAAGCCAAGACCGTCAAAATCGCCTGTACCGCGTTTGGTCAGGATGTTCACGACGCCACCAACCGCGTCGCCGCCATAGAGCACGCTTTGCGAGCCACGAAGGATCTCGATCCGGTCGATGCCGTTCGCGAGCTGTTGCGAGAAGTCGAACGTGGTCTGCGTCGCGGTCGGATCCGAAACCTCCATCCCGTCTACCAGCACAAACGTGTCGTATCCCGGCTCGCCGCGCAGCTGAACGCTCGAGGTGTTTCCGCGCGCGCCATTCTGGGTGACGAACACACCCGGCACAGTTTGCAGCACATCGGTCACGAACACCGTCTGTTGCTTCAGCATGTCGCCGGACGTGATCACTGAGATCGATGAGCCGATCTTCGACGTGTCCGTCGGAGTGCGCGTCGCGGTGACCACGACGGTCTCCGTGTCGCCGACATTGTCCGCCGCATAGGCTGGAAGGGGGAAGGTAAGCGCAAGCAGAAGCGCTGCGCGCGAGGTAGGCGAATACATCATCGTCTCCAACGTTTGGGACGCGCGAAAGCGCGCCCCGGCCAACACCGGCGGTGGAGACAAACGTTGTGGGATCGAAGCGATCACACCCGTGCGGCCCCTCCCGCTCTTCAGGTGTCGCCTCTACGGAGGTCCGCTCTCTCGGCACACTCGGCCGACAGACGGGCGACTTCGATGGCAGGTCTCCTGGCTCCCCGGATCCTTGCGCCCGCCTTGCCTTCCCAGAACTTGCGTTCCAGTGGCGTTTCCGGCGGGTGCTCCTCGGCGACAGTTGCGAGTACAGCTACGGATTTGTGTTGATCACACGCACCGTATTCCCATTTGACCCCTCTCGGGGACCATCGGCGCGGAAGCTAGCGAAGGAGTTCCGGTCACGCAAGCGTCATGCACTGCGACGAGTGCGAAACAGCAGGTGCAGGAAAAATGGTGTGCCGATAAACGCGGTTACGACGCCAAGCTTCAGTTCATTGCTTGTTGGAATCACGCGCACGAGCACATCGGCCGCTGTGAGCAGTATCGCGCCTGCAAGCGCTGAGGGCACAAGAAGCTTCGACGGACGCGCGCCTGTCCATGGTCGCAGGATGTGCGGCACGACAAGTCCGACAAAGCCGATCGCGCCACTCACGGCGACGCAAGCGCCGACACCAAGCGCTGTTGCCGCCATCAGCCGAAGCTGCACGCGACGAAGATCAAAGCCCAGCGATTGCGCGGTTTCCTCGCCGAGCGCGAGAGCATCAAGCGCCTTCCTGTCCCACCACAGAAGCACCGCGCAAGCGATTGCAAACGGCACGACAAGGATCACCTGTGCAAAGCTGCGATCTTCCACCGAGCCCAGCATCCAGAAGGTGATCTCCATCGACGCAAACGGATCGGGCGAAAGATTGAGTGCAAGCGAGATCGCAGCGCCCGCAAGCGTGCCGAGCGCGATACCGCCGAGGATCAGTACGAGCGCTCCCTCTGCGAGCCTTGCTATCGCCATCAGCACGATCATCGCGGTCATCGCTGCGACAATTGCGAACAGCGGAAGCGCCCATTCCGATTGCGCCGCGAATCCGAAGTAGAGCGCAATCACCGCGCCGAACGCCGCGGCGTTGGAAAGACCGAGCGTGGCTGGTTCGGCCAGCGGATTGCGCAGGTAACCCTGTAAAGCAGCGCCTGCCATGCCGAGCACGCCGCCAATGATAAGGCTCAGAAGTGTGCGCGGCAGGCGGATATCCGACACGATCGCATTGGTCACCATATCGGAACGACCGAACAGACCCAGTGCGGCCTGCCCGAACGGCATCGAAACGCTGCCGATTGCGATCGACGCGACAGCGATGATCGCGACGAACAGACACAGAATGCCGATCAGCGCCGCGCCCGAGAGGTGCAGCGTCGGCGTCTTGTCCTGTACGATGTCCTTGCTGATCACGGGGCGCGCTGGCATGACTGCCGCAGAGCAGTAAGAAATCATTTCGCGAAAGACAATGGCCTTGCGCGTTCTTGCCATTCTCATGCTGATGGTATTTGCGGGTGGTGCGGCCGAAGCGGCGGCGCCCAGGCGCATCGTTTCGATCAATCTCTGCGCCGATCAGTATCTGCTCGCGCTGGCTGATCGCGATCAGATCGCGGGACTGTCGCAATGGGCGCGTGACCCGACTATGTCGTATTCCTACAGGAAGGCGGCGGGATACCCGCTTGTGGTCCGGTCGGCGGAAGCGATCCTCAAGCTGAAGCCCGATCTTGTGTTGGGTGCGCCGCTCCAGGGTCTCGATACGCGCAATATGCTCCGCCGCTTCGGACTGACTGTCGTCGACATGGGTTTCGTTACGACCTTCGACGGGATCGTCGCCCAGACACGGCAGATCGCGGCACTGATCGGGCATCCCGAGCGTGGCGAGGCGCTGATTGCGTCAATGCGCGCCAGACTGGCGGCGATCAAGCCGGGGCCGCCGCGCGTCGCCGTGCACTACCAGCGTCAGGGATTCGTGACGGGCAGCGAGACGCTGCTGGATGAGATCATGCGCCGCGTCGGCCTGATCAATCTCGCGCGCAAACTTGGCGACACGCGGATCGCGCATATCGATCTGGAGACGATACTGGCTGAGCGGCCTGACCTGATCATCTTTACCGACCGGCGTCTCAACGCGAATGACTGGGGTGTGAAGCTGCTCAATCATCCGGCGCTGGCGCATGCGTTCCGCGGCCGAATGGTCTATCTGCCTGATACGCTGGCGATCTGTGCTGGGCCGTCCTATCCCGACGCCGTCGAGGCGCTTTCAGCGCGTGTGCGCGCCGTGACGAATTAGGGGCATCAATGCGTTGCGCGGCGGTCGCTTTCGACGAATTCGGCGACAAAGGGTGTGCGCGGTTGCTGGCGGACGTCGGCGGGCGTGCCGTACTGCTCGATCTTGCCCGCGTTCACGATCGCGACGAGGTCCGCCAGCTCGAAAGCTTCGTCCTGATCATGGGTGACGAAGATCGTCGTCAAACCGAGCTTTTCATGCAGCGCGCGGAGCCAGCCGCGCAACTCCTTGCGCACCTTTGAGTCGAGGGCACCGAACGGCTCATCGAGCAGCAGCATGCGCGGCTCGATCGCGAGGGCGCGCGCGAGCGCTACGCGCTGACGCTGGCCGCCGGAAAGTTGGCTGGGGTAGCGCTTGCCCAGCCCTTCAAGCTGCACGAGAGCCAGCAGCTCTTCGACGCGCTTGGCGATTTCCTTGCGGCTCGGACGCTCCCGCCATGGACGCACGGTAAGGCCGAAAGCGATGTTCTTCTCGACCGTCATGTGCCGGAAGAGGGCGTAATGCTGGAACACGAAGCCGGCGCGGCGGGCACGGGCCGGCAC
>DASZCC010000424.1:0-5068 GCA_035943485.1 Rhizomicrobium sp. | reverse complement strand
CAGATGATGGCGGCCGACCTCTCCCGCATGCCGATGCCGCGGGCGAGGATCGCTTCGCTCAAGGCGTTGGCGGAAGCCGTCGCCGCCGATCCGAAACTTATCCAGGTCACCGGCTCATTTGAGGAAGCGCTTGAGAAGCTGACCGCGCTGCCCGGCTTCGGGCCATGGACCGCGCAATACTGGGCGCTGCGTGCCTTGCGCGACAGCGACGCCTTTCCTGCCGCCGACGTTGGACTGCTGCGCAATCCCATTGTAGCGGAGGACGGCAAGCGGCCGACACCAAAAGCGCTTCTGGCGCGGGCCGAGTCCTGGCGGCCGTGGCGCGCCTATGCCGCCCAGCATCTGTGGACGTCGGAAACTGGACATGTCTGACGCGCTGTTTCTGGAAGAGATCAAAACGCCCGTCGGCGGCATGACGATGATCAGCAGCCGCGACGGCGTGCTGCATATGCTGGAATTCCAGTATCGCGAAGCGCGCTGGCGGCCAATCGCGGCGCGACGTTTCAAGGGCGCAACGTTCGTCCAGAAGCCATCCGGGCATCGCCAGACGCTCGATCGCTACTTCGACGGCGACATTGCCGCGCTCGATGATATCGAGACTGATGGCGACGGCACCGAATTCCAGCGCGCAATCTGGACGCGCTTGCGCGAGATACCGCCCGGCGCGACGACAAGCTACGGCGCCATTGCGCGCGAGATCGGCAAGCCGGCGGCAATGCGCGCCGTCGGCCATGCAAACGGTGCAAACCCCATCGCCATCGTCGTGCCTTGCCATCGCGTCATCGGTCGTGATGGTTCACTCACCGGATATGGCGGCGGCTTGCCGCAAAAGCATTGGCTCCTCGAGCACGAGGCGCGCCATGCAGTACAAACGAGGAGACGCGCATGACCGAACGTGCCAAAATTTTTGCGGAACTGCATGCCGGCCCGAAACTGCTGATCCTTCCGAATGCGTGGGACGCCGGCAGCGCGCGCATCATCGAACACGCAGGCGCCAAGGCCATCGCCACATCGAGCGCGGCGGTTGCGTGGGCGCACGGCTATGCCGACGGCGAGCACCTGCCGTTCAAGGCGCTCCTCGAAACCGTGCGCGAGATCGCCGCAACAGTTTCCATCCCGGTCTCCGCTGATATCGAGAGCGCCTATGCGGATGACGCGGCAGGCGCTGCCGACACTGTGGCGCGCATCCGCGATGCCGGCGCCGTCGGCATCAACATCGAGGACGGCAACGCGCCGCCAGACGTTCTCGCCCGCAAGATCGCCAACCTGCGCAAGGCGAGTGCCGACCTGTGGATCAACGCCCGCGTCGACACCTATCTGCGCAATCTCGTCCCGGCGGATCGCGTGTTCGACGAGACGGTTGCCCGCGCCGCGAAGTACCGCGAGGCCGGCGCCAGCTCGATCTTCGTGCCGGCCCTGACCGATCTCGCGACAATCGAGAAGATGGTGAAGGCCGTTGTCCTGCCGCTGAACCTGCTGGCCTGGGCAGGCCTTCCCGACGGTGCCGCGCTGGAACGCGTCGGCGTGCGGCGGCTCAGTGCCGGTTCCGGTATCGGAATGCAGGTGCTCAATCACACCTTCGCACTGGCGAAAGGATTTCTCGCCGAAGGCCGTTCGGACACTTTTGCTGGTGGCGCGCTGAACAACCCCGCCATAAATGCCTTGATGCGCAAGGGCTAAGAGGCGCCCAGCGAATTCGTCATGTTTGTGGGTAATATGGGATTCGACCAACACCGATCCCATGAACGGCATTCTTAGATCCTCTCTTGTACGCATGCTCTGGCCGCTGCTGGCGGGCCTTGCCCTTGGTGGCGGCCTGATCCTTTGGCAGGGGAAGGTCGGACTGTGGCCGCTCATTGCCCTGTGCCTGGTCGCTGCGGCGGCCGCACTGGTTGTTACGTTCGGCAGCAGGCGAAAGCCGGAACAATCCGCCGACGTCACCTCCATCGTGGGCCGGATCGCACTTGCCCCGTTGGTGCGCGAGGTCTTCGAGCTTCTGGCCGATCCGCTGATGCTGCTCGACACCACCGGGCGCGTGATCTTCGCCAACACTGCGATGCGCCGCGTGATCGGCGTGGACTGGGAGAACAAGCACATCTCCTCTCTCCTGCGCACGCCTGCGGTGCTGGAAGCCATCTCGCGCACATCGCAGACCGGCGAGGAAAGCTCGGTCGAGTTCACCGTGCCGGTCCCGGTCGAACGCACCTATGCCGCCTATGTCGCGCGCACGCAGAACAAGCCGGAACTCACGACGCTTCTTCTGCACGATCTCACGGCCATCAAGCGCAGCGAGCAGATGCGCGCCGACTTCGTCGCGAATGCCAGCCATGAGCTCCGCACGCCGCTGGCCGCAGTGACCGGCTTCATCGACACGCTAAAAGGCCACGCCCGCGAGGATCCCCAGGCGCGCGACCGCTTCCTGGACATCATGTCGGTCGAGGCTGCGCGCATGCGGCGCTTGATCGAGGATCTGCTTTCGCTCACCCGCATCGAGATGAACGAACACGTCCGCCCGTCAGGCGCTGTGTCGCTGGAGCGCGTGGTCAAGCAGGCCTTTGCTTCGCTCGGACCGCTCGCACAAGTCGACGGAATCGCGCTTGAGATCGACGCGCCGCCCAATCTTCCGCCCGTGGTCGGCGAGCGGGACGAGCTTGTGCAGCTGTTCCAGAATCTCATCCACAACGCGATCAAGTATGGCCGCAATGGGGGCCATGTCTGGGTCACGCTAAGCCAGGCGCCGGGCGCCGGCGGACGCGGCGCCGCGACCATGATCCAGGCCAGCGTCCGCGACGATGGCGAGGGTATCGCCGCCGATGCCATCCCGCGATTAACCGAGCGATTCTATCGGGTTGATGTGAAGCGCAGCCGCGAGAAAGGCGGCACCGGTCTCGGCCTGGCGATCGTCAAGCACATCGTTAATCGCCATCAGGGGCGCCTGCAGATCGAGAGCCGGGCCGGAGAGGGCAGCACCTTCATTGTCCAGCTCCCGGTAGCCTCGGCCGATGCGGCTGTCATGGAATTGTTATAAAACTGTCGCACAGCCAATGCCCAGCGCAGCTAATGACGGTTTCACGCTGGTCAGACCGAGTCGGAATTACATGAGCGAACACACAGTCAAAGCCTTCAGCGAACAGCTCGAACATCTCTCCGCGTCCATCGCGCAGATGGGTGGGCTGGCAGAAGCGCAATTCGCCACCGCCGTCGATGCCGTGACGCGCCGCGACACTGGCCTGGCCGAAATCGCCGTCGGCGGCGACAACCGTATCGACGAGATCCAGATCGACGTCGAAGACCGCGCTCTGAAACTCCTCGCACTGCGCCAGCCGATGGCGGTTGATCTCCGCGAGACGCTGGCAGCGATCAAGATCGCGAGCGAGCTTGAGCGCATCGGCGATCTCGCCAAGAACATCGCCAAGCGCGCCATCGTGCTGAACCGCGAACCACCGATCCGCCTGACCGTCTCGCTCGCCCGCATGGGCCGCCAGGCGCTTAGCCAGCTCAAGCAGGTGCTCGACGCCTATTCCGATCGCAACGCCGAAGCGGCCGAAGCGGTGTGGAAGCAGGACGGCGAAATCGACGAGATGTACAACAGCCTGTTCCGCGAACTGCTGACCTACATGATGGAAGACCCGCGCACGATCGGCTCGTCGACGCATCTTCTTTTCATTGCCAAGAATATCGAGCGCTCCGGCGACCACGCGACCAATATCGCCGAGGTCGTCTACCACATGGTGCGCGCCGATCATCTGTCGACCGACCGGCCCAAGGCCGACACGACCAGCCAGACCAACGTTCCCTTCGAGAAGAAATCATGAGCTTGAAGCCCACGGTCCTTGTCGCCGAAGACGAAGGCGCGCTGATCACGTTGCTGCGCTACAATCTGGAACGCGAAGGCTATCGCGTGCTCGAAGCACAGGACGGCGAGGAAGCCCTGCTGGTCGCTGCCGAAGAAAAGCCCGATCTTGTCCTGCTCGACTGGATGCTGCCGCAGCTCTCCGGCATCGAGGTCTGCCGCCGCCTCCGCGGCCGCCAGGAAACGCGCAACGTTCCGATCATCATGCTGACGGCGCGTGGCGAGGAAAGCGATCGCATCCGTGGTCTCGACACCGGCGCCGACGATTATCTCACCAAGCCGTTCTCGATGACCGAGCTGCTGGCCCGCCTTCGCGCCGTGATGCGCCGCATCCGGCCGAGCCTGGCGCCCGACACCATCGCCATCGGCGACATCGAGATGGACCGCGCCGCCCACCGCGTGCGCCGCGGCGGCAAGGAGGTCCATTTGGGACCGACCGAATACAAGCTGCTCGATCATCTGATCCAGCATCCCGGCCGGGTCTTCAGCCGCGAGCAGCTGTTGGATGCCGTGTGGGGCTCCGACGTCTATGTCGAGGCCCGCACGGTCGACGTCCACGTCGGCCGCCTGCGCAAGGCCCTGAACGTCGACGGCGTGCGTGACCCGATACGCACCGTGCGCTCCGCCGGCTACGCGCTGGAAGACACCGCGGCGGCGTAAGCCACGCAGCTGGCAACGAAACACGCGCCACCACCACGCATTGTCATGGCCCGCCGGAGTGCGGGCCACCCAGTTGGTGCGCCGAGGTGGTGAAAGATGAGCGCCGTATTGTTCTTCAGCAGATGCATCCGGTGTCACCTGGGTGGCCCGCACTCCGGCGGGCCATGACATCGGAGTTTGGTTTCCCTCACCAACACCGTCATGGCCGGCCTTGTGCCGGCCACCCATACGCACAACTGCCAGCACGGAGCATATGGGTCGCCGGCACAAGCCCGGCGATGACGAAGAGAGAAGGTGCGGGTCACGTCCTCTGTGTCGTCGCGTGAAAATACTTTGCGATGTTAGCGATCGCACTTTGTTGACCCGCTTGAATAGGCTTTCTGTCCTCTTATGTACGCCTCTCAACTTTGGGAGTGCGTGAGATGTATCGGATGCCATGAGATCAGACAGGCCAAGGGTGTGACTCGTGGGCACCCGAGTGACGAGGGAAAGATGGAGCGGACCTGGTTGAGCTTGCTCCCAGCCGAGCGAGATCTCGAAGACGTCACAGGAGGC
>DASZCC010000423.1:0-6639 GCA_035943485.1 Rhizomicrobium sp. | reverse complement strand
CATCACTCTCTCCCCGGCCTGCTATGACGTCTTCGAGATCTCGCTCGGCTGGGAGCAAGCTCAACCAGGTCCGCTCCATCTGTCCTTCGTCACCCGGGTGCCCACGAGTCACACCCTTGGCCTGTCTGATCTCATGGCATCCGATACATCGCACGCACTCCCAAAGTTGAGAGGCGTACATAGGATGTTCGTCCTAGGATTCAAGGGCTAAGTATTTGGAATAATTACGTTATCGCTACCGTGGCGAAGCGCGTGGCGCTTCAGGCTTTCATTCGCACCAGCCATTCGTCATCGCCGGCCCCCTGCGGGCGACCCATACGCTCCGTGCTGCAGTTGTGCGTATGGGTGGCCGGGACAAGCCCGGCCATGACGGTTAGGGGGCGGTGAAGCAATAGTGATCTATATTCCATAGAAAACTATTTTGGCATAATATTCCACCTGAAATCCATTAGGCGCCTGTGATGGAACTGCAGAAAGCCGGGACCAAACAAAACCCGTCTCCCGGGGTTGTTCTCACCAAGGCTGTGGTGCGGGCGGCGGAGCATCTGAAGCTCCCGAGCGCAACGCTCGCGAAAGTGCTGGGGCTGTCACCGCCCACCATTACGCGGATGCGCAAGGGCCAATACATCCTGAACGAGAACGAGAAGCCCTTCGAACTGGCCGCGCTGTTCATCCGCCTGTATCGCTCGCTGGACGCCATCGTGGGGGGCGACACCGGCGTGGCGGCGCAATGGATGGAGTCGATGAATTCGGCATTGGGGGGAAAGCCCGTGAACCAGATTCAGAAAGTGGTGGGGCTGATAAATGTCCTCCGATATTTGGACTCGCGACGAGCTATTAGCTAGCTCCATCGCGATCGAGACAACGGCATGGCGCGTCGTCGAAGCGCAGCATCGCATTTCGACGATGAAGCTCGCGGACTCGCTCGAGGATCAGGAAGTCCTTGAGCAAATAATTGAAAGCACCAAGCCGCCCATCCCTGCTGACTGCCGGCATCTCCACTATCTGCTTTTCACGCCGTTTCGATATGCATCCGAAAACCCATACGACTCTCGCTTTCGCCGCGCCGGATCGGTCGAGGGCGTCTTCTATGCCGCCGCGTCCGTCGAAACCGCGATTGCCGAAGTCGCGTTCTATCGGCTGCTCTTCTACGCGGAATCGCCGGACACGCCGCTGCCGACAAATCCAGGCGAACACACCGCCTTCGCCGTCGATATCAAAGCCAAGCCAGCAGTCGATCTGACAAGACCGCCGATGAGCGCGCACGCGTCGCTCTGGATGGCGCCTCAGAATTATACGTATTGTCAGGACATCGGAGCGGCTGCGCGCAAAGAAGGCGCACAGGCGATCTGTTTCAGTTCAGTGCGCGATCCGAAACACAGACCAAACTTTGCAGTTCTTTCTCCTGTCGCCTTTGCTCAACCCAGCCCCGTGTTGATGCAGACCTGGAGAATCGACATCAGACGCGACGGTGTTTTAGCCAGATGCGAAGCGCCTACGATCGGGTTGTCCTTCACGGTTGCGGACTTCGCAGCGGACACTCGGCTGCGGGCAGCGTGATCGTAAAGCTGCATGACGTTTATTAGGTGTCATCCCGGACAAGCGATGCGACAGCATCGCGCCGATCCGGGACCATCTCTAAGCGTGGGAATGGGTCCCGGATAGTCTCGCTGCGCGAGCCTTCCGGGATGACAACATGTATCAATGCAGCTGGAAGGCTAGTTGATTCTTCTACGCCACCTTCAGCACCGCAACCGGCCGTCGCACCATCAGCGACAGGAACGCCGCTCCGATCGCGACCAGTCCTGCCACCTCGAACGCTTCGAGATACGATCCGCTCATGCTGCGTGACAAGCCCGCGAGGAAGGCCGCGCTGGCAGCGCCGATCTGATGGCTCGCCGAGATCCAGCCAAAAATCACCGGTGCGCGCGTCTCACCGAAGCTGCGATTGGCGAGCGCTACGGTGGGTGGAACGGTCGCGATCCAGTCGAGGCCATAGAACACCGCAAACAGCGACAAGCCGTAGAAGGTGAAATGCGCGAACGGCAGGTAGAGCAGTGACAGGCCGCGCAGTCCGTAATACGCGAACAGCAATTTGCGCGGATCGAAGCGGTCGGTCAGCCAGCCGGACGCCGTCGTGCCGATCAGGTCGAACACACCCATCATCGCAAGCAGGCTGCCCGCGGTGACTTCGGCGAGGCCATGATCGGAACACAGTGCGATCATGTGCGTGCCGATGAGGCCGTTGGTGGTGAAGCCGCACACGAAGAAGGTCCCGGCCAGCAGCCAGAAATCGCGTGAGCGCGCGCCCTCCGCCAGCGCGGAGAACGCGGTGCGCAACGGATTGGCCGTCGATGGTGCTGGCACCGGATGATCGACGCTCGCGCCGTAGGGCTGCTGGCCCACATCGTGTGGCCACTCGCGCATGACAAGCGCCACGATCGGAATGAGCAGCGCCAGCGCGATCGAGATCACGATCACCACCGGCTTCCAGCCGCCATGCTCGGTGATCAGCGAGAGACCGGGATAGAACACCAGCGTGCCGGTAGAGGTACTGGCCGCGAGGAGGCCCGTGACCAGGCCGCGATTGGTGACGAACCAGCGGTTGGCAATCGTGGCCGACAGCACGTTGGCGAGGCAGCCGGTGCCGATGCCCGATAGGACGCCCCATAGAAGTATCAGCTGCCAGGCCTGCGTCATCAGAAGACTGAGTGCGGTCGCGCCGCTCATCAGCGTCAGTGCCGCCATCACCGTGTTGCGCACGCCGAACCGCTGCATGGCGGCGGCCGCGAACGGTCCGGTCAGGCCGAACAGGAAGATGCCCGTGGCGGCGGCGAATGAGATCACGCCGCGCGACCAGCCGAAGCTCTGGCCCCAGGGAACCATCAGCACGGCGGGCGTCGAACGCAGACCGGCGGCCGCCAGCAGGACGACGAAGGTCACTGCGACGATGGCAAATGCGTAGGGGCGCTGCCGGGTCATGATGAATAGGTCTGGTTTTGCCCGCGGCCTGTCAAATCATGGCCAGGTTTGCGATGTTGCATGGCTCATCGGTGCTTTATATTCAGTCGCGTCTCTCCGGATCCGCCATGCCCCCGCCAAGACCCCGTCCCGCCGTGCTTTGTATCCTCGATGGATGGGGCTGGCGGCCCGAAACCAAGGACAATGCAATCGCGGCCGCCGTGACGCCGAATTACACGCGCATGCTGGCGGATAGCCCGTTCGCGCTGCTTTCCACCTCGGGGCGCGCCGTTGGTCTGCCGATGGGTCAGATGGGCAATTCGGAAGTCGGCCACATGAACATCGGATCGGGCCGTGTCGTTTCGCAGGATTTACCGCGTATCGACGTCGCAATCGAGGACGGCACGCTGGCGACCCGTCCGGCGCTCGTCGACCTGATCGCGAAGACCAGGGCATCCAAGGGCGCTGTCCATCTGATGGGGTTGCTGTCGCCAGGTGGGGTGCACAGCCATCAGGATCACATCGCCGCGCTCGCACGTGTGATCAGCGAAGCGGGCGTGCCGGTGTTCATCCATGCCTTCCTGGATGGGCGCGATACGCCGCCGCGCAGCGCTCTTGGTTTCCTTGAGACGTTCGACGTCTCGATCAAGGGCCTTGCTGGCGTTCGGATTGCCACGGTTAGCGGCCGCTATTACGCGATGGATCGCGACAAGCGCTGGGATCGCGTGAAGCTTGCCTATGACGCGCTGGTCGACGCCAAGGGTGTCGATTATCCCGACGCTGCCGCGGCGATCGAGACTTCCTATGCGAAGGATGTTGGCGACGAGTTCGTCATCCCCTGCATCATCGGCGACTATGCGGGCATGTCGGACGGCGATGCGATGCTGTTCGCCAATTTCCGCGCCGACCGCGCACGCGAGCTGTCGCTGGCGCTGCTGGATCGCGGCTTCGAAGGGTTCGAGCGTCATCGCGTCGTGAAGTTCGCGGCCGCGGCCGGTCTCACGGAATATTCCGACCACCTGAACACGCTGATGGTTGCGCTATTCCCGGCGGAGAACATCACCGACACGCTGGGCGAGATCGTGGCGGGGCTCGGCCTCAAACAGCTGCGCATCGCAGAGACCGAGAAATACGCGCATGTCACCTTCTTCCTGAACGGTGGTCGCGAGGCGCAATTCGACGGCGAGGACCGCATCATGGTGCCGAGCGCCAAGGTCGCGACCTATGACCAGAAGCCGGAGATGAGCGCTTACGAAGTGATCGCCAAACTCGAAGAGGCGATCGCGTCGGGCAAATACGATCTCATCGTCGTGAACTTCGCCAATCCCGATATGGTTGGCCACACCGGCATGATGGACGCGGCGGTCAAGGCGGTCGATGTGATCGACGAATGTCTCGGGCGCTTGCGCAAGGCCGTCGAGTTCGCCGGCGGCGTCATGCTGGTCACCGCCGATCACGGCAATATCGAGATGATGAAAGACCCGGTGACGCACCAGCCGCACACCGCGCATACGACACTTGACGTGCCGATCATCGCGATCAACGCACCGGCGGGTACCAGGCTGATCAATGGCCGGCTTGCCGACGTTGCGCCAACGCTGCTGTCGCTCATGCACATCCCGCAGCCGCCGGAGATGACCGGTCACTCGCTGATCGCGGAGAGCGCGCACTGAGCGCCCGGCGTCTCTTCGTTATGACGTTTGCGGCCCTGCTTGCTGTGCACCCGGCTGTTGCGAGGAAGCCGGATCATCGGCGTCCGCATGAGCGACCGCATCACATGGTGAAACCGCTCGCGCGTCCGGCGCCCGATGCGGAACAGGCTCCGTCGGAGCCGATACCCGATCTGTCGCACGCGTTGCCGGCCGGTGCGCTGAACGGCCTGCCCTCGACGGAGGATCAGTATCGTCATTTGCGGGGCGCGATCATCACCGGCAAGCCGGCGCTTGATGCGGCGCATGCCCATGCCGATGCGCTCAAGGCGCAGGCTGCCGAACTGCAGCGCAAGCTGGTGCAGACCGCTGCGCGCGTGCAATCGCTGGAGCAGGAAAAGGTCCAGCTCGATACCGACATCGCGCGGCTTGCTGCCGAGGATGCGACGCTCTCGCGTTCCTTCGCACATGATCGCGTTTCGGTCGCCAGGCTTCTTGCGGTGATCGAGCGGCTGCAGCACGACACACCGCCCGCGATGGTGCTGCGTCCCGACGATGCGCTGGCCGCGACGCGCGGTGCGATGCTGATCGGCGCGTCGCTGCCCAACGTCTATGGCAAGGCGGCGGCGCTTTCCCGCCGGCTCCAGCTGCTCGCCGAAACGCGCAAGGCGCTTGTCGCGCGCCGCGCCGAGGGCGTCCGCAACGCCGCGCAACTCCGCCGCGCGCGCATCGAACTGGATCAACTTCTCGCGAACAAGAAGGAAGAGGTCGCCGGCGCCGCCGCGGCATATGGCGCGTTGCGGGACAAGCTCGGCAAAATCGCCGCAGAGGCCCAGAACCTCGAAACGCTCATGGCCCGGGTGGCCGCCTTGCGCCAGCTGCCGGCAACCGATGCTGTCGTGGTTGTAACCGCGCAGAATCCGGCCAATCGCGGCCCTGTCCGCGGCTCTCTGATTACGCCGGTGGTCGGCCATATCCAGACGGTGGGATCGGGCGCCGGGCCGGGTGTCACATATTTAACCGCGGCGGGCGCACAAGTCGTTGCCCCCGCCGATTGCGAGGTCTTGTTTGCCGGTCCTTACCATAAGAGCGGGCAAGTCTTGATCCTGGAAGTCTCGACTGGCTACGATCTTGTGCTCGAAGGTCTTGATCGGATCATGGTGCGTCCGGGCGACCAGGTGCTTGCGGGAGAGCCCGTCGGCGCCATGCCGCAATTGGGCCAGGAAGGCGAGCTTTACTTCGAAGTGCGAGAAAACGGACGCGGCACCAATCCTGTGCCACTCCTCATCCCTGAGATCAGGAAAGAAGAAAAGACATGAAAAAGTATGCGTTCGTAGGCATCGGAGCAGTCGCCGGTTTCGTCGGCGCGCTCGGCATCCTTCCTGCGGCGCACGGCGCCAACGACATGAGCGCCTATCGCGAACTTGATCTCTTCTCGGATGCATTTGAGCGCGTGCGCGCCAACTACGTCCGCCCCGTCACCGACGACGAGCTGGTCAACGCCGCGATCGAAGGCATGGTCTCCAATCTCGATCCGCATTCCAGCTACATGGACGCCAAGGCTTTCGCCGACATGCAGATCCAGACCAAGGGCTCGTTCGGCGGCGTCGGCATCGAGGTGACGATGGAGAACGGCCTGATCAAGGTGATCTCGCCGATCGACAACACGCCAGCCGCCAAGGCCGGCATCAAGGCCGGCGACTACATCGCCTCGATCAACGGCGAGTCCATCCAGGGCCTCAATCTCAACGACGCGATCGACAAGATGCGCGGGCCCGCCGGCAGCAAGGTGACGCTCACCGTATTACGCCCCAACGACAAGACAGCGCCGAAGAAGCCGTTTGACGTCACGCTGGTACGCGCCGTCGTCGCCGTGGACGAGGTGACGTGGCACAAGGAAGGCGATGTCGGCTACATCCGCATGCCCGGCTTCAACGAGAACACCGGCACCGGACTCGAGAAAGCCGTCGCCGATCTGAAGAAGCAGATCGGTCCCGGCCTCAAGGGCTACATCATCGACCTGCGCAAC
>DASZCC010000422.1:0-3270 GCA_035943485.1 Rhizomicrobium sp. | reverse complement strand
TGAGCTGATCCTCGGGCAATATCTCGCCCGAAACGATGTCGCGGCGTTCGCGCATCGCATCTTCTTCATCCGTGTCTGGCACCGCCGTCAGATTCAAGCCTCCGTGTCTCCTTCGGCAATCTCACCCTCTTCGGCCGGCGCCTCAGGCTCGGCTTCGATCCAGCCGGCCATGACACGCGCGCGCATGATGATGGCGTTGGCGTCTTCGGCCGTCAGGTTGAAGCCTTCGAGCGCGCCCACGATGCGGGTGCGCTCCTTGTCCTTGCCGACCTCGTAGTAGCCGAGCAGGTCGTCGGTGGCGGCGCCCGCCAGATCCTCGAGCGTCTTGATTTCATTCTGTCCGAGGGCGACGGCCATGGCCGGCGTCACGCCGTCCACTTCCAGCACGTCGTCGGTCACGCCCAATTCGCGGCGCTTGTCATCCATCTCTTTGTTCTTTGCCTCTAGGAATTCGATTGCACGCTGCTGGAGTTCGGTTGCCGTCTCCTCGTCGAAGCCTTCGACGGCGGAGAGTTCGTTCAACGGCACATAGGCGACATCTTCAATGGTCGCGAAACCTTCCGACGCCAAGAGCTGAGCCACGGTCTCGTCGACATCGAGCGCTTCCATGTAAAGCTTGGTGCGCTCGGCGAATTCCTTCTGGCGGCGCTCCGACTCTTCGGCCTCGGTGAGGATGTCGATCTGCCAGCCGGTGAGCTGCGACGCGAGGCGCACGTTCTGGCCGCGACGGCCGATGGCGAGCGACAGCTGCTCGTCCGGCACCACGACTTCGACGCGATGGGTGTCTTCGTCGAGCACGACCTTGGTCACTTCGGCCGGCGCGAGCGCGTTGACGATGAACGTCGCGGCTTCGGTCGACCACGGGATGATATCGATGCGCTCGCCCTGAAGCTCCTGCACCACGGCCTGCACGCGCACGCCGCGCATGCCGACGCAGGCGCCGACCGGATCGATGCTTGAATCCTTGGAGATCACGGCGATCTTGGCGCGGCTGCCCGGATCGCGCGCCACGGCGCGGATCTCGATGATGCCGTCATAGATCTCGGGCACTTCCTGCGCGAACAGGCGCACCATGAACTGCGGATGCGAGCGCGACAGGAATATCTGCTGGCCCTTGGCCTCGCGGCGCACGTCATAGATGTAGGCGCGGATGCGGTCGCCTGCGCGGAAGCTTTCGCGCGGGATCATCTCGTCGCGGCGCACGACGCCCTCGGCCTTGCCGAGATCGACGACGACCGAACCGAATTCCGAACGCTTGACGATGCCGTGGACGATTTCGCCGATGCGGTCCTTGTACTCGTCGAACTGGCGCTCACGCTCGGCGTCGCGCACCTTCTGCACGATCACCTGCTTGGCGTTCTGCGCATTGATGCGGTTGAAATCGACCGGCGGCAGCGTCTCGGCGATGATATCGCCGACCTGGGCGGCCGGGTTGCGCGCGCGGGCATCGGCCAGCGAGATCTCGGTCTTATCGTTCTCGACCTGCTCGACGACGTGGAGATAGCGCGACACATGGGTCTCGCCGGTCTTCGGATCGATCTCGACCTTGATCTCGTTCTCGCTGCCATAGTGCGCCTTGGCGGCGCGCTGCATTGCCTCTTCCATCGCGGCGAGCACGACGGATTTCTCGATCGACTTGTCGCGCGCGACGGCATCCGCGATCTGCAGAAGCTCCATGCGGTTAGCGGCAATGGCGGCCATGATACTTTGTCTCCTTACGTATTCGGTTCGATGCGCTTGCGCGCCTTGAGGTCTTCGGCGATCAGCGCGTCGGTCAAGACGAGCTTCGCCTCTGCGATCTGATGAAACGGAATGGCGAAACGTCCGCCCTGCGCCTCGATCTGGACGTCCGCCTCCTGGATGCCCAGCACCTTGCCGCGAAAGCGCTTGCGGCCCTCGAGCGGCGCGGTGAGTTCGAGCTTGGCTTCGTGTCCGGCCCAACGGGCGTAATCGGTGAGGCGCGTCAGCGGCCGGTCGATGCCGGGCGACGACACTTCGAGTTCGTAGTCGCCTTCGAGCGGCTCTTCCTTCTCCAGGAAATCTAGCAGCGCGTGGCTGAGGATGGCGCAGTCCTCGACATTCATTGTGCCGTCGGGACGCTCGGCCATGATCTGCAGCGTCTTCACCTGCCCGCCCATCAGGCGCAGGCGCACGAGCCGGAACCCGGCCGCTTCCACGGCGGGTTCGATGATCGGCTCAAGCTGGGCCATGGCAGTAAGAATGGCGGAACTCCGAAAGCAAAACCTCTCCCCGCGCGGCGGTCTTGCGACCGACACACAACAGTACGTTCTGTTGTTTGGGATGGGCGGCTATTTACGCTTGGGGCTCGTGAACTTCAAGGGCGGACCAGTATTCTTGCATCAGCAAGCGGCCCAGCGCTGCGGGCGGTCCCCCACCAATTCGCCGATTCTGGCAACCCGATCAATGGTATCTTCCAACGCTCGGACATTTTCGGGCATCCCAACCATTGTTCCTATGTAATCGCCGACGCTCGCGGCATGTCGATCGAACCGGATGCTTAATTGGTACGGGGGACCGTCCGTTATCGTTGCGACAAATTCCGGCCGCAGGTCAAAAATACGGACCGCGCGAAACTGCTCAAACAGCGCATGCACGTCTGCGATCGGTATTTTTGAGACATGACGTCCGCGCTGCGCGACACAGGCGTAACCGTCGAATACGACCGTGCCGTCACCCCCGATCTCAACATCATAGGCCGGACACGTGCCCAAGCATCTGCCGCGGCGGAGAGTCATACGCAGCGAAGACCAGTCCTTGATAGGTGGAAATGGCTCTTTCTTCAGGTAAGCCGCCGGTGGGCCGTGCATTATAAATGCTTCGCGCGGGCCTAGCAGCAAGTTGATGGGCGATGATGCGGCGGCATCTGCGATGACGATCATCAGCGCGAAGAGTCCGAGGCCAACCTTCACATCATGGTGCCTCGTGCTGGATGGGCGGTGCGGGCTGGGTGATCGTGCTACCCTTGCCGATACCGATCATGGTTTCGGCGGCGGGTGGCGGTGTCTGCGATTTCGGCACGGTGAACGTAAAGAAGAACATGCCGACGCCGCATAGGGTCAGCAGGGCTGCCAGGCCGATGACGAACCAGTCGTTAACTTCGCGGCGCGGTTTATCGTCATCTTCGTCGATGCTCATGGCCCGATCCTATCAGGTCCGCACAAAGCGGAGAAAGGCCGGCGGACCGTGCAGGCGCTTGGCTTCATAGCGGGTCTGCGGCCAGTCGGCGGGACGGCCATGCCAGTCGGCGGC
>DASZCC010000421.1:0-1881 GCA_035943485.1 Rhizomicrobium sp. | reverse complement strand
GATGAACCACGGCTTCACCGTCGATCGCGACACGCTGCCCAAGGGCGTGAAGGAGACGCACATCTCTTTGTTCGACGGCACGAACTGCGGCATCGCCGTCGAGGGCCGCAAGGTGTTCAGCGTGCAGTATCATCCCGAGGCATCGCCCGGGCCGATGGACAGCCACTATCTGTTCGACCGTTTCGCGCGCGCCGCAAAGGGCGAGAAGTAAAATGACCCCGCTGAAGATCGATCTCATCACCTCGGCGCAGAAGCTGGCGTCGTCCGGCCAGGACGCGCTGTCGCTGTTCCAGCATGGCGACGCGAATGTGCTACTGTTCGTGCCCGGCGATTCCGACACCCAGAACGCGCACAAGCGCGACGAGCTCTATTTCATCCAGTCCGGCCACGGCATCTTCAAGCGCGGCGGCGAGACGGTGCGCTTTAACGCCGGCGACATGCTGTTCGTGCCGGCCGGTGTCGCGCACCGCTTCGCAAGCTTCTCCGCGGAGTTCAAGGCCTGGGTGATCTTCTTCGGCCCCGAAGGCGGCGCGACGGCGGGTTAGTCGGCTCGTGCGTGCTTCGAGGCTCCGCTGGTGCGGAGCACCTCAGCATGACGAGTGTGGTGCGAACTCAAATCCCGTCATGCTGAGGTGCGAGCGGAGCGAGCCTCGAAGCACGCACTATCCCTTCCGCCCCACCATCCGCACAAAGCCGAACAGCTTTTCGGTATCGGCTTCCAGCATATCGCCCTCGCGCTTCGCATATTGGCCACGCTCGCCCATGAGCGGCGCCGTGTAACGACACCAGTCCAGCCAGAGATCGTGGCCACCTTCGAGCCAGTCGGCTGTCTCGACGGTAACGCGCCCTGTCTTCGCCCAGTGCTGCCGCCACCACGCCGGAGAGTGGAAGCTCACGAAATCCCATTCCCACCATGGCTTGAGATGTTCGGGCGGTCGTGTGATCTCGTGCGTCACGCCCGGCACGACGATGCCGATCTGCCCGCCAGGTTTGAGAAACTTCGCGATCGTCCCAATGTAGAGATCGTCGGTGCCGAAGTAGTGATAGGCATCGAGACTGACGATCGCATCGAAGGATTCCTCCACGAAGGGCAGCGCATGCGCTTCGGCGAAGACCGGCGTGACGCGATCCGCCACGCCGGCTGCCGCGATGCGCTTGGCGTTGTCCTCCGGCTTGATCCAGAGATCGGCGGCGGTCACTTCGACGCCGAACTCCTTTGCAAAGAAGATCGAACTCACCGCCTTGCCGCAGCCGAGATCGAGCACGCGCATCCCCGGCCGGAGCGACATCGCCCCGGCCAGGTATTCGCAGAGCCACAACACGTTCGGCCCCATCAGGTTTTCGACGACCCACAGCGGATCGTATTTCGCCGTCAGCGGAAAGCGTTCGTTGGTTTGCATGGTCTGCTCCTACTGATTGTCGTGTTGGGCGCGCACGGACGCGAGACCCAGTCGCGAGATGCGATAGGGCTGTCCGCCACGGCTTTCGATGAGGCCGCGCCGCTTCAGCTTTCTGAAGAGGCTCATCGTGCAGTCCGCGAGGCGATAACCGTCGCGGTTCCAGCAATCGACTTCGATAATGCGGCCGTCATTTCGGGTGTGTTGAATGCGTCCGCCCTGCGCAAGACAGTGCAGCACGCGCTGTTCGAGTTTCGAGATATTCAAGAGAGAAGTCTTTCATCGCACTGAACTCCGCGATGCGCGCACGCGAGCAACAGCCCGCGCGAAACACATTCGCGTCGCTAGACCCGCGATGGACGCGGGCGATCAGTGGATGCTGACAATCTCTGACATAAACTCCCCGGCGCTGTGAGCCGACAAACCGGGGTTTATCGCGGCGCTCTGGCGGCTGTCAACGCTGCCCAGGATGCGCGGGTCGTCG
>DASZCC010000420.1:0-7163 GCA_035943485.1 Rhizomicrobium sp. | reverse complement strand
ATGAGCCCGCTTCCCGCCGAGAAACTGCGTCTGGCAACGGACCCCGCCAAGCTGCCTTTCGACTCGACGGCCGAATTGCCGGCACCGGTTGGACCTGTCGGACAGGACCGCGCGATGCGCGCGCTCGCCTTCGGGGCGGGACTGGAACAGCCCGGCTACAACATCTTCGTCAGCGGCCCCGCCGATGCCGGCAAGCACATCTCGGCGAAGCTCGCGCTCGAACGGCTTGCGGCGTCGATGCCCGTGCCCGACGACATCGCCTATGTCCACAATTTCGCGGAGAGCCACCAGCCGCGGCTGCTGCGTTTCCCGGCCGGCGAAGGCGTGAAATTCCGCCGTGAAATGGCCGACCTCGTGACCGCACCGAAGACGTCCATGCTGCGGCTGTTCGCAAGCGAAGACTACCTCAAGAAGCGCGGCCTGCTGGAAGACGAATATCATCGCGCTGCTGACGAAACGATTGGTCATATCCGTCATGCCGCGGAAGCGCGTGGTCTCGCACTTGTCGAGCACGGCGAAGGCTCGTTCGACTTCGAGCCGTTCCAGGATGGTCTCTTGCTACCGGAGCGCCAGGTGCGCGCACTGCCGCGGCCACAGCGTGATCAGCTTACGCAGGATACAAGCACGCTGCGCCGGGCGCTGGAACGTGCGACCGACGTGCTGGAAGGCCTACGCCTGCGCACGCTCGACAGGCTGCGCCTTCTCGACAAGGAGATGTGCGAGGCGGAGCTGCGCCGCATGGTGCGGCCGATCGCACTCGCACATGCCGAGCGGCCGGACGTTGTGGCGTGGCTCGATGAGGTTCTCGCTGACCTCTTCGCAAGCGCCGAAGCGTCGCTTGCGATGGAGAATGGCGACGAGGACGCGCAACGCGCGCAATTCCCGCGCTACGACGTCAACCTGATCGTCGATCATTCCGCGACCAAGGGTGCACCGGTCGTCACGCTCAGCCAGGCGTCGTTCACGCAGCTCACCGGCAAGGTCGAGCATGCGCCGCTGCTGGCTGAGCCGAGCAACGACTTCATGCACATCCGCGCCGGTGCGCTGCATCGCGCGAATGGCGGCTTCCTGCTGATCGATGCCACCGATCTGTTCAAGCACGATGCCTCATGGGAAGCGCTGAAGCGCGCGCTGCGCAGTCGTCAGGCACGCATCGACAATCTGGCCGAGCTGGCGGATCGCAGCCATGTCCTGAGCATTCAGCCGGAGCCGCTGCCTCTCAATCTCAAGGTCGTGCTGTTTGGCGAGGAGTCGATCTATCATCGCCTGTGCCAGTCGGACCCAGAGTTCGCGGGGCTGTTCAAGGTGCAGGCGGATTTCTCGGCCACCGCGCCGCGCGACGACGTGCATTGCACCGAGTTGCTGGCGATGGCCGGCGCGATCGCGCGGCAGAACGGCTTGCGCCACCTCGACCGCACCGGTGCCGCGCGCCTGATCGACGAGGCCGCGCGCAAGACCGGCGACGCCGAGAAGATCAGCGTCCGGACCGGCCATCTCGCCGACCTGCTCCGCGAAGCCGATCACTTCGCAGCGCGCGCCGGACATGCGCTGATTGGCGATACTGATCTCGCGCTCGCGCTCGCCGCCAAGGACGACCGCCTCAGCCGCGCCAAGGCGATCGACTATGAGCTGATCCATCGCGGCATCGTCTTCATCGACACGGACGGCGAGCGCTCCGGCCAGGTGAACGGGCTGACGGTGCTGAACGCGGGTGGCCATGCGTTCGGGCTGCCGGCCCGTATCACGGCGCAGGCCCATCCCGGCCATGGCAGCGTGACGGACATCGAGCGCATCTCGGCCTTTGGCGGCCCCAGCCATACCAAGGGCGTGCAGATCCTGTCGGGCTATCTGAACGGGACCTATTCCAACGGGCGTCCGCTGTCGGTCTCCGCGAGCGTCGCGTTCGAGCAGTTTCACGGCCGGATCGACGGCGACAGCGCCTCGGCTGCCGAACTCATCGCCATCCTGTCTGCCATCGCCGATATCCCGCTCAAGCAGAGCATCGCGATCACCGGCTCGATCAACCAGCATGGCCTGATGCAGCCGATCGGCGGCGCCAACGAGAAGATCGAGGGCTTCTTCGATGTTTGCGCCGCACGCGGACTGGCGCCGCATCACGGTGTGATCATCCCCAGCGCCAATATCGTCTCGCTGATGCTACGCGACGATGTCGTCGATGCTGTCCGCGCCGGGCGATTCTCGGTCCATGCCGTCGACACCATCAACGACGCGATCGAGATCCTCTCCGGCATGAAGGCGGGCGTGCGCAAGAACGGCGCTTTCCCGCGCGGATCGTTCAACCGCCGCGTCGAGGAGAAGCTGATCAACTTCGCCCGCCCGCGCGTGCTGCGCCCGGTCCGGCTTGACGGATGGCGCTGGTTCTAGGAACCCTAGCTCCCGTCCTGGCGTTTTGAGGGTGGGAGAACGCGAAGCATGGGCATTGCAAAGATACTGGCGCCATTGACCGGCGGGACGCGCGACGGCGTCGTGCTGTCGAACGCGTTCGCAGCTGCGAAGCTGTCGAATGCGCATGTCGCGGCGCTGTTCATTCGGCCTGACGCGACCGAGGCGGTGCCGTTCTACGGCGAGAGCACATCGGCCAGCGTGATGCAGGAGATCGCCGACGCGACGAAGGAAGCGTCCGACGTCGCCTCGCGCGCGGCGCGGGCCACGCTCTTTGCAGCGGCGAAGGATGCGTGTGCGATGCTGGTCGAGCAGCCGACGCGCAGCGACAAGCCGACAGCCTCCTATCGTGAGGTGCTCGGCAACTTTGCGGACCGGGTGACGGCCGCGGCTCACCTGAGCGATCTGATCGTGTTCGGCGCCTTGAAAGAGGATGACCGGCCAGGCCTGACGGAAGCATTCGAGGCGACGCTCGTTGAGACCGGCCGTCCGGTGCTGCTGAGCGCGCAGGAAGCCGGGATCAGTTTCTGCAAGAAGATCACGATCGCCTGGAACGAGAGCGCGGCGGCCGCGCATGCCGCATCGGCGGCGCTGCCGTTCCTGAAATGCGCCACCGAGGTCGAGATCCTTGCGGTCCTGCGCAAGAAGGACGCACCGATCGACAGCAGCGAGCTCAAGGGTTACCTGCGGCTGCATGGCGTCGAGTCGACAGAGCGGTCGGTCGATGGCGGGACGCGCGATATCGCGGAAGTGTTGCTGACCGAGGCTTCAGCTGGTGGCGCCAGCCTGCTGGTCGCCGGCGGTTATGGTCACAGCCGGCTGCGCGAGATGTTCATTGGCGGTGTGACGCGCAAGGTTGTCAGCCACGCCAAGCTGCCGGTCTTCCTCGTCCACTAGAACAGCATCCTGAGCGCGACCACGATCAGCGTGATCGCCAGCACGAAGCGCAGCGCGACGTCGGGCAGCTTCGGTGCGAAAAGGCTGGTCAGCACGATGCCGGGCAGCGAGCCCACAAGCAGCGACACCAGCGTGGACGTGTTGATGCCGCCGCCCAGCAGGTGACCGATTCCTGCGACAAGGGTCAGCGGGACCGCATGCGCGATATCGGAGCCGGCGATGCGGACGATCGGCGCCTTGGGATAGAGCAGGATCAGCGCTGTGACGCCCAGTGCGCCCGCGCCGACCGAGGAGATCGTCACCAGCACGCCAAGGATGAGGCCGGTCACGATGGTGAGGTTGCGCGTCGTGTCGTCGGGCAGTTCACCGACTCGCTTGGCATAGTTCTCGAGCAGCCACGGCCGAAAGATGAGTGCCGCCGCCGTGAAGAGCAGGGCGACGCCGAGGACGTGCGTGATGAGATTGTTCAGCGCCGCGCTGCCGGTGCCCAGATAGCTGAGCGCCAGCAGGGTGATCAGCGCTGCCGGGAGACTGCCCAGCGCGAGCCGGGTGACGATGCGCCAGTCGATCGTCCTGTTCAGCTGATGGACGATCGAGCCACCGGTCTTGGTAATGCTCGCGTAGATGAGGTCGGTGGCGACGGCCTTCTCCGGCGAGATGCCAAACAGCAGGATGAGCAGCGGCGTCATCAGTGAACCGCCGCCGACGCCGGTCATGCCGACCAGCGAACCCACCAGAAAGCCCGAGAAGACGTAGGCCGGGCTGATCGACTTCAGGATACCGCCCATGACCGCCCGCGCATCAAATTACATGAATCTAGACGGTGATTGTCGTCTATCACCGCCCTGTCGATGTATTTGCGACGAGGCTTCCGGTCAAGCGTGCGCGAGCTTGCGAAGGATGACACTGCCAGCCGAATAGCCAGCGCCGAACGAGCAAAGCAGGCCGATGTCGCCGGGCGCCAGGTCGGTGCTGAACTTGTGGAAGGCGATCACCGATCCGGCCGAGCTGGTGTTGGCGTACTCATGCAGGATGTTGGGCGCCTCGCCGGCCACCGGGTCGCGTCCCAGCACCTTGCGGGCAATCATGTCGTTCATGTTGATGTTGGCCTGGTGCAGCCACATGCGCTTGAGCGCCGCCGGCGCGATGCCGTTTTCCTGCAGATGTCCGACGATCATCTCCGACACCATCGGGACGACTTCCTTGAACACCTTGCGGCCTTCCTGGACGAACAGCTTGTCCGGCTTGCCAATGCCTTCGGGCGCGGTGCGGTTGAGGAAGCCGAAATTGTTGCGGATGTTGTTGGAGAATTTCGTCTTGAGCTTGGTCGAGACGATCTCCCAGCTGTTGGCACCTTGCGCCGTCTCAGTACGCTCGACGATGAAGGCGGTGGCGACGTCGCCGAAGATGAAATGGCTGTCCCGGTCGCGGAAGTTCAGATGGCCTGAGCAGATTTCGGGATTGCAGACCAGCATCGCGCGCGCGTGGCCGTTCGCGACCATGTCCGCTGCCGCCTGCAGCGCGAAGGTGGCCGACGAGCAGGCGACGTTCATGTCGAAGCCGAAGCCGTCGATGCCGAGCGCGTCCTGCACCTCGACCGCCATCGCGGGATAGGCGCGCTGCATGTTGGATGCACCGACCAGCACGCCATCGATGTCGGCCGGCTTGCGGTCCGCGGCCTTGAGCGCATCGCGCGACGCCGCAATCGCCATCTCTGCCAGGATCGAAACCTGGTCGTTGGGACGTTCGGCGATCTGGGGCGTCATCACCTCGGGATTGAGGATGCCTTCCTTCTCCACCACAAAGCGGGACTTGATGCCCGACGCCTTGAAGATGAATTCAGCAGAGGATTCCGTGAGCGCCGGAACCTTGCCCTCAGCGATCGCTTCGGCGTTGGCAGCGTTATGGAGGCGTGTGTAGGCGTTGTAGGACGCCACCAGTTCGTCGTTCGAGATCGAGTGCGGAGGGGTGTAAAGCCCGGTGCCGCTGACAGCCAGCCCTGCCATCGCGCCATCCCTTTGAATTTGCTTAACAAGGCTGCGCCACCGCCTCGCCAAAGGCAAGCGCTCATCAAACGATAAACGGTGGGTTCACACTTCAGGAGCTACAAGGGGCGGTCTTTCCACACGCCGCGGCAGGAGCGGCAGGAGCAGCTTTGTCCGTCGTTGTGTTGCCGCAGACAAGCCTCACAGCCGCGCGCCCCGGTCTCGCGACCGCGCTGGTGGCGCTTGCCCTTGGTGCGGTGCTGGGAGCCGGCGCCACGAACCTGCCACAGGCCGTCGCGTGCGCCGACGGCCTCATCCTCGCGAGCCTGGGTATCGCGGTCTTCCTGCTGACGCGCATTGCCGAGCGCACGGACGGGCTGGGCGCTGTCGGCGACACCAGCTACCGGGCGTATTTTGAGAATGCCGTCGAAGGCATTTTCCGCACCACGCCTTCCGGCCGCTATCTGGACGCCAACCCGGCGCTCGCGCGCATCTACGGCTATGGCAGTGTGGCCACGCTCAAGACGGCGCTGGTCGACATTGAGGGCCAGCTCTATGTCCATCCGGGCCGACGCGCCGCGTTCGAAGCACAAATGGCTGCGCATGATCATGTGACGGCATTCGAGTCCCAGATCCGCCGCCGTGACGGTTCGACGATCTGGATATCGGAGAACGCGCGGGCCATCCGCGACTGGTCGGGCCGGCTCATCTGTTACGAAGGCACCGTCGAGGACATCTCCGAACGTCACGCTGCGCAGGATGCGTTGCGCGAGGCGCTTGCCGAAGCGGAAGAGGCTAGCCGGGCAAAGAGCGCCTTCCTCGCGGCGATGAGCCACGAGTTGAAGACGCCGCTGAACGCGGTGCTGGGGTTCTCGGAGATCATCAAGAGCGAGATGCTTGGTCCGATCACGCCGGCGCGCTATCGCGAATATGCCGACGACATCCATGCGAGCGGCACGCGGCTGCTCGCGATCGTAAGCGACGTCCTCGACGTCGCGCGCCTGAGCGGCGGTGCGATCACGCTCAACTCCCGGCCCAGCTTCGCTGCATCACTCGCCGACGAGGCGTTGTCGCTTGCGCGTCTGACGACAGGGGACACGCGCACCGTCGCGATCCACGCGCCCGAGGCATTGCCGCTGGTCGATGTCGATCCGCAGCGTCTGCGGCAGGCGCTGACCAATGTCATCTGCAACGCGCTCAAGTTCACGCCGCCGCTTGGCAGGATTCATGTCGATGTGGGGCTGGAGATCGAAGGTGGCGTGAGCTTCGCCATCTCGGATACCGGCATAGGCATGGCACCGGAGAAGATCGCGGCCGCGCTTGAGCCCTTCCGCCAGCTCGATGGTTCGCTGGCGCGGCGCTTCGAGGGTGCGGGTCTTGGCCTGTCGATCTCGAAGTCGCTGGTGGAACTGCATGGTGGCCAGCTAGCGATCGAAAGCGCGCCGGGGCGCGGCACCACCGTGACGATTTCCCTGCCGCCCGTGCGGACAAGGCAGCACCGGCGGCTGGCGGGCTGACGCGCGGGGCGCTAGATACCCCGGATGAACGACAGGACAGCATTGGTACTCTTCTCCGGCGGACAGGATTCAACAACCTGCGTCACCTGGGCACTCGATCGCTTCGCGAAGGTGGAGACGGTCGGCTTCGACTACGGCCAGCGCCATCGCGTGGAGCTGGATGCACGACCGCGTCTGCTCAAGGCGCTGCGCGATGATTTCCCGCAATGGAAAGGCAAGCTCGGCGAGGACTTCCTGTTGCCGCTGGAAGCGCTGTCGAAAATCGGCGGCACGTCGCTGACATCCGATATGGCGATCGAGATGAAGGCCGGCAGCCTGCCCAATACTTTCGTCCCCGGTCGCAACATCTTCTTTCTCACGG
>DASZCC010000419.1:0-2944 GCA_035943485.1 Rhizomicrobium sp. | reverse complement strand
CCTGCAAGGACCGCGAGATCATGCGCCATGATCCGCATCACCTGATCGAGGGTTGCCTGATCGCGTCCTTCGCGATGCGCGCGCACACCGCCTACATCTATATCCGCGGCGAGTTCGTGCGCGAGCGCGAGGCGCTGCAGGCCGCGATCGACGAGTGCTACGCCGAGAAGCTGATCGGCAAGGACAACGTACACGGCTGGGACTTCGACCTGTTCCTCCATCACGGCGCCGGCGCCTATATCTGCGGTGAAGAGACTGCCTTGCTCGAGAGCTTTGAGGGCAAGAAGGGCATGCCGCGCATGAAGCCGCCGTTCCCGGCGAACATGGGCATCTATGGCTGCCCGACGACGGTGAACAACGTCGAGTCCATCGCAGTCGTCCCGACGATCATGCGCCGCGGCGCAGACTGGTTCGCCGGCATTGGCCGCGCCAACAACACCGGCACAAAGCTGTTCCAGATCTCCGGCCACGTGAACACGCCCTGCGTCGTCGAAGAGGCGCTCGGCGTTCCGATGCGCGAGCTGATCGAGAAATATGCCGGTGGCGTGCGTGGCGGCTGGGACAATCTCCAGGCTGTCATCCCCGGCGGCGCATCCTGTCCGATGATCCCCAAGTCCGTTTGCGATGACGTCATCATGGATTTCGACGCGCTGAAGGCGGTGAACTCGTCGCTCGGCACGGCGGCGGTGATCGTAATGGACAAGTCGACCGACCTGATCCGCGTCGTGTCACGCTATGCCTATTTCTACAAGCATGAGAGCTGCGGCCAGTGCACGCCGTGCCGCGAAGGCACCGGCTGGATGTGGCGCGTGCTCAAACGCATGGAAGTCGGCAACGCGCGTGTCGAGGAGATCGATCAGCTGCTCGAAGTCGGCAAGCAGTGCGAAGGCCACACGATCTGCGGTCTTGGTGATGCCGCGCCGTGGCCGATCCAGGGACTGGTGCGTCATTTCCGTCCCGAGATCGAACGGCGCATCGCCGAACACGCCAAGCTGGCGGCGGAGTAGGGGCGATGGCGTCACGCAAGCTCATCATCGACGGTCATGAGATCGAGGCGGACGACAACCTCACGCTGCTGCAGGCGTGCGAGAGCGCCGGCGCCGAGATTCCGCGCTTCTGCTATCACGAGCGTCTGTCAATCGCCGGCAATTGCCGCATGTGTCTGGTTGAATGGGTCGGCGCGCCGAAGCCGCAGGCGTCTTGCGCGCTGCAGGTGCGCGACATCTTCCCGAACAAGGACGGCACGCCGGCCAAGATCAACACCCATTCGCCGATCGCCACCAAGGCGCGTCAGGGCGTGATGGAATTCTTGCTGATCAACCACCCGCTTGATTGCCCGATTTGCGATCAGGGCGGCGAGTGCGATCTGCAGGACCAGGCGATGGGCTATGGCCGCGCCGCCTTCAACCGCTTCCATGAGAACAAGCGCGCCGTCGAAGACAAATATATGGGCCCGCTGGTCAAGACGGTGATGACCCGCTGCATCCAGTGCACCCGCTGCGTCCGCTTTGCGACGGAAGTGGCAGGCGTCGACGATCTCGGTGCGACCGGCCGCGGCGAGGACATGGAGATCACGACCTATCTCGAGAAGGCATTCGCTTCCGAACTGTCGGGCAATGTCGTCGACCTGTGCCCGGTCGGCGCGCTGACCGCCAAGCCCTATGCCTTTAACGCGCGCCCGTGGGAGTTGCGCAAGACCGAGTCCATCGACGTGATGGACGCGCAAGGCTCCAACATCCGCATCGACTCGCGCGGGCCGCAGGTGATGCGCGTGCTGCCGCGCCTGAACGAGGCCGTGAACGAGGAGTGGATCTCCGACAAGGCGCGTCACGCCTGCGACGGTCTGCTGCGCCAGCGTCTGGATCGTCCCTATGTCCGCGTCAGCGGCAAACTGCAGCCGGCTTCGTGGGCCGAAGCATTCGCGGCGATTGCCGCGCGCGTGAAGGTGACGGCGCCGGAGAAGATGGCGGCCATCGTCGGCGATCTCGCCGCGGCCGAGGAGATCAAGGCGCTGAAGGACCTCATGGGTTCGTTCGGCGTGACCAATATCGATTGCCGGCAGGATGGCGCTAAGCTCGGCGGAGCGCGCCAGAGCTATCTGTTCAACACCACGATCGCGGGTGTCGAGGCGGCCGATGCGCTGCTTATCATCGGCGCCAATCCGCGCTGGGATGCGCCGGTGCTGAACGCGCGCATCCGCAAGGTGTGGCTCGCCAACAGCACGAAGATCGCCGGTATCGGCGTGACGATGGACCAGACCTATCCGGTGGCCGACCTCGGCGCCGGCATCGATGTGCTGGACCAGATCGTCGGCGGCACACACGCCTTCGCGCAGGTGCTGCGTGATGCGAAGCGCCCGATGATCATCTTGGGCGCCGATGTCGTGGCGCGCCCCGATGGCGCTGCCATCCTGCGCGCCGCGGCGAAGCTCGCCTCCGACACCGGCATGATCGGTCCGGCCGGTGGCGCGGCCGAAGGCGGCTGGAACGGTTTCAACATCCTGCACACCGCGGCCAGCCGCGTGGCGGCACTCGATCTCGGCTTCGTGCCGGGCGCGGGCGGACGCGATGTCGCCGGCATCGTCGACGGCGCGCAGAAGGGCGAGATCGAGTTCCTCTATCTCCTCGGCGCCGACGAGTTCGATGTCGGCCATCTCGGCCGTGCCTTCGTCGTCTATCAGGGCAGCCATGGCGACGCAGGCGCGCATATCGCCGATGTCGTCCTGCCGGGTGCGGCCTACACCGAGAAGGAAGGCCTCTACGTGAACTTCGAGGGCCGGGTGCAGCGTGCCGAGCGCGCCGTGTTCCCGCCCGGCGAAGCGAAGGAAGACTGGGTCATCCTGCGCGCGCTGTCGGACGTTCTCGGCAAGCGCCTGCCTTACGACAATCTGGCCGCGCTGCGTGCCGCCATCGTTGGCGACGCGCCACACTTCGACGCCATCGGC
>DASZCC010000418.1:0-1802 GCA_035943485.1 Rhizomicrobium sp. | reverse complement strand
GTCTTGATGAAGAGCTTTTTCATGGGCGGCTTGATCACGCCGCCGCGGCGGGCGCGAGACCGGCATGACGCGGCGCCACGACCGGCGCATGCGCCGACGATGCGCGCGTGAGATTGCCGGCCAGCGCCTGGGTCTGCCCGTTACGGACAATTGCCTCGGCCTTCACCGCCAGCGCCTTGCGGCCACCGGCTTCGTCCACTGTCGTTGCCGGATGGAATTCCACGATCACCTCGATCGGCCCGGTCTTCAGAGCTTCGACTAGATGCGGCACCAACTCCATGTCGCCGTACCAGGCGAACAGCGGACGGTTCTCGCGGCCCATCGGCATGCCATAAAGCCCGACATAGGCAGTCGACACCGGCTGCACCTTCACCGCGCGCTGGCCGCCATGGCCGTCGTCGACGCGCGTCTCGGCCGCCCCCATCAGCGCGCTTTTGAACGGAAGCACGCGATTGCCGTCGCTCGACGTGCCTTCGGGGAAAAGCACCAGCGCATCGCCTTCGATCAGACGTTCGCGGATCTGATCGCGCGCGACGCCGGTCGCGGTGCGGCGCGTGCGCTCGACGAACACGGTTCGCTGCAATTTCGCAAGCGTCGAGAAGAACGGCCAAGTCGCGACTTCGGACTTAGCCACGAAGGAAACCGGCGTGATTGACGAATAGACGAGGATGTCCATCCAGGATGTGTGATTGCCGAGGAACAGCACGCCCTCATCCGTCACCGGGCGGCCGATCGTGGTGACACGGATGCCGAACAGTCTGGTCATGAATTTGTGATAGCGATGCGGGAAAGTCTTACGGCTCTTCCAGTTGAATTTCATCGCCGCGCTTTGATAGGGGATGCCCATCAGCGTGAGGGTGAGAAACACAAAGACAATGCTATAGGCGCGGATGTTCTGCATCAGCGAGGTTTCTGTTTGCCCTTCGGCACGCCGTAGAGCTCAAGGCGGTGATCCACCAGCTCGAAGCCGAGTTCTTCGGCGACGCGGCGCTGCAGCTTTTCGATGTCCTCGTTGCGGAACTCGATGACGCTGCCGGTCTGGATGTCGATCAGATGATCGTGATGTGACTCCGGCGTCTCCTCATAGCGCGAGCGGCCGTCGCGGAAATCATGACGCTCCAGGATGCCGGCATCCTCGAACAGCTTCACGGTGCGGTACACGGTGGCGATGGATATATGCGGGTCGACGGCGGCGGCGCGGCGATAGAGTTCCTCGGCATCGGGATGGTCCGCGGCATCGGACAGGACACGCGCGATCACGCGGCGCTGCTCGGTCATGCGCAGCCCCTTGTCGACGCAGAGTTTCTCGATCCGCGTCACGATGCTCTCCCCATGTTCAGCGCTCATTTGTCGATTTTACCCAGTGCGGCCGCTTTTCCCAAGGGGCGAAAGCGGGAGATTGCTACGCAAAATGAGGGCATCTTCCGGTGCCTGACCGGGCCGGACGTAATAACCCTTGCGTTCGCCCGTCTTCGTGAAGCCAAGGCGGGTATAGAGTGTCTGTGCAACAGTGTTGCTCACCGCCACTTCCAGAAACATCGTCTCGGCACCCTGTCCCGCCATGGCCAGCGCACCTGCCTGAACCAACGCCGCGCCGAGCCCTTTGCGCCGGGCGGATGGACGTACCGCAAGGGTCAGGATCTCGGCTTCACCGCCTGCTGAGCGAATGAGGATGAAGCCATCATGCGAGGCCAGCCCGACCGTGCCGGGCGCCTGCAGCAAATCCGCGATCGCCTGCACACTCCACGCGTCCGGAAAGCATTCGGCATGGATCACCGCGACAGGCACAAGAAAGTCACGCG
>DASZCC010000417.1:0-2192 GCA_035943485.1 Rhizomicrobium sp. | reverse complement strand
TGGCAGCGAGCCTGCGCTGCTGAACATGACGTCGGCAGCGCGTCTGGTCACCGCGGCAGCGTTGACGCGTCGCGAGAGCCGAGGCGGCCATTATCGCAGCGACTTCCCGCAGACCGATGCCGTCGGCAAGCGCACCTTCATGACGCTGGCCGATGCCGATGCGATCGCGGAAGCGCATGCCGTGCGCGAGCCCGCCACAGCGGCAATCGGATGACCACCGCCCTGCCCTTTACGCGGCCGCCGCATGCGTTGCTGGTTGAGCCAATCGTGCGCCACGCGCTTGAGGAAGATCTCGGCCGCGCCGGCGACATCACCAGCGACCTGACGATCCCGGCAGAGACACGCTCCGATGCGAAGCTCATGGCGCGCAAGCCCGGCACGATCGCGGGTCTGATCGCGGCGCAGAGCACGTTCGCCCTTGTCGATCCTTCGGTGCAGTTCAAGGTTGAGACACCGGACGGCTCGACAGTGAAGGCCGGTACCTTGCTGGCACACATCAGCGGGTCCGCGCGTTCGATCCTCACCGGCGAACGTGTGGCCCTGAACTTCGCCGGCCATCTCTCCGGCATCGCGACCGCGACACGTGCGCTGGTCGATGCGGTCGCCGGCACGAAGGCGCGCATCGTCTGCACCCGCAAGACGACGCCCGGCCTCCGCGTGCTGGAGAAATACGCCGTACGCTCTGGCGGCGGCTTCAATCACCGCTTCGGCCTCGATGACGCGGTGCTGATCAAGGACAACCACCTCGTCGCTGCCGGCGGCATCAAGCCGGCGATTGAGCGCGTTCGCGCCGGCCTCGGCCACATGGCCAAGATCGAGCTGGAGGTCGACACGCTGGCGCAGCTTGAGGAAGCGCTGGCGCTGGGCATCGACACGATCCTCGTCGACAACATGACGCCGGATGCCCTGAAACAGGCCGTTGCGATGGCCCACGGCCGGGCAACGCTGGAAGCATCCGGCAACATCACGCTGGCGACGGTGCGGGGCGTGGCGGAGACGGGTGTGGACTACATCTCGTCGGGTGGGATCACGCACAGCGCGATGAATTTGGATCTCGGGTTGGATTTTTAGCCACCTCCCAC
This sequence comes from Rhizomicrobium sp., assembly GCA_035943485.1. Taxonomy (GTDB): domain Bacteria; phylum Pseudomonadota; class Alphaproteobacteria; order Micropepsales; family Micropepsaceae; genus Rhizomicrobium. The sequence continues at coordinate 1,110 of DASZCC010000417.1, read as the reverse complement.
CGTCCCGTCATGGCCGGCCTCGTGCCGGCCACCCATACGCACAACTGCAACACGGAGCATATGGGTCGCCGGGACAAGCCCGGCGATGACGGAAATAATTAGTGCGGGCGAAGCTCCGTACCGCCTAATCTCCCGCCTACCAAACATCGGGAGAAAGATATGGACCTTCAGCTCAAAGGCAAGAACGCCGTCATCCTCGGCGGCACGCGTGGCATCGGCCGCGCCATCGCGGACACGCTGGCGGGCGAAGGTGCGAACATCGCAATCTGCGCGCGCAACGGCGATCAGGTGAAGGACGCGGTCGCCGCGCTCAAGGACAAGGGCATCAAGGCGACCGGCGGCGCGGTCGACATCATGGATGGCGCAGGGCTCAAGACGTGGATCGCAAGTGCCGCCGGCGAACTCGGCGGTGTCGATATCCTCATCTCAAACGCCGGTGCGATGGCGCAAGGCGCGGACCCCGCGTCATGGGAGCAGAACTTCAAGCTCGACGTGCTCGGCGCGGTGAACGCATTCGACGCGGCCTATCCGTTCCTCGAAAAGGCAGCGACGGCGAACAACGATGCGGCGTTCGTGATCATCTCGTCGGTGTCGGCGGCGGAGACGGACAACGCCAGCTCCTACGGTCCGATCAAGGCGGCCTTGATCCACTACGCCAAGGGCCTCGCGCGCCAGCATGCCAAGCGGCACATCCGGACCAATGTCGTGTCGCCAGGGACGGTCTATTTCGAGGGCGGCGTCTGGAACATGATCGAGAAGAACATGCCGGCGGTGTTCAAGGGCGCGATGGAGCGCAATCCGACCGGCCGCATGGCGACACCGCAGGACATCGCCAACGCCGCCGTGTTCCTGGCCAGCCCGGCGTCATCGTTTACGACGGGCGTGAACTTGCTGGTGGACGGCGCGATTTCGAGACGGGTGAATTTTTGAGTTAATCCGCAGCGCTCTTCCGTCATCGCCGGGCTTGTCCCGGCGACCCATACGCTCCGTGATGCAGTTGTGCGTATGGGTGGCCGGCACGAGGCCGGCCATGACGATGGTGGGGCTGGTCTAAATCCCGCGCGAACGCGTATGCCCGGCGCGGCGGTAGAAGACCTGGCCGCCGATTTC
>DASZCC010000416.1:0-3059 GCA_035943485.1 Rhizomicrobium sp. | reverse complement strand
CCGAACATGCCGACGCCCGGCACCAGGATCACGCGCGGCAACGGATCGAGTTCCTTCTTCTTCGGCTCGGCACGCTCGTTGTTGCGCTTGAAATAGGTGTGATAGGCCGCGACGTAATCGGCAACCGCCGTCTCAACCTGCTCTTTCCATTCGCCGAGCTTGTGCGCATCGGGCGCCGGCACGATGAGCGGCAGGTTCTTGGTGCGGATCGTGTGATCCGGCGTCACGACACCCTGCTGCGAGTAGCGCGCGATGTCCGCGCCGTTCACATAGTTCAGGATCGCCGGGCTTGAGCGGAAGCACAGGATCTGCCGCTTCACGGTGCCGGCCATCGGGTCGCGCGCGATCGCCACTGCGCCACGCAGGATGGGCGCGATCTCGGCGACGCTCGCGACATGCGCGGGCAACGTGATCTGCTTGAGGGATTTGCGGCCCTGCTGCAGACGCTCCTCCGCCATCGTTACGAACTCGATCATCTTCTTGTAGGCGGTCTTCGCATCCTCCGCGAAAGTGAAGATGCCGTGCCGCGGCAGGATCAGGCCTTCGACCGTCGGGTTCTTGTCGAACACATCGGCGACGGCTTTCGCCAGCGTGAAGCCGGGGATGAAGTACGGCACATAGGCCATGCGCTTGCCGTAGAGATCGCGCGCAATCGCCTCGCCATCCGGCTGGTCAGTCAACGCGAGTACGGCGGTCGAGTGGGTGTGATCGATGAATTTGTGCGGCAGGAAGGCGTGCAACAGCGTCTCGACGCTGGGCGTCGGCGAACCGGAATCCAACAGGTTGATGCGCTGGAAGTTCACCATGTCTTCGTCGGACAACTTGGGCAGCGCACGCAGGCGGCGCAGCGGTTCAAGCCGAACCGCCGGCAAGCCTTCAGGCTCGATGTAGCCCATGTCCCAGCCGGAGCCCTTGACGCAGAGGACGTCAACCTCGTCGCCGACAAGGTCCTTGATCTTCGTCTTCACGCTGGTATTGCCGCCGCCGTGCAGCACGAGCTTCGGATCGATACCAAGCAGCCGTGTCGTGTAGGTGCGCAGTGCGAGTTCGGCGTTGACGCCCTTCTCGGCATAGCGCTTCACAAATTCCTGGGCGTCGGCGTCAGACCAGCGGGATTTCATTGTCGTTCAACCACCATTCGTGAGGGGAATGAGTCCCCGCCGCCCAAAATCAGGGCCATCAGGCGGCGGGGAAGAGGCTGCGTAGGCCCTGCTCCGTTGCTGCGCAAGTCCCGCGTTCGGTTATGAAACCGGTGACGAGGCGCGCAGGCGTGACGTCGAAACCAGGGTTGGCCGCTTGAGACCCCGGCGCCGCGATTTCGACCGTCGCGAGTGTTCCAGATGGGGTCCGTCCGGTCATTTTCAAGAGTTCGTCCTGCGATCTCTCTTCGATGGGGATCTGCGCGCCGGACGCAAGCGTCCAGTCGATCGTCGAGGACGGCAGCGCGACATAGAACGGTACGCCGTTGTCCTTCGCCGCCAGCGCCTTCAGATAGGTGCCGATCTTGTTGGCGGTGTCGCCATTGGCGGTGACGCGGTCGCAGCCGACGATCGCCATGTCGACCTCGCCGTGCTGCATGTAGTGGCCGCCGGCATTGTCGGCGATGATGGTGTGCGCCACGCCGTGCGCGCCCAGCTCGAATGCCGTCAGCGAGGCGCCCTGGTTGCGCGGCCGCGTCTCGTCCACCCAGACATGGAGCGGAATGCCTTCGTCATGCGCCATGTAGATCGGCGCCAGCGCCGTGCCCCAGTCCACCGTCGCCAGCCAGCCGGCGTTGCAGTGGGTGAGGATGTTCACCTTGCCGCCCTTCTGGCGATAGAGCTCGCGGATGATCTCAAGCCCGTTTCGGCCGATCGCTTCGCACACCGCAACGTCTTCGTCCGCGATCGCCGCCGCCTCGCGCCAGGCGATGGCGGCACGCTCGGCGCGCGGCTGGTTGCGGATGGCGTCGCGCATCCGCGTCAGTGCCCAGCGCAGATTGATCGCCGTCGGCCGCGTCTCGGCGAGCATGTCGTAGATGGCGGTCAGGTTCTCATCTGATGGATCGGCACGCATGGCGAGCGCCAGCCCATAGGCCGCGACGGCACCGATCAACGGCGCGCCACGCGTCTGCATTGTCTTGATCGCCACAGCAGCGTCGTCGGCCGATTTGAGCGTCAACGTCACGAACTCATGCGGCAACTTCGTCTGGTCGATGATGCCGAACGCGTCCTCGCCGATCGGCCAAATGGAGCGATAGGATTTGCCGTTGATCTTCATTTTCTGCCAATCGCGGATTTGAGCGCCGCCGCAATCTCCTTGAGCCTTGTGCCGTGCTCGCCGAAATCGACCTCTACGAAATCGGAAATGACACCTTCGAAGATGGGCGCCGAAACGAGTGTGCCGTTGTAGATGATGGCCATTCTGCCGGGATGTGCCGTAGCCGCCTTCATGCGCGCGGCGCCGGCGCTGTTCAGCGTGACGCGGATCGCCTCATTGCCGGACACGGTGCCAACGGCAGCAGACGTGACATCCGACAGGTCGGCGACATTCGACTTCTTCACGCAGAGAGGCTCGCCCTCGAATTTTACCGGCCTGTCGCCGGGCATACATTCGACGACCAGACGGAATTCCAAGGTCGTTTTGGCAGCAGCGGCGCTCCACAGCGCGGTCGCCGCGAATGCGCCCGCAGCCGGGGTTCGGAAAGTAGATTTCATGGAGCGGGGTTTAGCGGGAAATCCCCCGCGTCTCCACCCCGTTGGCGTGACGCCTCAGTGAACCGCCGCCAATGGTCGGCTGGCCAGGCGTTGTTCTGACGTCGTCTGTGTCAGGTTCACCCCGTGATCGGCGAGCAGTCGCGCGAAGGTCCGCGCCGCGATGGTCGCTGTGCACTGGCAATCCGAGCGGATGAGCCACTCCAGATGGGCGCGAAGCCGGACGTCGTCCTCTGCCTGCGCCGCCGCGAGCAGTGCGATTACTTGCCGCTCGTCGGGCGTAAAGGCGAGAAGTCCGGGATGGCCAATGGTGAGTGGCCGCCGGCTGCCGTGGCCCAGCGCCTTGAGGAACGCGGCATAGGTCAG
>DASZCC010000415.1:0-5111 GCA_035943485.1 Rhizomicrobium sp. | reverse complement strand
CAGCGTCTCGTGCTACCCCGAGCGCCATCCCGACTCGCAGTCCATGGAGCACGACATCGATCTGCTCAAGCGCAAGGTCGGTGCCGGCGCCAGCCGCGCGCTCACGCAATTCGGCTTCGACAACGATTTGATCGCCCGCTACCGCGACCGCGTCGCTGCCGAGGGCATCGCCATTCCCATCGTGCCCGGCATCATCCCGACCACCGGCATCAAGGCCATCACGCGCATGGCGGAAAAATCCGGCGCCACCGTGCCGGCTTGGCTGGCGCGCCTGTATGACGGCCTCGACGGTGACGTCGAGACCCGCCGCATCGTTGCCGCGGCCGTCCTTGCCGAACAGGTGCAGGAGCTGCGCGCCCGCGGCTTCGAGCAATTCCATTTTTACGTCATCGGACAACCGGACCTGACTTATGCGGCCTGCCGCATTTTGGGGTTGACGCCCGGACACGGCGGCAACCAGCCGGCAGCAAAGGTATCGTCATGAGTTTCGACCGCGCCGCCCGCATTCAATGGATGAAGGACGAAGCGCAAAAGCGCATCCTCTTGCTCGACGGCTCCTGGGGCGTGCTGATCCAGACCTACAAGCTCGGCGAGGACGATTTTCGCGGCGAACGCTTCGGCAATCACGGCCGCGAACTCAAGGGCAACAACGACCTTCTCACACTGACGCGCCCCGACATCATCCGCGACATCGGCCGCCAGTATCTCGATGCGGGTGTCGACTTCCTGGAGACCAACACATTCACCTCTACTGAGACGTCGCAGGCCGACTATGGTCTCGAACATCTCGTCGGCGAATTGAACTTCGAAGGCGCGAAGCTGGCGCGCGAAGTGTGCGACGAGGCTTCGACATCTTCGCGCCCGCGTTTCGTCGCCGGCGTGCTGGGGCCGACGAACCGTTCGGCCGGCATCTCGCCGGACGTGAACGATCCGGCCTTCCGCAACATCACGTTCGATGATCTGCGCCGGACCTACAAGGAAGCCACGCTCGGCCTCATCAAGGGCGGCTCCGACGTGATCATGATCGAGACGATCTTCGACACGCTGAACGCCAAGGCCGCGATCTTCGCGATAGAGGAAGCATATGAGGAGCTGGGCGTGCGCCTGCCGGTGTGGATCTCCGGCACCATCACCGATCTGTCCGGCCGCACGCTGACCGGCCAGACGGCGGAGGCGTTCTATCACTCCATCCGTCACGCCAAGCCGTTTGCCGTCGGCCTGAACTGCGCGCTTGGCGCCAAGGAGCTGCGGCCTTATGTGGCCGAGCTGGCGCATGTGGCGGACACGCTGGTCAGCGCGCATCCGAATGCCGGTCTGCCCAACGAGTTCGGCGGCTATGACGAGACGCCCGAGACGATGGGCGCGATGATCGAGGAGTTCGCGCGTTCGGGCCTGGTGAATATCGTCGGCGGCTGCTGCGGCACGCGCCCCGAGCACATCAGCGAATTCGGCCGCGCGATCAGCGACGTGCCGCCACGCCAGATACCGGAGAAGCCGCGCTACATGCGCCTGTCGGGGTTGGAGCCTTTCACGCTGACGCCGGAACTGAACTTCGTGAACGTCGGCGAGCGGACAAACATCACGGGCTCGGCCAAGTTCCGCAAGCTGATCGCCGCCAATGACTATGAAGGTGCGCTGGAAGTCGCGCGGCAACAGGTCGACAGCGGCGCACAGATCATCGACGTCAACATGGACGAGGGCTTGATCGACTCGGAAGCGGCGATGACGCGGTTCCTGAACCTGATCGCAGGCGAGCCCGACATTTCGCGCGTGCCGGTGATGATCGACAGCTCGAAATGGAGCGTGATCGAGGCCGGTCTCAAGACCACGCAGGGCAAGCCGATCGTTAACTCCATCAGCCTGAAGGAAGGCGAGGAGGCGTTCGTCGAACGCGCCCGCGCGGTGATGCGCTATGGCGCCGCCGTCGTCGTGATGGCGTTCGACGAGGAAGGCCAGGCCGACACGCAGGCGCGCAAGGTCGACATCTGTAAGCGCGCCTATGACGTGCTGGTGAACAAGGTCGGTTTCCCGCCGGAAGACATCATCTTCGATCCGAATATTTTCGCGGTCGCCACCGGCATCGACGAACATAACGACTATGGCCGCGCCTTCATCGACGCGACGGCCGAGATCCGCGCGGCCTGTCCCTACGCCCATATCTCGGGCGGCGTGTCGAACTTCTCGTTCTCGTTCCGCGGCAATGAGCCGGTGCGCGAGGCGATGCACTCCGTTTTCCTGTTCCACGCCATCAAGGCCGGCATGGACATGGGCATCGTCAACGCTGGCCAGCTCACGGTCTACCAGGACATCCCGACGCCGCTGCGCGAAGGCATCGAGGACGTGCTGTTCAACCGGCGCGCCGACGCGACGGAGCGCATGCTCGATCTGGCGCAGCGCTACAAGGGCGACGGCTCGGTTGCTGCGGTGGAAGACGCCGCCTGGCGCTCGCTGCCGGTGGAGGAGCGCATCACGCACGCGATGGTGCACGGCATCGACACCTTCGTGATCGAGGACACCGAGGAAGCGCGCCTGCGCACGACGCGGCCGCTCGACGTGATCGAAGGCCCACTGATGTCCGGCATGAACGTCGTCGGCGATCTGTTCGGCTCGGGCAAGATGTTCCTGCCGCAGGTCGTGAAGTCGGCGCGCGTGATGAAGAAGGCCGTGGCTTACCTCCTGCCATTCATGGAAGAGGACAAGTCGACGGTGAAGGAGCCGGTCGGCAAGATCGTCATGGCGACGGTCAAGGGCGACGTCCACGACATCGGCAAGAACATCGTCGGCGTTGTGCTCCAGTGCAACGGCTATGAGGTGATCGACCTTGGCGTGATGACGCCGGCGCAGAAGATCCTCGACGTCGCGAAAGAGCAGGGGGCGAACATCATCGGCCTGTCCGGCCTCATCACGCCCTCGCTGGACGAGATGGTCCATGTCGCCAATGAGATGGAGCGCCAGGGCTTCGACATCCCGCTGCTGATCGGCGGCGCCACAACCAGCCGCGTGCACACCGCCGTGAAGATCGATCCCGGCTATCGCCGCGGCCAGACGGTCTATGTCACCGATGCCTCGCGCGCCGTCGGTGTCGCGTCGAGCCTGCTCAGCAAAGCGCAGAAGCCGGCCTTCGTCGCCGACATCCGGAAGGAATATGAAGAGATCGCGCGCAGCCACGCCGCCCAGCGCGCGCCGGGCCGCCGCCTGCCGATCGCCGAAGCGCGGGCGAACAAGCTGAAGCTGAACTGGAAGGACTACACGCCGCCGCAGCCGACTTTCTTCGGCACGCGCACCTTCTCGGAATACGATCTCGGCGATCTGGTGAAGTACATCGACTGGACGCCGTTCTTCCGCACCTGGGAGTTGGTCGGCCGCTTCCCGTCGATCCTGGACGACGACAAGGTCGGCGAGGCGGCGCGCAGTCTCTACGCCGATGCGCAGGCGATGCTGAAGAAGATCGTCGACGAGAAATGGCTGACGGCGCGCGCCGTTGTCGGCTTCTGGCCCGCCAATTCCAAGGGCGACGATATCGTCCTCTATGGCGACAAGGCCCGCAAATTCCCGATCCACACGCTGCACACGTTGCGCCAGCAGATGACGCGCGAGGCGGGCCGGCCGAACATGGCGCTGTCGGATCTCGTCGCGCCGGAAGGCACGGCAGACTATATCGGCGGCTTCGTCGTCACCGCCGGCATCGGCGAGGATGCGCATATCAAGGCGTTCGAAGCGGCGCATGACGACTACTCCGCCATCCTGCTGCGCGCGCTGGCCGACCGTCTGGCGGAAGCCTTCGCCGAGCGGATGCATGAGAAGGTGCGTCGCGAATACTGGGGCTACGCCCATGACGAAGAGCTCGGCAACGACCAGCTCATCGCGGAAGCCTATCGCGGTATCCGACCGGCGCCCGGCTATCCGGCCCAGCCCGATCACACCGAGAAGGGCACGCTGTTCAAGCTGCTCGACGCCGAGGACAAGATCGGCGTGACGCTGACCGAGAGCTTCGCGATGTTGCCCGGCTCATCGGTAAGCGGCTTCTATTACGCCCATCCGGATAGCCGCTATTTCGGCGTCGGCAAGATCGAGCGCGACCAGGTCGAGGATTACGCCAGGCGCAAGGGTATGGATATGACGACGGCCGAACGCTGGCTCGCGCCACTACTCAACTACGATCCGCACGCGAAGAACGCGGCCTGATGGTTTGATATTCTCCGCGCGTCACCAGACGCCGATGACGAATGCGCCGAGGAACAGGAAGACTAGTCCGACCGACACGATGTGAATTTCACGCGTCATAGTTGCGCTCCCACGCAGCGATGACGTGAAGTTCCCGGTTGCCCACACGCGCGTCAATCATGCCCGAAACGGGGTTCGTTGATTCCATTTGGGAATCGCGCGGAACGATTTTTTGTGACGGCCAGTTATCCACAAGACTTGATCGCGCGCGGAATATTCTTGCGGGCTACCAGGGCAATTCCTTGCCCGTGTAGTCGCGAAACGTCCCGCTGTTTGAAGCATTGAGCGCCGCGATCTGCGCGCGCAGACCCTTCACGCTTTCCGCCGGCTTCACCGGTGCCCCTGCACCACCCATGTCGGTCTGCACCCAGCCGGGATGGAATATGCCGACCGACACGCCGTCGCGCGCCCAATCTTTTGAGAGGCCATGCATCAGACTGTTCACCGCCGCTTTCGAGGCGTGATAGGGGAATGCGCCGCCTGCATGATTGGCGATGGAGCCGAGCTGACTCGTGATGGTCACAAGCTTCTTCTGCGTGCCGGCCAGAAGATTGTCGCGCAACGCCACCGCCACCATGATGGGCGCCACACTGTTTACGGCAAAGATGTTAAGCCAGCCGTCGAAATCGATGATGCCTTTCGGCCGCTCGCGAAAGCCACCGACGCCGGCGTTGTTGATCAGGATGTCGATCGGCGAGCGGCCCAATTCAGCCTTCAGTGCGGCGACCGAGTCCGGACTGGTAACATCGAGCTTTGCAACACGCACATTGCTGTCACGCTTGGCGAGAGCGTTCAGCTCCGTCGCCTGATCGGGCTCGCGGCAGCAGGCGATCACCTCGGCCGCGCTGACGGCGTATTGTCTGGCAAATTCAAGGCCGATGCCGCGA
>DASZCC010000414.1:0-1808 GCA_035943485.1 Rhizomicrobium sp. | reverse complement strand
GAACGACTACGAAGACCCGGTGATGAATCTGGTCGCGTTCCCGGCGGCCTATCTGCAAGCGCCGTTCTTCGATCCGAATGCCGACCCGGCGGTGAACTATGGCGCGGCCGGCCTTATCGCCCACGAACTGACACACAATTTCGACGACCAGGGCCGCAAATACGATGCTTCCGGCCGCCTCACAGACTGGTGGACACCGGACGACGCCAAAACATTCGAGGCGCGCATCAAGGTGTTCGGTGCGCAGTACGATGCCTATCAGGTGCTGCCGGGCCTGCACGTCAACGGCGACCTGACGATGGGCGAGAACATCGCCGATCTCGGTGGCCTCCTCATCGCCTATGACGCCTATCACGCCTCGCTTGGGGGGAAGCCGGCGCCGACGATCGATGGCCTCACCGGCGATCAGCGCTTCTTCCTTGGCTGGGCGCAGGTCTGGCGGCTGAAGTTGCGGGAGGACTCGATCCGGGCCCGCATCGTCAGCGATCCCCACTCGCCTCCGGGCGCGCGGACCGAGATACCGCTGCAGAACATCGATGCCTGGTACGCCGCCTTCGACGTGAAGCCGGCCGACAAGCTGTATCTCGCGCCGAACGCGCGCGTGAAGATCTGGTGATCAGCTGGCTTTGAAGACGAAGCGCTTCGACAGCGTGAAGTTGAAGACAAGACCGATCGCCACGCCGATCGCGGTGGCAAGCAGGGGGTTGTTGAACGGCGCCGGCGCCAGCGCGACGAGCAGCGTATAGGTGCCGTAGTTCACGACGGCGCCCAGCGCGTTCGCCAGGATGAACTTGAACCATTCGCGCAGGATTGCGCCGGCGCTTCCTGTCGCGGCGTGTTCGGCGAAGGTGAGCGTGCGGTTGCCCCACCAGGTGAACGTCATGGCGCAGAATATCGACACCGCGCGCGCGGCATAGGGATTGAGCACAAACAGCATCAGCTTCAGGACCGTCTCGTCGACCACGAAACCGGCGGCGCCTACGACGCCGAAGCGAAGGAAACGCGATTCCCGCAGACGCTCCGAGAGCGTCACGGCAGCTTCAGCTCTTCGGGACCCTGCAGCGACAGATAGGCCATGCGTTTGGCTTCCCAGCGCCCACGCGTGACCGTATCCAGGATCAGTCCGGTCATCACCGAAAGGGCGGCCAGCGTCATGAGGCCGGTGGCGAGCAGGGCGGTTGGCAAGCGTGGCACCAGCCCGGTCTGGAAGAACTCCACCAGCAGCGAGCCGCCGAACGACAGCGAGATCGCGGCCAGCACCGCGCCGATCACGCTGAAGAATACCAGCGGGCGCTCCTCGCGCGTGAGGTGGAAGATCGTGAACAGGATGCGGAAGCCGTCGCGATAGGTGCTGAGCTTGCTGGCAGAACCGGCCGGCCGCTCCTTGTAGCGTGTGTCGACCTCAGCCATCGGCATCAGCAGCCGGACGGCGTGGACGGTCAACTCGGTCTCGATGGCAAAGCCTTCGGCCGTGAACGGAAACGACTTCACGAAGCGGCGCGACATGACGCGGTAGCCGCTCAGCATGTCGGTCAGCTTGACGTTGAACATCAGCGAAGTGAGCCCGGTCAGCATCCGGTTGCCCCAGACATGCCCGGCACGATAGGCGCCGGCATCGGTGTGCACGCGTCGGCCCGTGACGATGTCGAGATGGTCGTCCACAAGGCGTCTGATCAGGCCGGGTGCCGCCGTCGCGTCATAGGTGTCGTCGCCGTCGGCCAGCACGAAGATATCGGCCTCCACGTCGGCGAACATCCGGCGCATGACGTTGCCCTTGCCCTGGCGCGTCTCGTTCCTGACGATCGCGC
>DASZCC010000413.1:0-12887 GCA_035943485.1 Rhizomicrobium sp. | reverse complement strand
AGCTATGCGGCGGCTGCCCTGCCCCTGAAGATTCTGGCCGCGGCCGCGCTCCTGCGCGTGACGATGCAAACGATCTATCCCCTGCTGATGGGATCCGGCCGGCCGGGCACAGCGGCGCGCCTGTCGGCGGCCACGATGGTGTTGCTCACAGGCGGCGTCCTGATAGCCGGATTCAGGTTTCCCGCATCGTCCGGCCTCATCGCCGTGTCGGTGGTCTGGCTTGTCATATACCCACCACTGCTTTTCTGGGGCGCAACACGCTTGCAGCGGCACTGGGATATTAGTATCGGAAGGCTCGCTGGTGCGTTTGGCGCACCGATCGTCGCAATTGCAGCCCTGGTCTTAGCGGTTGTTTTGGCGCGTCAGTTCACAGGAATCAGCGATCCGAAATTTCAGATTGCAGTCGTGATCGCGGCAACAGCGCTGTGCTACGCCGGTCTGGCACTTTATACGCGCCGCACAGCGAGCCGCTGACTATTCCGCAGCGGCGGCGACGGGATCGGCAATCTTCTGCGCGCCACGCTGGCGGTCGAACATGCTCATCTGGTGAACACAGCTCAGCGTGCAGGTTGGAGCGCAGGATTTCTCCGTGTGGAATTCGCGGCGGATATCATCCCGCGTATATTCGAGCAGCGGAATGCCCGGATAGCCGCGCTGCTGCGAGCACCAGTGAACCAGCCCATCCTCGCACACATACAAGTAGCGTGCGCCGGCGCGGCACTTCCAGTCGTTCGCCTGTCCCTGCATCAGGTTCTTCTGGAAGAGCCAGTAGTTCAGGCTGTGCACCATTGACGGCGAAATCTTGGTGACCTGACGATAAGCACCCATCTGCGCCGGCGATAATGCCTTCAACGTCCCCGACCCGTCGTGCAGCACGCCGACCGAATGCTGAAAGCCGTACTTCGCCGCTGTCTCCGCGACCGTAATGACGTCTTGTGTACGCTCGCCGCTGACACCAAGCACCGAATTGATGTTGACCTTGAACTGCGCATGCTTCGCCAGAAGGCCAAGCTTGCGTTCGACCGAGGAAAGACTCTTCATCGAGACCTCGTCGGGTTTGAGGTTGTCGATGCTGATCTGCATGCCCTGGAGATCGGCCGCATTCAGCCGCTCGATCCAGTCGCGCGTCAGACGGAAGCCGTTGGTGATCATGGTCACGATCATGCCGTGGCCACGGGCGGCGCGAACGACCTTGTCGAGCTGCGGATGGAGCAATGGCTCGCCGCCGGTAAAGGTCATCGAGGCGGTGTTCAGCGAGGCGAGGTGATCGACGCGCGCGAGCAACGTCTCATAAGGCACAGGCGGCGAGAAGCTGTCGTACTCGTTGCAGTAGCCGCAGCTCAAATTGCAACGGCGCGTGACGACGACCTGGGCCAGAAGCGGATTATAGCGCGACCCTATGGCGCGCGCCGCGAAACGGGCTCCCGACCCAAGATTGCCAAGTCGCCGCGACAATGAACTCATATCCGCCGCACGCAGACGGAATTTCGAGCAGTTTTCATGCGGCTTCGTACCATGTGGCGGCATGCTGAAGATAGTTTGGGCGGCGCGTCAAACAAGGCGGCGCCGGGCCTTTTGCCACGGCAGACGCCACCAGCGCAGGCCTGCGACATCGAGCAACCATTCGCCTTTGAGCGGCTGCCATCGCTCGCTTTCACCTGCCGGCGGCTGCGCATAAAGGGTCTCATAAACGGGCCAGCGATGGCTGCGAGCCCAGGTCCAGGCGCCGAAACGGCGATAGACGCCCATCAGCGTCCGGGCAAGTTGCCGATCGGGCCTCGCCATGCGCCGCCTCGTCCAGCACGGCTCCTGCCCCAGCCGACGGGCCAGCGCCCAGCTTCGCGAACCCACGTAGTTGGAAAACCAGATCGTGAAACCGAGTTCGGCCTGCAACAGGCGCACGGCGCGATACACCTGGATATGTTCGGCATGTCCATATTCCCCCCATGGGTTATGCGTATAGACGGTCTCAGCGCCCTTAAGCTGAACTCGCAGAGCCGTAACCAGCTTTATGAAATTCTCTTCATAACGCTGGCGCGGCTCGGGCTCAGTGATTGCGATCCCCTGCTGGGTCACCTGCGCATTGGCCCAGTCGACAAGAAATCGCGCACCGCTCTCCGGCAAACCGATGTCGACCACCCCGGTAAGAGGCAGCGCTGCGACCGCGAGACGGCGTGCCGCGCCCTTGGCGGGTTTATCGAAGGGTTCGCCGAAGCAGAACACGACTCGATCCGAGCCACCCAGCGCTGAACTCAACCACAGCGTCTCATCGTCTGGGTGGGCGACCACGATAACATTAAGAGCCATGGGTCAGCAGACCATCGTAGAGATCTTCCAGCCCCGCAGTCTGCGCGGCGAGATCGAATTGCCGTTCGACAAGCGAACGCGCTTGCGCACCGAGATGGATGCGTCGATCACGATCGTCGAGCAGATCGTTCATGCGAGCAGCGAGCGCTGCAGTGTCACGTTCAGGCGTCAGGTATCCTGTCTGGCCGTCTACGACGACCTCGGGTATCCCGCCCGTGCGCGAGCCGATGAGTGGCACGCCGCTCGCCGCAGCTTCCAGAAGCACCATTCCCAGACCCTCGACACGACCGGTGCTCGTGCGGACGCTCGGCAACACCATCATCGCCGCCTTGCGGATTAGCGCAATTACGTCGACGTGCGGGAGCGAACCCAGAAATCGGACACGTGCACCAACGCCCAAAGTTTTCGCCAGCGCCATGAGTTTCGTTTTCAGTGGACCTTCACCGACTATGACGAGCTCAACATCCGGACGGCGCGGAGCCAGAGCAGCAAAGGCGCGGATCAGATACTCCGTTCCCTTGACCTCCACCAGCCGGCCGACACTGAGCACCATGGGCGTCTCCTCGGCCGGGTCGCGCGCGCGGATCGCATGACTATCGACGCCGATATAGTGGACCTTGGTGCGCGCCTCCGGGAAACCCAGCGCGATGACCCGCTCGCGGATGAATGACGACGTGCACAAGAACAGATCGCCCTGCTGCGCGAGCTTATGCCTGAACAACGCATAGTTCGCCCACGCCGGAGAGGCCAGCAACGCCGCGGTTGATAACGTTGCGTCGAAGCCATGAAAAGTCGTCACCAGTGGCACGCCAAGTCGTTTCGCCAGCGGAAGTGCATAGACCCCCTCGACGCCAAAATGAGCATGGATCAGCGCCGGTCGACGGCCGTTCAGCAATCGAAGATAGGGACGCGGATCACGGCTGATCATCTGCCACGCTATACGCGGCAGCGCCCCACGACCGAGATCTTCGATTGCCAGTGAGGCAGCGCCGGCCGGCGCCGGACCGAACCGCATGCGGCCGATGTAGAGCGGCTTGTAGCGCCGCAATTGTTGCGCCTGCTGCGCAATGAACGGCTCGGATACGCGAAACAGATTGTGCCGGAACACGGCAATCTCAAGCACAGATCCTCCGCCCCGGCGTTGGCGGCAAAATAGTGGGCAAACCTGACGCGTAGCAAGGCGGCCTTGCAGCAGCGCCTCCGAACCCGGTAAAGCGAATGCAATCCAGGGGGCATGCTTGAAAGATATCTTCGAGGCCAGGTCGCTGGCCACTTTGGCGGCGATTGGCTCGCTCTTCGCCGCGCTGTGCTTTGCGGCGCCAGCGCATGCGGCTGGCCCGACGTGCGATCCCGGAGACGCGACGCAGGTGCGTCTTCAGATCAGCGTCAGTGGGATGCGCTCGCTCAAGGGCAGCATCTCCATCACGATCTATCCCGACGACGCGGTCCACTTCCTGGACGGGAAGTACAAGCTCGCGCGTCAGGCTTTCCCTGTAGTGATCCCCGTCACGCATGCGTGCTTCGTGGTCGCGGCGCCCGGATATTATGCCGTTGCACTCTATCAGGACGAAAACAATAACGGCCATTTCGACACCAACGCTCTCGGGCTGCCTATTGAAGGCTACGGCTTCTCGAACAACCCGACGCTGTATGTGGGACCACCCGGCCTCAGCCGCGTGCGTTTTGCGGCGCATGCCGGTGACAACCCGATCGCTGTGCGGCTGAAATATTACTGAGCAGCGACTGCGGTCTGATGCACGGCGTCGGGTCCGATGAGCCGCATCGCCCGGCCCACTTCACCAAAGAGTGAAACGGCGTGATCAATTTGCTCGGACGTGTGTGCGGCGCTAACGCTCGTGCGCAGAAGAGCAAGGCCGCGCGGCGTCGCCGGCGGCATGCTCACATTGGTGTACAGGCCCGCTTCGAGAAGCTTGGTCCAGAACGCAAAGGCGACCTCGGGACTGGGCATCAGCGCAGACACCACCGGTCCCGGCTCGGGGCCAAGCTCAAACCCATGGGCCGCCAGACCTGCGTAAAGGCGGTTGGCGTTGCCGATCAGCTGTTCGCGCAACGCCGGACGCGCGCGCAATTGGTGCAGCGCCTCCATCGCGCCGGCGACGACGCCCGGCGGAAGCGACGCGGTGAACATATACGGCCTGCTGAGCACGCGCAGAATCTCGAAACCCTCGATGTCGCTCACGCAAAAGCCGCCGATGCCGCCAAGGCTCTTGGAGAATGTGCCCACGACGAAGTCGACATCGGCTTCGACGCCTTGCGCCTCTGCGAGACCGCGCCCCGTGGCGCCCAGCACGCCAAGCGAGTGCGCTTCGTCAACAACGAGATAGGCACCATATTCGCGCTTGACGGCCGCAAACTCGCGCAGCGGCGCGGTATCGCCCAGCATCGAATAGATGCCTTCGACGACGATGACCTTGTCGCCGGGCGTATCCGCGAGACGGCGCAAGCGCTTTGCCAGATCGTCCGGATCGTTGTGGCGGAAGCGCGTAACCTGCGCATGACCGAGACGCGAGCCATCATAGATGCTGGCATGCGAGTCCGCGTCGAGGATCAGGTGATCGTTCTTGCCCGCGAGTGTGGAAAGCATTCCGACATTGGCCTGATAGCCTGTCGAAAACACCATCGCGCGTTTGCGGCCATAGAATTCGCTGAGCGCCTGCTCAAGCTGTGTGTGACCGTCATAGCTGCCGTTGGCGATACGTGAGCCGGTCGTCCCGGTGCCGGACTGCCTGATCGCCTCGACGGATTTCGCGATGACGGATGGGTCGTATGTAAGGCCGAGATAATTGTTCGAGCCGAGTAGCAGAACCTTCTGGCTCTTGATCATCGCCTCGGTCGGGGAGAGCACACGGTCGAACGCCACGTTGAACGGGTTGTGACCCGTGCCATCGAGCTCGGCGTATTGCTTCATCAGAGGCGCGAACTTGTCGAACAGCGCCATTGTCAGGCAGTGCCTTTGAGGCCGCGGATCGCAGTCACCAGGTCGCCCAGTGTCTCAACCTCGGCAATCCGATCGAGCGGAACTGTGATGTCCAGCCGGTCCTCGACCTCCATCACAAAATCCATGACCGCGACAGAGTCGAGACCCAGGTCATTCGCGATGTTGGTATCATCGGAAAGCTCAACACGTTTGCTGAGAGATCCCCGCAGCGTGTCAAACACCGTTGCGCGAACATCATCGACCGCATTTTCCATGTGCTGCTTGCTGACCTCGTGACCGCGGCCATGCAGCCGGACGGGAGGCGCCCGGTGCGCCAACCCTTGATTTTATATGGTGTTCCCGCAGTATTGTCACAAGCTTTCTTGTCAACAAAACTGCGTCGCTTCAGCACGAACAGGACATGCCGTGGTAGCCGGTCTGGACATGCCTTCGCTGCCCCGCCGGGACCCCGCGCCCGCCGGCCAATCCGCACGTAGTACGCGGTTTTGATTATCAATCGCTATCTGGTCCGCGAGATGAGCAAGCCATTCCTGGTGACGCTCGGCATGCTTTCGGCCCTCTTTGCGAGTTACAGCGCCGCAAGCTTTCTGGCCGACGCTGTAAACGGCCTGCTTCCGACCGACATGATCGCCATCCTTATCGGACTGAAGCTTCTTATCGCATTCGAAGTCTTGATTCCGATTTCGCTCTATATCTCGGTCGTGCTTGCCTTCGGGCGGCTGTATAGCGACTCCGAATTCACCGCCATGTCGGCGTTGCGTGTGACGCCGGCAAGGGTCATGGGGGCGGTCCTCACACTGGCAGGCGGCCTGGCACTGGGCGTGGCGGTGCTGTCTCTCGTGGTGCGGCCGTTGGCCTATCAGAAGATGCATGAGCTGACGGGCGAGGCGGCTGTCCTGCTCAACATCGACGAAATGGCGGCTGGCACGTTCTACATCAGCGATCATGGCAATCGCGCGATCTTTCTTGCGCACCGCGAAGGTCCGGGATTGCCGGCGAGTGATGTCTTCGTTCGTATCAAGCAGGGCGATCACATGCAGGTTATCTATGCCCGACTCGCATTTCCGCTCGAACCGACCAGCCGCGACGCGGACAGAAAGGTCTACCTGCGCGATGCGCACATTTATGTGATCGGCAGCGCACCGGAGTACCCTGACCGGGTTCTCAGCGCTCAAGGGATCGTCGTCAGTCCCAACAGTCACGCCTACGATCCGCCGGAGTACAGCTCCGTCGCTGCGTCCAGCGCGGCACTCGTGCGGTCTTCAGCACCGGCCGATGTCGCGGAACTCCAATGGCGGCTCTCGACGGGCGTATCCACTATTCTGCTAGGCATGCTCGGCGTGCCACTGAGCCGCACGCGTCCGCGCCAGAGCCGGTACGCCAAGATCGGCACCGCGATCCTGATCTATTCCGCCTACTACTTGGTATGCACCACAGCCCGGACCTGGGTTCAGCACGGAACGGTGCCGTCTTTCCCCGGCATCTGGTGGGTGCCGGCCCTGCTGGCGTTGGCGGTGTTTGTGGCGCTGTATCAGCCCACGTTCCAATTCAGGCGCACAGCCTCGGGATTTGATCCGAGCACCGGCAGCCATGACGCGGCTTGATCGCTACATCGCGTTCGCAACGCTGCGGAGCTTTGTCCTTGTCGCCGCGGCGTTGACGGCCCTGTTCAGCCTTCTCGAGTTCGTGGAGCAGCTGAGTTCAGTGGGCCAGGGCCATTACCGCATCATCGATGCGCTGCTTTACGTCGTTCTGACTTCGCCCTTCCGGCTGCTGCAGGTGACGCCGATCGCCATGCTCCTGGGTTGCCTGCTCGCTCTCGGCGGCCTTGCCAGCCATTATGAACTGGCAGCCGTGCGATTTCTCGGCGTGTCGGAACAGCGCGTCGTCGGCGCGATCTTCCTGCTCGCTGTGCCGATCATCCTGGTTCTCTTCCTGCTCGCAGAATACGTGATCCCACCCGCGCAGCAGTTTGCGGAAGCCTCACGCACATTGCGACTGTCGACTTCGGCTCCATTGCGCAACGGAGCCACCTTCTGGGCCCAGCGTGATGGGCAATATCTGAACGTCCAACGCTTCGACTACGGCAACATCGCCAAGGACGTGGACATTTTCAGCTTCGATAACAATGGAAATCTGAAGCTCTTCGTTCATGCGGCGCGGGCCGAGATCCGCCCCGACGGCAACTGGCTTCTCGGCGGCGTGGTACGCAAACGTCTAGACGGAACGCAATTCAAGACCGACAAACTAGCGAAATTGACGTGGCACGCATTCCTGCCGCCGAACCAGAGTCAGTCGCTGGTTCTGCCACCCGAGAGCATGGCGCCCACCGAACTCTATCGCTATGTGCGCGACCTGAAGGTCCGGCATCAGCAGGCGTTGCGTTATGAGCAGGAATTGTGGGCGAAAATCAGCATTCCGTTCTCAATCCTCGCCATGATCATGATCTCGATCCCGTTCGTGTTCGGCTCGCCGCGCGCGCAAAGCACGGGAAGGCAGATCACCATTGGGGCGCTTTGCGGCATGATCTTCGTGCTCGTGCAGCAGATCGCGAGCCGTCTGGATCTGCTGCTAAATCTGAATCCGGCGGTCACGGCGCTCGGGCCGGCGGTGATCCTGATGACGGTGGCGATCTACCTGTTCCAGCGGCAGCATCGGTGGAGCACGTCGGCGCCTAGCGCTGTGCCACCAGACCCGCAAGGAACGTCCGATACCGCGCCTGCTGACCCACCAGAAGAGCAATCCAGATCGCACTGAAACCGATGATCTCAAACCAGAAGTAGACCTGCGGCACCCTGAAAAGCGCGCAGACGAAGATGCCCGCCGTGCGATAGTTGGACGACAGCAGTGACCACCGACGCACCGCCGGCGCAAACGCTTCGCGATACCGGCTGCGGATCACGCCGGCCTGCTGCGGTTCGGAAGCCATGACGGACGCAAGCTTCGCGTAGAACTCCACCGCAACACCGGCGACGGCATATTGCATCCGGACGTATCCGCGGTAGAGCGTATCGAAGACCCGGTGCCAGAGCGCCCCGCCATGATCCGCGGAAGCATTGAGGTCTGGAAGCGCTTGTGAGGCACGGCCCCAGCCCCAGTAGTTGTATTCCTGGCGCTGCACTTCGTACGCGGCCGCCTGCAACGCGTGACAGATTCCGGCGGCGATGGTGAGAAGCCAGATCCAGTTGCTGCCCTGGCGGCTCAGCGCCAAAGCAAGGGCGCAGTAGACGGCGATGTACGTGACATAGTCGCAGATGCCATCGAGAATTTTCCCGTATTCCGACTGGGCATTGGTGAGGCGCGCGAGCTGGCCATCGGCGCCGTCCAGCACATGCCAAGCAACCATGAGTGCGAAGCCGGCGATCGTGTATCGCACGTCCCGAAAGTGATAATAGCAAACGGCTGCCAGCAGCCCGAATGCCATCCCGGTCAAGGAAACAGTATTCGGCTTGATCCGCAGCGCTGCCAGCAATGTCGTCAGGCGCGCCGCGACGGGATGTATCAGGTAGAGATTGGTGGCTTCCTCAATCTCCGAGGAGCGGCGGACCGATTCGGCTTCCACGGTCATAGGCGCGACGAGGCAAGAAGTTCCTCGGCTTTCCTGAAGGCTGCAGGGTCGTCGACGTCAATCCAGAGACGCGCACCGACGTCATAAGCCCGTGCCTTGCCCCAGCCAGCGAGGACGTTCATCGCGCCCGAGATGCTGTCGTCACCCTTGGACTGACTTTCCTCAAGCGCGTCGAACATGACAGGCGTGCAGAGGAACACGCCGGTGTCCATGGCATTGAAGTCCCGGATCACCTTGCCGATGTGCGTGATGCGCCCGTCGGCGCATTTAACGCGCGTCACGTCATCGAGATCATTGAGCGAACCCTCGATGTTGAAATCGACTCCTAGCGTGACGGTGTCAGGCGTCGTAGCCGCACCAATCAGGCCGCGCAGAATCTCCGGGTCGACCAGATGGTCGCACATGGTGAGCAGGAACGGCCCATCCAGATAGAGCCTGGCGCGCAACACCGAAATGCCGTTAGCCCTGTCCCAGCTCTCGTTCACGATATGGGTGATGCGAGCCGACGTGCGCGCTGCAATAGCATCGAGCTCCATGCGCAGTTCGTCGCCGCGATAGCCGCTGACGATGAAGAACTCGTCCACACCCGCACTCTTGGCGCGCGCGATAACGTGCTCGATGAGGGGACTGCCGCCGATCTGGATAAGCGGCTTGAGTGCGCCCTTCTCGCGCAGACGGGTACCCTGCCCCGCCGCCACGATCAGACATTTCATTGGGCGGCAGACATCTTCGCGCTGTGAGCGTCGATGAACGCCTCGATCAGGTCGTAGGCGGCATCGTCGGTGAACTGCTTGGGAGGATGCTTGCAGAAATAGGCGCTCGGCCCTTCAAGCACGCCGCCAACACCATGCAGCAGCGCCAGCTTGCAGCAGCGGATCATATCAATGACCACGCCGGCGGAATTCGGCGAATCCTCAACCGAAAGCCGCAATTCGAGGTCCATCGGGATGTCGCCGAACAGGTGTCCCTCCATGCGCAGGAAACAGATCTTGTTGTCGTTCTGCCACGGCACATAGTCGCTTGGGCCGACATGGATGTTGTCGTCCGCCATGCGCTTCTTCGCGACGGACTGGACCGCTTCGGTCTTGGAGGTCTTCTTCGAGACCAGCCGATCCTGATTTTTCATATTCAGGAAGTCAGTGTTGCCGCCGGTGTTCAGCTGGTACGTCCGCAGCAGCTTCACGCCGCGCTTGGCGAACAGATCGGTCAGCACGCGATGGGTGATCGTGGCGCCAAGCTGGGACTTGATGTCGTCGCCGATGATCGGAAGGTTGCGGGTCTTGAACCGGTCGGCGAATGACTTATCGCTGGCGATGAACACCGGCATGTTGTTGATGAACCCAACCCCGGCTTCCAGCGCGCATTCGGCGTAGAACCGCGCCGCTTTCTCGGAACCGACTGGAACGTAGTTGAGGAGAACCTCAGCTCCGCTGCGCTTCAGCTCGGCGACGATTTCAGCCTTGCTGAGCTCGTGTGCGTTCGAGCGGACAAAGGTGCGATCGTCGGCATAGTCCGCCATATGCTCGGAGATACCGTCGAGCACGGGACCCATCAGGACTGATACGCCGCTATCGGGAATATCTCTCTGAAATATCTTGGTGCAGTTGGGCTTCGCGAAAATCGCGCGGTTCACATCCACCCCGACCTTGCGGGCATCGACGTCAAACGCTGCCACCACTGCGATATCGCATGGCAGGTAACCGCCGATGTCGGCATGCATCAGCCCGGCGACGCCTTCACGGCAGCGCTCCGGGGTATAGTAGTGGATACCCTGCACGAGAGCGCTCGCACAATTGCCCACGCCTGCGATTGCAATACGGATGGCTCGGTTGACCATGGCTTGACCTGTCGTAGCTGACCCAATGTGCGGGATTTCGGCGATACGTATCGCAGGTCGATCCGCCGGCGAACCGACTGGCAACGGACATAGATACGCAATGTCACAACTCTGTCTCACATTACTGCGATCGCCAGACGGGGGGCAAGGAGGGCAGGCACAGTCCTGTGACGCCCGTGGCGCATGAGGGAATACCCTCGCCGGACTTGTGTTGATCTGCCCGCAGCGGCGCTGTTTGCCAACTTATCGCGGCTCTGATACCCGAAGCTGAACGACCGGGTAGAATACAGTCGCTAATGATCCAACTGACGCCGTCTCTCAGCCAAGGGCTGCCCAAGCGATTCGCTGACTTTGCCTCGCTATCCGAGGCGCTCGATTATGCGGCGCGGGACCAGACAGGCCTTAATTTCTTTTCAGGTAAGGGCGTGCTGGTCGAGGCACTGCCCTATGCGGTTCTGCGCGAGCAGGCGATCGCTCTCGCGCGGCGCATGCTGGGCGCGGGTCTCAAGGTCGGCGATCGCGTCGGGCTTATCGCCGAAACGGATGGCGATTTCGTCCGGGCCTTCTTCGCCTGCCAGTACGCCGGTCTCGTGCCGGCGCCAATGCCCCTACCCGCCGCTTTCGGCGGCAAGGACGGTTACATAAAGCATCTGCGGCGGATGATTGAGAGCGCGCGGGCGACTGCGGCCTTCGGTCCCACGGTCCTGGAAGCGTGGCTGCATGAAGCTGTGGCCGGGCTCGGGCTCAAGATTGCGGGGACGATCGCAGAACTCTCCGAAGTCGCGCCCACAACAGCCGATCTTCCGGCACCCGATCCGGAAGGCCTGAGCTATCTGCAGTATTCGTCGGGCAGCACGCGGTTTCCGCTTGGCGTTGCCGTGACGCATCGTGCCTTCATGGCCAATTCCAGCAGGATTGGCCGCGACGGACTGGGCATCGTCGACGGCGACCGCGGCATTTCATGGCTGCCGTTTTATCATGACATGGGGCTGGTTGGTTTTTTGCTTCTCCCTGTCGCCTGCCAGATGACCGTCGATTTTATTGCGACGCGCGATTTCGCACGCCGTCCGCTTCTCTGGCTGAGCCTCATGAGCCGCAATCGCGGCACGATCGCATTCAGTCCGTCTTTCGGCTTCGAGCTTTGCGCCCGCCGCGCCAAGCCGTCTTCCACCGACGAGCTCGATCTCTCCAGCTGGCGCTGCGCCGGCATCGGCGGCGACATGATCCGTCCCAATGTGCTGGCACGATTTGCTGAACGCTTTAGGCCGCATGGCTTCGATGCCAATGCTTTCATTCCAAGCTACGGCATGGCCGAAGCGACCCTGGCACTGAGCTTCGCGCCGAAAGGCACAGGCGCGCGAACCGACACCGTGGACAGCTTCCAATTGGAGCATGAACGGCGCGCAGTTCCCGCCGGACCGGAAAAGGGGCGCACGCGGACCTTCGTGCTGTGCGGCTACGTCCTTCCCGATCACGCTTTTGAGGTGCGGGACGAGAACCACCGCATCCTGCCGGATCGCCAGATAGGCCGCATCTTTGTGCGCGGTCCGAGCATGATGGATGGCTACTTCGGCGCGCCGGAAGAGACGGATCGCGTCATGAGCGACGGCTGGCTCGACACCGGCGATCTCGGCTATCTCAAGGATGGTCAGATCGTACTGACCGGCCGCGCCAAGGATCTCATTATCGTCAATGGCCGCAACATCTGGCCTCAGGACCTCGAATGGGCCGTTGAAGAAGACGTCGAAATGTTGCGCAGCGGCGATGTGGTCGCCTTCTCTGTCGATGGCGATGCCGATGAGCAGGTTGTATCGCTGGTCCAGTGCCGGTCATCGGATGCGAACGTACGCGACGAACTTGCTGCCCAAATCGCCAACGTCCTCCGGACGCGCCACGGTGTAGAGGCCACGGTCGTCCTGGTGCCTCCCCACGGCCTGCCGCAGACCTCGTCCGGCAAGCTGAGCCGCAGCCAGGCGCGCGCGCTCTATCTGGCCGGCCACTTCAGACACGCAACTGAATTGGCTGATGCCGAGAGCCGATGAGCGGCGCACGCGTCGTTGCCCTCACTGGTGCAACCGGCTTTCTCGGCTTGCACGTCGTGAAAGCGCTTGCGCGATCGGATGTACAAATACGCATCCTGGCCCGCCGTGATCCGACGCACGCGTTCTGGCGCGGTATCCCGCTTGACGTTGTGGCTGGTGATCTCGAAGACCGAA
>DASZCC010000412.1:0-6021 GCA_035943485.1 Rhizomicrobium sp. | reverse complement strand
AATTTGTCGGGACGGAACTTGTCCCGGCGATTGCGATCGCCGCCTTTGCCATTGCGTCCGCCTCGGCCGCGATCGCCGTCGCGCTTGGGGCGCAGGTCTTCGCGGACTTCCAGATTCTCCATCACGCGGCGCGCGATCTTGATCTTGGTCAGGTGCTCGATCGCGGCGACCTGCTTGTCGTCGCGCGGTGTCACCAGCATGAAGGCGGCGCCCGCTCGTCCCGCGCGGCCGGTGCGGCCGATGCGGTGGATGTAGTCGTCCGGATGGAACGGCACATCGAAATTGAACACATGGCTGACGGCAGGAATGTCCAGACCACGCGCGGCCACGTCGGAGGCGACGAGGATGGTGATGTCGCCGGCCTTGAAACTATCCAGCGTCTTCGTGCGCACCGACTGGTCGAGATCGCCATGCAGCGGCGCGGCCGAGAAGCCGTGCTTGGTGAGCGATTTGGCGACGATGTCGACGTCGCGCTTGCGGTTGCAGAACACGATGGCGTTCTTGATCTCGCCGGCTTCGCGGATGAGGCGGCGCAGCGCTTCGCGCTTCGCCCAGTCATTCGCCGGCACTTCCACGATCTCCTGAACGATCGAGGCTGCGGCCGTTGCCGGTCGCGAGACTTCGACGCGCACGGGATTGTGCAGGAATTGCTCGGTCAGGCGTGTGATCTCCGGCGGCATCGTGGCCGAGTAGAACAGCGTCTGGCGGGTGAACGGGATGAGCTTGCAGATGCGCTCGACGTCCGGGATGAAGCCCATGTCGAGCATGCGGTCCGCTTCGTCGATGACGAGGATCTGGACCTGGCTGAGCATCAGCTTGCCGCGCTCGAAATGATCGAGCAGGCGGCCCGGCGTGGCGATCAGCACATCGACGCCACGGTCGATCTTCTTGTCCTGATCGTCGAAAGAGACGCCGCCGATGAGCAGCGCCATGTTGAGCTTGTTGTATTTGCCGTAGCGCTCGAAGCTCTCGGCCACCTGGGCGGCGAGTTCGCGCGTCGGCTCCAGGATGAGTGAGCGCGGCATGCGCGCCTTGGCGCGGCCGCGTGCCAGCATCTCAATCATGGGAAGGGTGAAGGAGGCGGTCTTGCCGGTGCCCGTCTGAGCGATGCCGATCATGTCGCGCCGTTGCAGCACCTGGGGGATGCCCTGTGCCTGGATCGGCGTCGGCGTCGTGTAGCCGCTCTCGGTGACAGCCTTCAAAACCTGTTCCGACAGGCCAAGCGTATCGAAGCCCGGCTGCGGTGCAGCAGGTTCGACAATGATGGCATTCGGGGTCTCGGCTGTTGTCTCGTCGGATGTCCTATCAAGGACTTCCATACCGGCTTCCGCGCCGGTGCTCGTCTCGCTGCTCGTCTTACGCTCCTGATGGGGCGCAATCGAGGCGCCCTCTCGGCCAGCCCGGAATGGCAGCCGATTCATGTATGCGAGCCATACATAGGAACAATTTCCAGTTTGTCAAGGGAAGCGGGGTAGGCAACCCTCCGCGCCGCGATTTTGGGCAGCACGCCATGATGGGACGAGAGTCGGTTTTGCGGGTCGTGCTTCTGGCGCTTCTGGCTGCTGTTGTCTGGTGGGCTGGCCGCACTTTCGACGGGGAACCCGCGCCGCGCGGTCTCGACGCGCCGATCACGGATTTTTCCGCCGCGCGCGCCAACGCTACGCTGGGTCGGTTGCTCGGACCCGAGGTTCCACATCCGGTTTCATCGGATGCGAACAAGGCGGTGCGCGATCGCATCCGCAAGGAGTTCGCCACGCTTGGCGTGAAGACATCGATCTATCGCGGACTGGGATGCAATGGACGCGCGGAATACGGCTTCTTCGCCTGCGGCACGACAGAAGACATCCTTGCGGACGTAGCACCGGGGCAGGGCAAGGCCGTCGTGCTGCTGGCGCACTATGACTCCGTGCCGGCAGGACCGGGCGCAGCCGACGATCAGTCGGGCGTGGCGACGATCCTTGAGACAGTGCGTGCGCTGCAGGCGCGCGGCATGAAGACCATTCATCCCGTGCTGGCAGTTATCTCCGATGGTGAGGAAGCCGACCTGCTGGGCGCGGCGTCTTTCCTGCACAACCCGGCGCTCAAGGCGCGCGTCGGCGTCGTGGTCAATGTCGAGGCGCGGGGCAACCAAGGACCGAGCCAGCTGTTCCAGACGAGCCCCGGCGATTCAAAGTTGATCGGCCTCTACGCGAACAATGTTCCGGGCTACGCGACGAGCTCGCTGTTCGAGACGATATACAAGTTCCTGCCCAATGACACGGACCTGACGCTGTTCCTTAATGACGGCCTCACTGGCTTCAACTTCGCCTTCATCGGCGAGCTGGCGCACTACCACACGGCGCTCGACCGCCGGCAGAATCTCAGCCGGTCGACGCTGCAAATGCACGGCGACAGCATGCTGGGCGTCGTCAGCAGCCTGATGCAGACCGATTTCACAGCGCTCAAGGGCTCTGACGATATCTATGTGACGCTGTTCGGCGCGTGGCTGCCGCGCCTGCCGATGAGCTGGGCGCTTCCTCTTGCCATCCTGGCGTTCATTCTATTGCTGGTGGCAGCCTTTGCTCCGTACAAGGAGGAAACCGGTCTTGGGCGCTGGCTGCTGGCTCTTGCGATCGTGCCTGTCGCGCTGTTCGTTTCCGGCGCGGCGGGCTGGGTGCTCTACGAAATTGCAAAGCTCGTCTCCGGTTACGCGATGCCGGGGTATGCCTATCCATTCTGGCTGCGCCTCGCGCTTGCCTATGGCGTGCTGGCGGCCGTGCTGCTGACGGTAAAGTTTGCCGGCGCACGGCTGGCGGCACTTGCGGTGTGGTTCTGGATTGCAGGCCTTGGAATCGTGACGGCCGCGCTGCTGCCGGGCGCCAGTCCGTACTTCGTATTCCCGGCGCTGATCGCCGCGGCACTTCTGGCGGCGCAGGCCTATGCACCGGATGCGTGGCGCGGCCGGTTCGCCACCGCGGCGTTGTTGATCGGAGCGCTTGCGATGCTGCTGATCTGGATGCCGCTGGTCGCCACAGCGGAGAATATCCAGGGCCTCGCGTTGCATGAAGTCTTCACGATTCCGGCGGCGTTAGGCGCTGTAGTGCTTGTGCCGCTGATCGCGCCGCCCTCGTGGTTCCGGCTTGCCGGCGCCAGCGCATTCGCAGCGATCATGTGCGCGATCGTGGCGGGCCTGGTGCAGGTCTACAGTTCGGTCACGCCGCAACGGCTGAACATTCTGTTCGTCGACGATCACGTCACCGATAAGGCGACATGGCAGATCGCAACCAACGACCGCTTGCCGCAGGCATTCCGCCGCGTGATGAACTTCTCGGATGAGGCAGCGCTCAACACGCCGTTTGCGCGCACGCCGTCGTACACGGCGCCGGCCGGAGAGCTTCGTTACAACGTGCCGTCGGCCTCGATCGTGCTCGAACAAAAAGACGCCGGCCGCGTCGCGCATGTTGCGCTCGATGAGCCCGACACGGACCGGACCTACATCCTGGTACCACCGGATGCCGGGCTCACGCGCGTGAAGATCGCAGACTGGACATTCACGCCGGCAGCGAAGCCGCTGACGAACTTTGGCACGATCATCGCCTGCATGACCCGTGACTGCAGCCACCAGGTGATGGAACTGACATTCGCCTCGCGCAAACCGGTGTCGCTGACTGTGGGAGCTCTGCGCTACACGCTGCCGGGCGATGGGCTGAAACTGGTAGCGGCGCGACCACTCAACACGGTGCCATCGCAAGACGGCGACTCCACGATCATCTTCGGCAAGGTGCAGCTGCCTTAGCAACAATTGTCATCCCGGAAGGCTCGCGCAGCGAGACTATCCGGGACCCATTCCAACGCATCGAGATGGGTCCCGGCTCTCGCTACGCTCGGCCGGGATGACAACTTCAGCTAAACATCAATGTCAGTCGCGAATTTCGCGTTTTCCTGAATGTACTGGAAGCGCAGCTCCGGCTTCTTGCCCATCAGCTGCTCGACGAGGTTTTCGGTCATTGTCCGTTCGTCCTCGGCGATCTCGACCTTCAGCAGCGAGCGGAAGCCGGGCTTCATCGTCGTTTCCTTGAGCTGCGAGCCGTTCATCTCGCCCAGGCCCTTGAAGCGGCCGACCTCGACCTTGTTGCTGCCTTTGAACTCGGTGCGGATAAGCTCGTCGCGATGCGCCTCGTCGCGCGCGTAAGCCGACTTCGCGCCAAGCGTCAGGCGATAGAGCGGCGGCATCGCGAGGAACAGGTGGCCGTTCGTGATCAGTTGCGGGATCTCGCGATAGAAGAACGTCAGCAGGAGTGACGCGATGTGCGCGCCGTCGACGTCGGCGTCGGTCATCACGATCACGCGCTCATAGCGCAGGTCTTCTTCGCGGTATTTCTGACCGGCGCCGCAGCCCAGCGCCTGCATCAGGTCCGACAGCTCCTGGTTCTGCTGCAGCTTGCCCGCCGCCGCGCTCGCGACGTTGAGAATCTTGCCGCGCAGAGGCAGCACCGCCTGTGTCGCGCGATCGCGCGCTTCCTTCGCCGTGCCGCCGGCGCTTTCGCCTTCGACGAGGAATATCTCGGTGCCTTGCTTCTCGCCGCGGCTGCAATCGACCAGCTTGCCGGGCAGGCGCAGCTTGCGCGTCGCCGACTTGCGCGCCGTCTCCTTGTCCTGACGCCGCTTGAGACGGTCCTCGGCCTGGTCGATCACATAGTCGAGCAGGCGATCGGCTTCCGCCGGACTCTCGGCGAGCCAGTGGTCGAAGTGATCACGCACCGTGTTTTCGACAAGGCGCTGCGCTTCCGGCGATGACAGCTTATCCTTCGTCTGGCCTTGGAATTCCGGCTCCCGGATGAACACCGACAGCACGCCGCACGCAGCCGCCATTACGTCGTCGGCGGTGACGAGCTGCGTCTTGCGATTGTTGGTGCGCTCGCCATGGCTGCGCAGCGCACGCGTCAGCGCGTTGCGAAAGCCCTGCTCATGCGTGCCGCCCTGTGGCGTCGGGATGGTGTTGCAATAGGAGTGGACGAACGGATCGATCTGCGGCGTCCAGACAACCGCCCACTCGACCGCGCCCTTGCCGTCCTTGTTCTCGATGCGGCCGGTGAATTCGCGATTGGTGACGGTGGCCGACTTGCCGATTTCGCTCTTGAGGAAGTCGGACAGGCCGCCGGGAAACTTCAGCGTGTCCTCGGCTGGCGTGTCGCCCTTGATCAGCGACGGCGCGCAATTCCAACGAATCTCGACGCCGCGATAGAGATAGGCCTTGGACTTCGCCATGCGATAGAGCGTGGCGGCGGAGAAATGCGTCTCGGTTCCGAAGATCTGCGGATCGGGATGGAACGACACAGTCGTGCCGCGGCGATTGACGGCGCCGACGTCCTTCAGCTTGCCGATCGCGTGGCCGCGCTCGAAGCGCATCTTGTGCGCGTGCTTGTCGCGCGCGACGTCCACTTCCAGCCAGTCGGACAGCGCGTTCACCACCGACGCGCCGACGCCATGCAGGCCGCCCGACGTGTCATAGACCTTGCCGCCGAATTTTCCGCCGGCGTGCAGTGTCGTCATGATGACTTCGAGCGCGGACTTGTTCTTGAACTTGGGATGCGGATCGATCGGCATGCCACGTCCATTGTCGCGGATGGTCAGCACATCGCCTTCGGCAAGGTCGATCTCGATCCGGTTGGCAAAACCGGCGACGGCTTCGTCCATGGCGTTGTCGAGAATTTCGGCGGCCATGTGGTGCAGCGCAGCCGCGTCCGTGCCGCCGATATACATGCCAGGCCGCCGGCGTACGGGCTCAAGGCCCTCCAGGACTTCGATGTCCTTCGCCGTGTAGCTGCCCTTCGCGGCAGGTGCGTCGCTGTCAAATAAGTCGGGAGACTTCGCCATTCTTGGTGCCGGTGATGATTCGGAGTGATGACCAAATTAACGAAATCTTTTCCGCGCGAAACCGGCAGTTGGTCAAAGAGACTGCCCGGAATGCGATGTTCAGACTTTCTTAGCCATGTAAGTGCAGAAAGTCAGCGGCAGGTGGTGAAGATCGCCGCGACAACT
>DASZCC010000411.1:0-69679 GCA_035943485.1 Rhizomicrobium sp. | reverse complement strand
CCGTAGAAATCCAGATGATCCGGGTCGGCATTGGTGACGACGGCGACTGTCATCGGCAGCTTCAGGAACGTGCCATCGCTCTCATCCGCTTCAACGACGACCCACTCGCCGGCACCGAGCCGTGCATTGGTGC
Source organism: Rhizomicrobium sp. (assembly GCA_035943485.1). Taxonomy (GTDB): domain Bacteria; phylum Pseudomonadota; class Alphaproteobacteria; order Micropepsales; family Micropepsaceae; genus Rhizomicrobium. Next base: position 69,546 of record DASZCC010000411.1, on the reverse strand, counting down.
CATAGGCGTTGATGATTCCGCCGTTGACGACTGTCGGATCAAGCTCGCCGGCATCGAGCAGCGCCGCGATCATCGTCGTGGTCGTCGTCTTGCCGTTGGTGCCGGCGACGGCGACGCAGGAACGCAGCCGCATGATCTCGGCCAGCATCTCGGCACGGCGGACCAACGGCAGGCTGAGTGCGCGCGCCGCGTCGAATTCCGCATTGCCGGCCTTCACGGCAGAGGAATACACGACGGCAAACACGTCCTTCAGGTTGTCGGCGCTGTGACCGATCTTGATCGGAATGCCCATGGCGCGCAGGCGCTTGACGTTTGCATTGTCGGCGACGTCGGAGCCCTGAACCTTGTAGCCAAGGTTGTGCATGATCTCGGCAATGCCGCTCATGCCGATGCCGCCGATGCCGATGAAATGAATCGTGCCGACATCGAGCGGAACGCGGGTGCGGACGGGCGCGGTCATGCGGCCTCCGCGAGTTTTTCGACGGCGTCGGCGAAGCGCGTCGTTCCGTCGGAGAGCGCGATCGCGCGTGCGTTGGCGGCGCGTTCCGACAACGCGGCCGGCGATTGCAGGATCGCCGTCAGCATCTCCGCGAGCCTGGCGGGCGTGAGTTCGGCCTGGCGGACACGCCAGCCGCCGCCGGCATTGGCGAGGGCGTCGGCATTGGGCGTCTGGTTGTCGTCCAGCGCATGCGGCAGCGGGACCATGATCGCGGGCCGTCCGATGACGGCGAGCTCGCTGACCGTTCCGGCGCCGGAGCGGCAGATGACAAGCTGGGCATCCGCCATGCGGCGCGGCAGATCACCAAAGAACGGCGCGAGTTCGGCCTTTACACCCGACGCGGCATAGGACGATTTCGCCGCTTCCAGATCTTCCGGCCGGCACTGCTGCACGATCGACAGGCGCGCGCGTTGTTCAGGCGCCAGCATTGCGATGGCGGCAGGAACCGTCTCGCTGAAGTACCGCGCGCCCTGGCTGCCACCGAAGACGAGCAATTTCAGCGTGCCGCCATCGACTGGCGCATCATAAGGTGCGCCGGCGAGCGCGACCACTTCGGGCCGCAGCGTGTTGCCGGTGTAGACCACCTTGCTCATGTCGCGCGGCAGGAAGCGCACCAGCGGCAGGTTGGCGGCGATCAGGCGCACATGATTCATCACCAGGCGATTGGCACGGCCGAGAAGCGCGTCAGGCGCAAGAATAGCTGTCGGCGTGCGGGACAGGATTGCGGCAACCATCACCGGCACGCTGGGATAACCGCCGAAGCCGACGACAGCCGCAGGCTTGATGCGCGCAAGCTTGATCAGCGACATCACGAGACCGCCCGCGATCTCGAACGGTGCCGACATCAGGCGCAGCGCGGAGCGGTCGGAGAAGGCAGCGGACGGAACGGTCTCGATGACGGCGCCGGGAAACGCGGTCTCGTAATTCTTGAAGCGTGCATCGGTCATCACGACGATCTTCTTGCCGCGCTTCTGCAGTTCGCCGGCAAGGGCCTGCGCCGGAAACAGATGTCCGCCGCTGCCACCGGCCGAGAGCACGATCACGCTCATGCGCGGGCTCCCAGGGCTTCGAACAGCGACTGCTCGCGCTGCGCAAGCTGCGGGCGTTGGCGTGTGACGGCAAGCGCGAAGCCCATGGTCAGCGCCACCGCGAACAGCGACGAGCCACCATAGGAGATGAACGGCAGCGTCATGCCCTTCGCCGGAAGCAGGCTCACGGCCACGCCCATGTTGATGAAGGCCTGCACGCCCGCGACGATCGCGAGGCCCGCACCTGCGAGCTGCGAGAAGCGATCGCGCTGGCTGGCCGAACGCAGGAGCAAGCGCACCGTCAGCAGGCAGAACAGGATCGCGATGACGGCACAGAGGATGACGCCGAACTCTTCACCCGCAACGGCGAAGATGAAGTCGGAATGCGCCTCGGGCAGGCGATATTTGACGGTGCCCGCGCCGGGACCGACGCCGAGCAATCCGCCATGCGCAAATGCCTTGAGCGCCAGGCCTGTCTGATAGCCCGTGCCCTCGTTGAGGAACTGGTCGATGCGGTGCCGGACATGGCCGAAGAAGGTGTAGGCGAACAGACCCAGCCCCATCGCGCCGCCGCCAAGCGCCGCCATCCAGACGAACGACACGCCCGAGAAGAACAGCAGCGCGCCCCACAGCACCAGAAGAAGCGTCGTCTGGCCGACGTCGGGCTGCATCAGCAGAAGCGCCATCGCCGGTACGATCAGCAGGAACGTGATCAGCGGCTTGGGCAGCGGCATCGGGTTGCGATCGGTGATGATCGCCGCCGCGAGCACGGCAAAGCTGGGCTTCAGGAATTCCGACGGCTGCAGCGAGAACAGGCCAAGTTCGATGGAGCGCTTGGCGCCCAGCACTTCAGTGCCGATGACAAGCACCAGCGCCGTGCCGATCAACGACAAGGCGAACACCACGGCGGCCACGATCTTGATCTGCTGCAGCGACAGCAGCGACGCACCACCAAGGATCCCGGCTGCGATGATCGCGAACAGCACCTGCTTGGCAGCATAGCGGAAGTCACCTGCCATCATGAGACTGCCGGTGGCGGCGGGGCTTGCGGCGAAGGCGAGCGCGAGGCCGATCATGATCAACGCCAGCATCAGAACCAATGCTGTCGTATCGATGGTCCACCACCAGGCTGCGAAGGAGCCGCGATCGGTGCGCGAGTTCATGACGCCTCCCGCACGGGATGCGCTTTGAGCTTGGCGACAAGCTCGCGGAACACGTCGCCGCGCTGCTCGAAGTCGCGGAACTGATCGAACGACGCGCCGGCCGGCGACAGCAGGACGACGGGCGCTGTGCTTGCGGCGGATGCTGCATCCAGCGCGGCGGCCTGTACCGCGGCGTCAAGCGTTCCCGAGATCACGAACGTCACGTTGCCTTCCAATGTGGACGCGAATGCGGGAGCCGACTCGCCGATCAAGTAGGCCTTGCGGATACGCGGGAAGCAGGGCGTCAGGCTGTCGATGCCGCCTTCCTTGCCCTTGCCGCCGGCGATCCAGAAAATGTCGTTGTAGCAGGCGAGCGCGCGCGCTGCGGCGTCGGCGTTCGTCGCTTTGGAGTCATTGATAAAGCGCACCTTGCCGATGCGGCCGACGTCTTCCATGCGATGCGCCAGACCGGGAAAGTCCTTGATTGCCTCGACGACGGCGCGGCTGTCCCGCGCGTAGGACTTCGTCGCGGCATAGGCGAGCGCCGCGTTCTGATGATTGTGCGCGCCGGGAAGGTTCGCCGCCTGGCCAAGGTCCATCACCTTGGAGGCGCGCTGGCTTTGCGCATCGTAAAGCGCGCCATCGATCACGAACACGCCGCGCCCCAGCACCTTGCCGACCGAGACGGGAACCGCGACCGGCGCGCCGTTCGATGCATGGCGCGTGAAGATCGCCGCACTCGGCGCATCGTCGACGCCAATCACGACCTGACCGGACTTGGACGCCTGCTTGAGCAACCGCGCCTTGACGGCAGCATAGTTCTCCAGCGAGCCGTGCCGCTCGATGTGATCCGGCGTGATGTTCGACAGCACGGCGACGTCCGGCACCAGCGTCGGCGCGAGATCGATCTGGTAGGACGACAGCTCCAGCACATAGATCGTCTTGGCGCTCGGCGGTTCGAGATCAAGCACCGCCTTGCCGATATTGCCGCCGACCTGCACATCGTAGCCGCAGGCGTCCAAGATGTGGCCGATCAGCGCCGTCGTGGTGGACTTGCCGTTGGTGCCGGTGATGGCGATGACAGGCGCGCGGCCCGGCACGGCGGGATCAGCCGCCATTTCATACGCGAAAAGGTCCATGTCGCCGATGACGCGCGCGCCAGCTTCGCGTGCGCGCACCACGACGGGATGCGGCGCGGGGTGCGTCAGCGGCACGCCGGGCGACAGCACGAGCGCCTTGATGTTCTGCCACGGCCACTCGGACCATTCTTTCACCATCGCGCCTTCGCGCGCGGCTTCCTGGCGGCTCTCGTCCTTGTCGTCCCAGGCATGGACCCGCGCGCCGCCGGCGCGAAGCGCCCGCACCGACGCAATGCCGCTGCGCGCCAGTCCAAAGACGGCGACGTCGGCATGTGCAAAGGCGCGGGACGGGATCATCGCTACCTCAGCTTCAAGGTGGCGAGACCGACAAGCGCCAGCACCACCGCAACGATCCAGAACCGGATCACGATGGTGGGCTCTTTCCAGCCGAGCTGTTCATAGTGGTGGTGGATGGGCGCCATGCGGAACACGCGCTTGCCTGTCGTCTTGAACGAGATGACCTGGACGATCACCGACACGGTTTCGACGACAAACAGGCCGCCGACGATCGCGAGGACGATTTCATGCTTCACCGCCACCGCAACGGCGCCCAGCGCGCCGCCGAGCGGAAGCGAACCGGTGTCGCCCATGAACACCATCGCTGGCGGCGCATTGTACCAGAGGAAGCCAAGCCCCGCGCCGACGAGCGCAGCTAGGAAAACCGTCAGCTCACCCGTGCCGGAGACATAGATGAGTTCCAGATACTTGGCGAAGATCACGTTGCCGACGAGATAGGCGATCAGGATGAATGTCGCTGCCGCGATCATCACCGGCACGATGGCAAGACCATCGAGACCGTCGGTGAAGTTCACGGCATTCGCGGCGCCGGCTATCACGATGCCGCCGACGATGATGAATGAGAGGCCGAACGGGATGGCGAAATTCTTGACGAACGGCACGGCGAGCGTGCCGCTCAGGTTCGGATCTTCAAGCCGCATGAAGAGCCAGGTCGCGATGAAGGCGACACCGAACTCGACGAACAGGCGGATATAGCCGCTGACGCCGTCCGACGACCGCTTGGTCACCTTGAGATAGTCGTCGGCGAAGCCCAGGCCGCCATAAGCGACCGTGACGAAGAGCACGATCCACACATATTCGTTGGCGGGATTGGCCCACAGCACCGTCGACACCACCCAGGGCAGCAGGATGAGCAACCCGCCCATCGTCGGCGTGCCCTGCTTTTCCACGATATGTCGCTGCGGCCCGTCGGCTCGGATCGGCTGTCCCTTGCCCTGCTTCACCTTCAGCCACTGGATAAGCGAGCCGTTGACGATGAACGCCAGCAGGATGGCGGTGATGATCGCGCCGCCCGACCGGAAAGTCAGGTATTTGAAGAGCCGGAAAAACGCGAGCTGATCGGTGTGGGTGAGCAGCGAAAGGAAATAAAGCATCGGCTATGCGCCCCGCTTCTTGAGAGCATCGACGATGACGGACATCTTGCTGCCGTTGGAGCCTTTGACGAGCACGGTATCGCCGTCCTTGACGGCCGCTGTGACGAGCGGCGCGAGTTCGGCGGAAGTCGCGGCATAGCCGCCGCGGCGCGAGGCCGGCAGTGAATCCCACAGCGCGCGCATTTCGGGCCCGCTGGCAAACACCAGGTCGGCGCGCGCGGCGTCGATCGGAGCGGCAAGCGCGGCGTGGTGGGCAAGACTGTCGGCTCCCAGCTCCAGCATGTCGCCAAGCACGGCGATGCGCCGGCCCTTCGCCGCCGCCAGCACGGCAAGCGCCGCCGCCATCGAAGCGGGATTGGCATTGTAGCTTTCGTCGATGATGCCGACGCCACCGACGTTCAATTTCTCGCCGCGCCCCTTGAGCGCCGCGAAAGAGCGAAGCGCGGCAGCTGCATTCAGCACGTCACCTTCCGCCATGGCCACCGCCAGCAACGCACCAACTGCATTGCCCGCGATGTGCAGACCGGGCGCGCCGATGCGGAATTCAACCGGCGTGCCGCAGATGTCGGCCTTCACAACTGCGCCTTCATCGCGTTCGTCATAGGCGATCAGCCTTGCGTCACTGCCCGCCTTGCGGCCAAACGTCAGCACGCGCCCGACACGCGCCTGCCGGGCACGCGCGACGAGGCGATCGGTGTAAGGGCTGTCGGAGGGCACGATCGCCGCGCCGCCCGGAACCAGGCCCTCGAAGATTTCGGATTTCGCATCGGCGATAGCTTCGCAGGTCACGAAGAACTCAAGATGCGCCGGCGCGATCGCCGTGACCATTGCGACATGGGGACGGACGAAACTCACCAGCGAGCGGATTTCGCCGAAATGGTTCATGCCCACTTCAAAGATTCCGTACTTGGCCTCGCGCGGCAGCGAGGCGAGGCTCAGCGGCACGCCCCAGTGATTGTTGTAGGAGGCAGCCGACGCATGCGTCTGCCCCAGCGCGCCCATGGCTACGCGGAGAATTTCCTTGGTCGTCGTCTTGCCGACGCTGCCGGTGACGGCAACGATCTTCGCGTTGCTGCGCGCGCGTGCGGCACGGGCGAGATCCTCAAGCCCACGCAGAGTATTCGCCACCGTCAGAAGGGCAGCATCGTGCCCGACGCCCGGCGGTTCGTAGCTCACCAGCGCGGCGCCGGCCTTGGCTTCAAACGCCGCCTTCACAAAGTCGTGGCCGTCTCGCGCGTCGCCCTTCAAGGCGACGAACATGTCGCCTGGCTTCAATGTGCGCGTATCGATCGACAAACCGCCGACCTCGAACGCACGCCCCGGCGTTCCGAGCGTCGCACCTTGCGCTTCTTCTGAGGTCCAGAGCGCAGTCATGCAGCGCGGCCTCCGAGCGCAAGCGCGGACTTCAAAACTTCTTCACGGTCGGAGAACGGACGAACTTCGACGCCGATGATCTGGCCTGTCTCGTGGCCTTTGCCGGCGACCACAAGGATATCGCCCTGCCCAAGCGCTGCGATGCCGGCGTGGATCGCGGCGGCGCGGTCACCGATCTCGCATGCGCCGGGCGCACCTGCGAGCACTTCGGCCCGTATGACGGCCGCGTCTTCGGTGCGCGGATTGTCGTCGGTCACAATAACGACGTCGGCTTCCTTCGCCGCCGCCGCGCCCATGAGCGGACGCTTGCCCTTGTCCCGGTCGCCGCCGCAGCCGAACACGACATGCAGCTTGCCGGCAACGAACGGGCGCAGCGCCGCAAGAACCTTTTCCAGCGAGTCCGGCGTATGCGCGTAGTCGACATAGATCGGTGCGCCGCCGGCAGCGTAGGCCACTTTTTCCAGCCGGCCGGGTGCGCCCTTGAGATGCATCAGCGCGCCAAACACTTTCGCCGCGTCGCCGCCCAGGCCGATCACCAGAGCAGCAGCGACCAGGGCATTCGATGCCTGGAACGCGCCGGCGAGCGGAAGCTCTATATTATAAGTGGTGCAGTCGTAGGTCAGCGTGAGCGCCTGACCATCGGCACGGCCGTGGCTGGCCACAAGACGAATGGTTTCGCCCTTCAGCCCGACCGTCAAAACGCGGATGCCGCGTGCCTGTGCGGCACCGATGAACCGGTCGGCATGCTCCGCATCGGCGTTGACGACGGCGATCCCGCCGTCGCGCACGACTTCGGAGAACAGCCGCAGCTTAGCTGCGATGTAGTGTTCGAAATCCGCGTGATAGTCCATGTGATCGCGCGTGATGTTCGTGAAAGCGCAGGCCGCGATCTTCACCCCATCAAGCCGGTACTGATCGAGACCGTGGCTGGACGCTTCGATCGCAAGATGATCGATGCCGTCGGCCTTAAGTTGCGCCAGCAGGCGATGCACCTCGATCGGATCGGGCGTGGTGTGCTTAAGGGGCATCTCGCCCCTGGGCGTGACGACACCGACAGTGCCGAGGCTTGCGGCCGGACAGCCGAGCGCCGTCCAGATTTCACGCACGAAAGCGACGACAGATGACTTGCCCTTGGTACCCGTCACCGCGGCAACGACATCCGGCTGCGCGCCAAAGAAGGCCGCGGCGCGGCGCGCGAGCGCGAGGCGCGGATTGTCGGCGGCAATGAATTTCACGCCCAGCGCCTTGGCGGACGGAGCAACTTCGGGACGCGCAAGAACGCCGGTGGCGCCACGCGCCACGGCGTCCTTCAGGAATTCGACCCCGCTTGTTTTAACGCCGGGCAGAGCAGCAAACAGATAGCCGGGCTTCACATCGCGACTGTCGCTCGCGAGCCCTGAGAAATCGGAAGACGCCTTCATGGCGTTCTTGCCCACCTTATCCGACGTGATCGTGGCTCCCGAATGTGGTCCCATTATGTGTTCTCACGCGTCACCGTCAGCGGCTTCTGCGGCACGCCCAGAAGCGGCGCAATGCGCGAAATCACGCGGCCCGCAAGCGGTGCCGCCGTCTGGCCCGCCAGTGCGATGCCGCCCGTCTCTTTCGTTCCATGCGGCTCGTCCAGCAGGACGAAGACAATGTAGCGCGGATTGTCGATCGGGAATGCAGCAAAGAACGACGTGACAAGGACGTGGCTCTGGTAGCCGTGACCACCCAGCCGGGGTTTCTCGGCCGAACCCGTCTTGCCGCCGACATCGTAGCCCGCAATATCGGCCTTGCGCCCGGTTCCGTTGGTCACGACATAGCGCAGCAATTCCCGCATCTGGACGCTGGTTTCCGGCTTGATCAACTGCTCGCCGCGCGCATCGTCGGGGTGCTTGAGGAAGGTCGGAACAATCTTGCGGCCGCCATTCACCACCGTGGCCGCCGCCGCGACATAGGCGAGCGGCGCGACGGAAATGCCGTGGCCGAAACCGATCGTCGCCGTCTCGATCGTGCCCCAGTGCTCGGGCGCCGGGAACAGAGGGCGCGCACGCTCGGGCAGTTCGCTGTTCAGCGCCGTCAGCAGACCCATGCGCTGCAGGAACTGCCGCTGGCGCACGCCGCCGGAGCGCAGCGCGATCTGCGCCGTGCCGATGTTGGAGGAGTGCGCGAGAATATCGCGGGCCGTGTAAGTCGCCGGCATGTGCTCGGCTTCGTGGATCGTGAACTTGCCGATCTTGTAGCCATTGCCGATCGCGAACACTTCGTCGGGACGCGTGGTGTGGTCTTCCATTGCCAGCGTGAAGGACAGCACCTTGAAGACCGAGCCGAGTTCATAGCGGTCGGCGGCCATGATGTTGTGATCAGAGTCGTCGCCCACCAGCTTGCGGTAGTTTGGATCGAAATTCGGCAGCGAGACGAGCCCGAGGATCTCGCCCGTGTTCACGTCCATCACGATGCCGCCGGCCTTCTGGGCGTGGAACATCTGCCGGCTGGCTTCCGTCTCGCTGGCCAGGATGTACTGCACGCGCATGTCGATCGACAGCTGGACCGGCGCGCCGCCATACTGCGCGCGAAGGCGTCCATCGAGACCCTGCTCGAGGCCGGACACGCCTTTGCCGTCAGGATCGGTGACGCCCAGCAACTGCGCCGCAGCGCGACCATCGGGATAGTAGCGCTTGGTCGACGGCTGGAATTCGAGACCCGGCAGGCCGAGATGCATGACCTTGTCCCGAACGTCGGGTGAAATGCGCAGCGCCACGAGCGCGTACGGATGACGCGAATGCGCGGCGGTGTTGAAGGCGGACCGCAGATGTTCGGCGTCGACACCTGTCGCCGCCGCAAGCTCTCCGGCCGCTTCGTCGCGATCGGCCAGCACCTCGGGCTTTGCGTAGAGATCGCTGACGGGAAGATCTCGAGCCAGCAGTTCGCCATTACGGTCGACCATGTCGGCGCGCGAAAGAACGATGCGTTCGGCGGCTGGCGTGCCTTCGCCGGCGCGGAACAGGGCGACGTCGGCGAGGCGGGCGCAGATCAGGGCGAAGGCGGTGGCGCAGAGAGCCGCGCCAATCACTATGCGTCGCTGATAGACCGTCGCCCCTTGGACCATTGCACCTAGAATCCTGTTCCCTGTGCTGGGGTCTGGACGCTGGCCTGACGGATCGGCGCGGTGGTCAGCGGCGCATCCTCGCCGCGACGCGGCAGCTGATCGAAGGACGACAGCTGCACCGATTGCGGCTTGTCATCGCCCTGGTCGCGCGACGCAAGCGCTTCGATGCGCGCCGGACCGGCGACACGTTCCCATTCGGCCTGCAGCACGCTGGTCGCCGAACGCTCGCTGGCGATCGCGCGCTCGACATGCCGGAGCTCGACGGTGGCAACGCGCGTTCGTTCCGACACGTGGTAGAGCGCCAGGATCGAAAGCCCCATCAAGGCAACACATACTGTGTTCAGAATCCGCACCATGGCGTTCTCCTAGGCCGCTACACGTTCAGCCGCGCGCAGGCGGGCCGACCGCGCGCGAGGGTTGAGATCGATTTCGCTTTGCTTCGGAGCAAGCGGACGATTGGTGAGAAGGCGAAAGCCTTCCGGATGCGCGCGGCGCGTGACCGGCGCATGGCGCGACGCATTGGGCGTCTTGGCGCTGCGGGCCGTGAGGAAGCGCTTCACGATGCGATCTTCGAGACTGTGGAAGGCGACCACGACGAGACGGCCATGCGGCGCCAGCGCCTGCTCTGCCGCATCGAGGCCGCGCTCGAGCTCGCCGAGTTCGTCGTTCACGTGGATGCGCAGCGCCTGGAACGTGCGCGTCGCGGGATGGATGGGGAGGCGCTGGGCTGCCGGGCCTTGCGCGTCGGACACGATCTGCGCCAGCGATGCCGTGCCGGTGATCGGACGGTTCGCGACGATAGCGCGCGCGATGCGGCGCGAGTTGCGCTCTTCGCCGAGCTGGAAGATCACGCGCGCGATATCGAACTCGTCGGCGGTGTTCAGAAAGTCAGCGGCGGAAAAACCTTCGCGGCTCATGCGCATGTCGAGCGGGCCGTCCTCGCGGAACGAGAAGCCGCGATCGGGCTCGTCGAACTGGAACGACGAAACACCGAGATCCAGCACGACGCCGTTGGTTGTCGAACCGTCGAGATAATCGCCAAGCTCGGAGAACGGCGCGTGCACGAGCGTGAGACGGCCGGCGAACTGTTTCACCAGCGCCTGACCGCGCGCGATGGCGTCGGGATCGCGATCGATGCCGAGCACACGGCAGTCGGCCGCTTCGAGAATGGCGCGCGTATAGCCGCCGCCGCCGAACGTGCCGTCGACATAGTGCTCGCCGTCCTTGGGCGCGAGCATCTGTAGGACTTCGTCGAGCATCACGGGAAGATGGCCGCTCATGGCGTACCGTCCGCGAGTTTCGCGATGGCGCGTTCGCGCTGCTGGCGCAGGCGCGCGATCGTCGCTGCCTGGATCGACGCGTAGCGCTCGGCATCCCAGATCTGGAATTTCGTCGAGAGACCGGCGAACACGACGCGGTCCTTCAGACCGGCATGCGCGATCATCTCATCGGGAAGACGAACACGGCCCTGCTCATCGGCCGGCAGCAGCATCGTGCGCGCGACGAAGGCGCGCGCGATGTCGTCGTATTCGGGCGAGAGCAGCGGATCGAACGCGGCAAGGCGCGCGTGCTGTTCGTCGAGCAGCGTCTGACCGAAGCCTTCGAGCATGTCGTCGAAGACGGACGGGCAGATGAAAACGCCGTTGGTGTTCTGGGAGGCAAGAACCAGCCGGAAGGGCGCAGGAATACAAACCCGGCCTTTGCTGTCGAGTGAGCCATTCAGCGTCGATTGGAACGCCGGATTGGTCATTTGCGGCGAAAACCCCCATGCGTCCCGGCCTGCTCTGGGAGGCCGGACTAGTTCCGGCCTGAACGGCGTTCAAGGGAGCCGCAGGGACTGCATGGGATAATCTGGGATGAGCGCCCGGTAGTCAAGGAATAACGTAGGAAAATGAGGGGTTTGTGGGCCCTACCTGTGGAATCGACTCGTCTACCTGTTGAATCTTTGGAACAGAAAAGGAACACGTCAAGGGTGCGGTGACAGAGGTAAACAAGACGTTAATGGGAGCGCTCGGAATTTCGTCCTACAGGCGAATCAAGGACTCCGGACCTACACGCTTCGGTTGCTCGAGACCCGTCAGTCAGCGTTCGCCAAGCAAGCGTGCTTCGAGGCCCCGCTGACGCCGGGCGCCTCAGCATGACGGGAGATTTGCATGATACCGCTCTCGTATTTCCTGCCCGCATTCTCGCGTCTATTGTGCGGCAATGACTGATCGCTTCTATCTCAACCGTTTCCTCGACGCGCAGGATCCCGTCTACGAGCGCGTGTGGGGAGAACTGTGCGAGGGGCACAAGCAGACGCACTGGATGTGGTTCGTGTTTCCGCAGCTGGGCGGCATCGGCGACAGCGATATGTCCCGCACGTACGGGATCAGCGGGCTTGAGGAAGCGCGGTCGTATCTTGCGCACCCGATCCTGGGCGAGCGCCTCGTTGAGTGCACGAACCAGGTGAACCGGCTGGATGACCGGCCGATTTCGCACATTTTCAGCTATCCGGACGATCTCAAATTCCATTCGTCCATGACACTGTTCCGCGAAGCCGCCAATGGCAGCAGCGTCTTTCAGCGCGCGCTCGATAAGTATTTCGACGGCGCCCCGCACGACATCACGATGCGGCTGCTCAAGGCCGAGAAGTAAGCAAAAAAACCGGATTGCCGGTTCCGCCTGTCCGCGCTAGTTTGAACTGACAAGATGTCAGTGAGGCAAGACATGGACAAGAATCCCCTGCCCGGCATGTTCCAACTGACGCCGTTGAACCCCGACTTCAACGACGATCCGCACAAGCTGCTCGACCGTCTGCGCAGCGAATGCCCGGTTCATCGCGACACCGCTGCCGGCACCTACATCGTCACCAAGCATGCCGACGTGCGCGGCGTGCTGAGCGACCTCTCGATGTGGCGTCATCCTTCCAATGCTGAAGAAGGCTCGATGGCGCGCCGCGTGATCGACGGCGAACGTGTCCAGGGCCTGCCGCCGCGCGATCCCGAGAGCGCCGACACCAGCATCCTCCTGCTTGACGATCCCGATCATGCGCGCATCCGCAAACCGCTGGCCAAGGCGCTCTACAAGCGCGTCGCCAAGTGCAAGCCGCTGGTGCAGCAGATCGTGGACGAGAAGCTCGACCGGATCGGCAACGCCGCCACCTTCGATGCGATGGCGGATTTCGCGCTGATCGTGCCGATCGACGCCATCGCGCAGATTCTCGGCGTTGATCCCGCACGGCTGGGTGAATTCCGTGAGTGGTCGGAAGAAGTGATCCTGTCACTGAACCCGTTCCGCACGCCGGAAGAGACGACGCGCATGGTCCACGGCATCAACATGCTGTCGTCCTACATGCACGAGATGATGGCGGCGCGCCGCAAGAAGCCCGAGGACGATCTGGTCTCCGACATGGTCGCGCTCAAGGCTGAAGGCGCGAACCTGACGGACAACGAGATCTCGACGAACCTGCAGGCGCTTCTGGTCGGCGGCAATCTCACGACGACCGATCTGATCGGCAATGGCATCTGGCTGTTCCTGAATCATCCGGAAGAGCGCGCCAAGCTGATGGCCGATCCGTCGCTGATCGCGAGCGCAGTGGAAGAAGTGCTGCGTTATGAATCGCCGGTCGACATCACCGGCCGCATCGCGCCGCGCGAGATGGAGATCAGCGGCTGTCCGGTGCACAAGCACCAGTCGATGTTCATGTCGCTGCGCGGCGCCAACCGCGATCCGGACGCGTTTCCCGATCCGCATCGCTTCCTGATCGATCGCAAGGATGCGCCGCATGTCGCGTTCGGCGGCGGCGCGCATCTGTGCATCGGCGCACCGCTGGCGCGGATGGAAGCGCAGGTCGGCATCCTGTCCTTCTTCCAGCGCTTCCCGAATGCGCAGCTTGCCGATGCGACGGCCAAGCCCGAGTGGCGCGGGCTGCCATTCTTCCGCGGGCTAAAGCAGCTGCGCATCGCGCGCGGCTAGAAGAAGAAGTTGCGTCAGATGGCCTGTAAGCCGGGTTTTGTCCACCGCTTGCGCGGATAGATGGCCATTCCTCTGGGATGTGCATTGCTGCACACCTCACGCGACCGACCCGGACGACGATCCGGAAACGGATCAATTGCCATCCCTATTTGGTCTTGCTCCCGGTGGGGCTTGCCAAGCCGCCCTTGTTGCCAAGGACGCGGTGCGCTCTTACCGCACCATTTCAACCTTGCCGGACCTTTAGGGTCTTAGGCGGTGTCATTTCTGTGGCGCTATCCCTGGGGTCACCCCCGGCGGATGTTATCCGTCACCGTGTTTCCGTGGAGCCCGGACTTTCCTCGACCCTTCTTGCGAAGAGCCGCGGCCATCCGGCCATCTGACGCGGGCGGATATATAGTCCAGCGATGCAGCAAATGACAGTCCGCCCCGCCAGGACCGACGAAGCCGCCGCTTTGAGCGCCCTGTGCAAGCGCGCCAAGGCGCATTGGGGCTATGACGCGGAATTCATGGCGCTGTCCGATGCGTCGCTGACCATCGCGCCGTCTCTCATCGAGACTGGCCGCGTGCTTGTCGCCGAAAGCAGTGGACAGATCCTCGGCATGGCGTCGCTCGAACCGCTCGAGTATGGCGCGTTCGATCTGCTGCACATGTTCGTCGAACCGTCGGCGATCGGAACCGGTGTCGGACGTGTCCTGTTCGGGGACATTGCAACACTGGCGCGTGACCTCGGCGCGTTGCGACTTTCCATTCTCGCCGATCCGCATGCTGAAGCGTTCTATCTTCGCATGGGTGCGCAACGCATCGGTGATGCACCGTCGGATGCGATACCGGGCCGCTTTCTGCCGCTTCTCACGTTCGATCTGGGAACACATCGCGCAATTTAGCGAAGGTATTTGCCGTTCATTAACCCGTTTTCTCTTCGCACAAGTTCCGTCGGAACGCATTGATCTGGAACGGACTCTCGCACGTGTGAGAAGCCTGCAAGGAGCAAGAAAAATGGAACGAGCTGGACGTGGATTTGTGGCCGTGATGGGCGTTGATGGACGGCCGCTGACGATAGACAACCTGCCGCAAGCGCATACCAAGCGCTGGGTGCCGCGGCGCAAGGCGGAAGTTGTGGCGGCGGTCCGGGGCGGACTGATCAGCCTCGACGAAGCCTGCAATCGCTATACGCTGTCAGTCGAAGAATTCCTGTCGTGGCAGCGCGCCATCGACAAGCACGGACTGAGCGGCCTGCGCGCGACGCAGACCCAGGACAGTCGCAACGCCTCGCGTCACTGAGGCGATACGGCGCGCGGCGACAGCAATGTCGCCAGCGCCGACGCGCATTCTCCGTCCCATAGGCCGTTGATCTCGGCGGGACGGAAATGGCGCTGGAAAGCGGAAATCACGACGTCGAGCGGAACCTCCGTATGCGGAGGAATGCCGTAGCCGAAGCGCGCCAGGTCGGCAGCGTTGCATTCGCGCCGGTCGGTGAACTTCACATGCGGCCACAGCCCGATGCCGAATTCGGCGAGCGTCTTCCACGGGAAGAGCTCGCCGGGATCGAGCTTGCGGGCCGGCGCGACATCGGAATGGCCGACCACGCGGGCCGGCGGGATGGGATGGCGCGCGAGGATGCCGCGCGCGAGATCCATCAGCGCCGCGATCTGCGCTTCGGGGAACGGCTCATAGCCGAACTCGTGGCCGGGATTGACCAGCTCGATGCCGATCGAGCGCGCGTTGACGTTGGTCTCGCCCGCCCACCACGACAACCCGGCATGCCAGGCGCGGAGCGGCTCCGGCACATGGGCATAGACCCGTCCGTCGCGCCCGATCGTGTAATGCGCCGACACCTTGGCCGCCGGATCGGTGAGCCGCGCGAGCGCCTCGTCGGCCGTCCGCATGCCGGTGTAATGCAGCACAAGCATGTCGATGGGCGCGCCCTTCGGACGCTCATCGTGATTGGGTGAGCGGCATTCGACGATGCGAAGCGCCATGCGTCTCTCAGACGTGATCGTGACCGCCGACGCGGCCGGGTCGCCAGTAACCTTCGGCGGAAATCTGATCCTTGCCAAGGCCGCGCGCCAGCAGTCCGTGCCGGATGGTGCGGATTTTCGACGTCTCGCCGATCACATAGGCATGGCCGCGTCCCGGCGGTAGCGCGAAGGCCGCGACAGCCGCCTCGAGCGCGTCGCCGTTGCGGACGATCCAGCGGATCGACGCGTCGGCGGCGGTCTCCACTGTCTGCTTCTCGGCCTCGTCGGCGATTTCGACAAACACATGGGCCTTCGCGCCACGCGGCAGCGCCTCGACCATCGCGAAGATTCCCGGGATGCAGGTCTCGTCGCCGATGAAGAGGTGCCATTCCGCGTCGTGGAGATACGTGTGACCGCGCGGGCCGGCGCCCTCGATCGCATCGCCCGGCTTGACGCCGGCGAGCCAGCGGCCCGCCGGACTGTCGCCATGCTGGACGAAATCGATCGCCAGCGTCCGCGCCTTGGGATCGTGCTGGCGGATCGTGTAGTGCCGCCGCGCGATCTGCCCGCCGCCGTCCGGCAATTCGATCACCAGATCCTGGCCGCGTTTCCACACCAGCTCGTCGAGATCGGAGCCCGAAAAGCGGACGCGCGTCATGCGCGGCGTGATCTGTTCCTTCGCGGTCACGGTGAGCCGCCAGACGCGGCGGCCCTTGCGTGCCAGGAAGGATCCGAACTGCGCGAGCGGCGAGGCGGGCGCGTTCATCAGACGAAGATCCGGTAAGCGACGGTTTCGCCGTTTGGGCGTTTCAGCTGAAACTCCGCGCCGGCATCGTGTTCCTGCACCAGCGCCTCGAAGATGCGCAGCGCGTTGCGGATGACTTCGGCATAGGACGCAGCCTCGGTCTTCTCCTTCAGCTTCTGCAGGCGCTCCATGGCCTGGGGCGGCAGCTCGAGCTGAACGCGCGTGGTGGTGCGCTCGGGGTTGTTCTCCATGGCGTCGGCGGCGGCGCGCATGGCGTCTGCTGCGACGCCTTCAAAGCGACCGTGGCGGTGACGATGTCTGTGCATATTAGGTGTTGTCCTGCTTGTTCTGAGTCTGGTTCGGGCTCGCGTCCGGCGCCTTGGGTGCCGACGGCGGGCCTCTGTGGTGATCGTGGAAGAAGTCGAAATCGAACGGATCGATGCCGCGGCGATAGGCGAAGATCAGCGCCGTGACGATGATGATGCCCAGCAGCGCGTAGATATGCGTGAAGGCAAAGCCGACCAGCGCGATGATCCCGCACAGCGCCAGCAGCGGCACGATCAGCTGCCAGCTGATCCGCGGCCCGCGGCGATAGCCGTAGTAGCCATGACCGCCGCCGGCATAGGCGCCGCCGCCCGCATTCGCTTCGTGGAAAGCATGACGCTGGGCGCGCCACTGTTCCTTCCACTGCCGTTTCCATTCGCGGCGCTGTTCATGCCACCGCCGATGCGCCTCATGGCGCGCCGCGTATTCGGCATCCCAGTCCCGTTCGCCGCGTCCGCCGCGGCCCTCCTCGCGTTCGCCGCGTTCCGGACCGTCATCGACCGGAAAATCCTCGCCGACGCCCACTCCAATCTTGCTCATGTACTGCTCCTGATGTTCGGGCCTGTTCATCGGCCCTGGTGATCATCATAAAGTCATCAAGGAGGCTGTTGTCAAGGAGTCATCAGGGAATCATCATTATGGCAGGTGTGGGACTCTGTTCCTAGTAGAGGGCGTGTCAGGCAGAAATGCCCTTAGAATAGTCCTGGCGTCGGATCGGAAACGACAGGCTTCTTGCCCTTGGCCGCTTCTTCGCGAGTCATGGTCCAGCTGACGCGCTCCACCGTCTTGAGCATGGCTTTCAGCTCGCTCGCCGTCGCCGGAATCTCGCCGAGCCACTTCGGCCAATCCTCAGGGCGCAGGAACGCCGGCATCCTGTCCGTGATCGTGCTGATGAGCTGGTTTGCAGGGACTGTGATCTGCACGCACGCGAATATTTCACGGCCGCCGATGTCGAACTTGTTCCAGAGAACGGGAAACCCGAGCGGCGCGTCAGCCTTGGGGTCGATGACGTGCTGGATCGTCTTCTTGCCGACTTCCTCGCCCTCATTGAAGGTTTGAACGACAACAATTCCACGCCTCCCGCCAGCAAACAGCGGGGCGAATGTCGGGCGCACGTCGATTGTTTCCGAACGGCAATGGATCGGATCAAGCCGCTTGGTCTTGTGCGGAAAGCCCCATTGCATCGGGATAACCAACCGCTCCTGCAATTCGCTATCGAAGACAATGACCGGGATCATGCTACCAACGCGGAAACTTACAACCTGATCATTACCGCCGGTGACGATGCCTAGCGGCTGGCTGAAATCAACCACTTCAGCCCATGACGCCATCGCCGTGAATTTTCCGCACATGTCGAAATGGTACCGTTGCAGCACGTCTCAGCGCTAGACGCCGGCCCCTTTGCGGGGACACGCCAATGAGACACCGCATGGCGAAGCTTCAGTCATACGGGTCTTATCGACCAAACCACCGCTTCAGCACCATATCCGTCCGCTCCAGCGCGCCTTCGACCCAACCTTGCGCGTGCGAGTAGGCCTCGCCGCACACGAACAGATCGCGATCCGCCATCGGCTTCAGGATCGCATCGGCGTCCGCCACGCCGTCATGGCCGAGGGCGTAGTAGTGCCAGCCGCCGCCATGCGGATCGACCGTCCAGTCCTGGAAGCGCGCGGCCAGCGGCTTGAGCGCCGTCTTGCCCAGCACGAGCGTCGCCTGGCGGTGGACTTCGCGCGCCAGTGCCGAATTGCCAGCGAGCGCCGAGAAGCCCGACGCATCGGCGTGCGGCACAAGGCGCTTCCACTGCGCCACCGATGCCATGTCGCTGTAGGCCATCAGCACGCCATAGCCGTTGGCCGCTTCCTCCGGCCGCCGCGTGTCCTCGGCGCCGAGCACATAGAACTGCCGCGCCGTCATGTCGGTGACCGAGCGGCCCTCCCGGATGCCGCGATCGTTCCACCACGGGCGCTGATAGAGCAGCAGGCTCTTGCACGCCGGGATCGGCGTCACCGATCGGATCAGCGGCGTGAAGCGATGCGCGTCCGGGAAATCCGCGATGCGCTCGATGCCGCGGCGCGGCAGGGCGAGGATCACCTTGCGCGCGCGCAACGCTGTCCGACGGCCGTTGCCGCCGACGATCGCGAGCTGATAGCCGCCCTGGTCCGCGCGCAGGCTTGCGACTCGCGCCTGCGTTGTCACGATCGCGCCGGCCTGCTGCGCCAGCGTCAGCGGCAGCTGTTGATAGCCGCCGACCAGCGTGAAGAACGGTTTGCTCTCGTCGTCATGGTCGAAATAGTAGTCGAGCTCGTCGAGGCCGGTCTCGCCGTCGATCCAGTCGCCATAGCCCGACGCGTCGATCGTGAACGCCAGCTCCTCCGCGCTCATGCCTTTGCGGAGAAGCGCGCGGTTGGTCTCGTTGCGCGTCGCGAGATATTGCGCGCGCCGCCTGTGCCACTCGGCGGAGGACATCTTGCGGGCGCCGGGCAATGTGCGCTCCACGGCGCGGTCGAAATAGTCGGCGGTGGGCAGCTGGTCGGCGTGCGGGATGCGATAGGGGAAGCGCGCCTCGCCGTCGTGGACCTCTTTCAGTGAGAAATTCCGTCCACGGAGCATCACGCGGTCATAGTCGCGATCGATCGGGTATTCGCGCGCGGTCAGTCCCAGCTGCTTGACGAGGCCTGTCACATGGCGATGCGCCTCAAGAAAGCGCATGCCGCCGGCCTCGACGACAAGATGCGGCGCCTGCGGGAAGGCGATCGAATGCAGGCGTCCGCCGATGCGGTCGCTGGCCTCGAACAGGCGGATGCTAAGCCCCGGCCGTTGGCGCTGCAGACGCCACGCGGCATAGGTGCCGGCCACGCCGCCGCCGACGATCGCGACGTCGAGATCGAATTGCGGCGCGGCGAACGCAGGTATGGCCGCGAAGGCGGCAGCGGTGCCGAGAAACTGGCGGCGTGAGAGTCTCACTGCACGGCGGTCAGCACGGTGAGCCGGTCGCGATAGGCTTTCGTCAGGCACGCCGCGACGGCGCCGCACTCCTTGTCGCGCAAGGCAAGCCAGTCGCGCTGCGCCTGCCGCACCGCGACCTTCTCCTTGTCCTCATAGGCATTCCGCAGCTTCATCTGATACGCCTCGGCCACCTGGCGATCGAGACGGGCCAGCGCGGCGTCGGCGCAGACCGCATGCTCGATCGGCGAGCCCGCCTTGTGGCAGTCGAACGAGGCTTGCGGCGCGCGCCAGTCGGAGCGGATCACGGACTTTAAAGCACCGAGCGGCACGAAGCTCTCCTGCGGGCCGGCGGCATAGGACGCGACCTGATAGGCGGGGAAATAGATGTGCACACGATCCGGCAGCCAGATGAAGGCCTCGAAGTTGTTCGCTAGCGGTGTGGTCCCGGTGGCGATCGTGTCGGGATCGGACGCGGCATCCGTTCCGGTGCCGATACGCTTGTCGAGGTCGGCGCGCGTGAGGGCGCTGATGCGAACGATGCCGCGCTGGCCGTCGACGATCTCGGGCAGGAAGACCTGCGCGCCATCCGGCAGCAGGAAGTTGAAGGTGACCGTGTTGCTGTTGGGATGCGCGCCGCCGGTGAAGGTGCCTTCCGAGAACACGACGCCGAACATGCGGCCGTCATTGCGCTCCACAGTATAAGAGACATCCAGCGTGTAGGCGTTCTCGTCCGCCTGCTTGTCCTTGGTGTATCCCTTGAAGGTGGCCATCGTGTCCCAGACATAGCGCGTGATCACGCCGTCGATCGCCTTGTTGCCGGTCTGGGGATACAGGATCGACGCCTCGATATCCTTGTTCTTGATCGCCAGCGATTTCTTGGCCACCGGCAGCGCGTGCGCGGCAGACACCGCGAGCGGCAGAACAAAAAGAGCCGCACGCAGCCAGTTCCAGAATCGGACAGTCAATTTCGCCCCCGGTATTTGCCTAAAAACCGGATGGTGAAGCGGGATTAAGACGGGTTCAAGGCGCGGCGTGTATCAGGCCTTTTCTTTCGACGCGCCAACGCCCACATTTAGGACTTCAGACAAGGAACAGGACTGTCATGGCTTTGATCGGACCTTCCGGACGGCCCGTCGCATCGGCGAAACCCGCGGGCGAAGCCGCCGCGAATGCGAGCCCGCACATCAAGGATGTCGGGCTGGAGACCTTTGCGGCCGACGTGCTCGAAGCCTCGCGCGAAGTGCCGGTCATCGTCGACTTCTGGGCACCATGGTGCGGCCCGTGCAAGCAGCTTGGCCCGGCGCTTGAGAAAGCGGTCAACGAGGCCAATGGCGCGGTGAAGCTCGTCAAGGTCAACATCGACGAGAACCAGGAGATCGCGCAGCAGCTTCGCATCCAGTCGATCCCGACGGTCTATGCGTTCCGCAATGGGCAGCCGGTTGACGGCTTCATGGGCGCGATCCCGGACAGCCAGGTGCGCAGCTTCGTGCAGCAGCTCGCCGGCGGCGGCGCGCCGGGCGCGCATGGCGGTCACGATCATGCCGCCGAAGTTCTCGCCGCCGCTGACGACGCGTTCGCGGCCGGTGAAGTGGGCGACGCAGCGCAGGCCTACGCGCATGTGCTGCAGGATGAGCCCGGCAATCCGAAAGCGGTCGCCGGACTGGCGCGCTGCTACTTGAAGAGCGGCGATGTCGAACGCGCCCGCTCGACGCTGCAACTTGTACGTCCCGATGGTGCCAGCGATGAAGCGATCCGCGCGGTAGAGGCCGAACTCGCCCTGCGCGAGCGGACGAAGGACGCCGGCGACACCGCACCGCTCGAAGCAAAGCTCGCCGCCGATCCCAAGGATCATCAGGCGCGCTACGACCTCGCGCTTGCGCTAGATGCCAAGGGCGATCGCGAGGGCGCGCTGACGGCGCTGCTCGAAATCGTGAAGCGCGACCGCAAGTGGAACGAGGAAGCGGCGCGCAAGCATCTCGTGACGCTGTTCGAGGCGATGGGCCCGACCGATCCGCGCACCATCGACGCTCGCCGCAGGCTTTCTTCCATCCTCTTTTCGTGAGGTCCCTCATGGCTGGCCGCTATCATTCGACCGACGACCTGCCGCGCACCATCGGCATCTTCCCCTTGAGCGGCGTACTTCTGCTGCCGCGCGGGCAATTGCCGCTCAACGTGTTCGAGCCGCGCTATCTGGCGCTGGTGGAATCCGCGATCTCGGGCAGCCGGCTCATCGGCATGATCCAGCCGAACGAGAACGAGGAGAAGACGCTGAAGCCGAACCTGTCGGCAATCGGTTGCGCCGGGCGCATCACCGCCTATCGCGAAACCGATGACGGCCGCTATCTCGTCACGCTGTCCGGCATCTGCCGCTTCCGCGTGGCGGAGGAGCTCGACACGCCGGCGCTGTTCCGCGCCGTGAAGCCGGACTTCTCGCCCTTTGCCGGCGACCTCGTCGAAACCGGCGACGGCGAATTTCCGCGCGAGCGGATGATCGAGGCGTTGACCGGCTATCTGTCGCGCCGCGATCTGAAGGCCGACTGGAAGAGCGTGATGAACGCGCCGGCCGAAACGCTGGTCAACGCACTCGCCATGCTGTGCCCGTTCGAGCCGGCCGAGAAACAGGCGCTGCTCGAGGCGCCGCACTGGGAAGACCGCGTGCGCACGCTTCTAGCGCTGCTGGAAATGGCCGGCACGAATATCGGCCCGACCTCGGTCAACTGATGGACACCGATCCCAAGCTGCTCGAAATCCTGGTCTGCCCGCTCACCAAGGGCCTCCTGATCTACGACAAGGAAAAACAGGAGCTCGTCAGCAAGCAGGCCGGCCTCGCCTATCCGATCCGCAAGGGCGTGCCGATCATGCTGGCCGGCGAAGCGCGCCAGCTGACCGAAGCGGAACAGGAACAGCTGTGACCGAAGGAGCTACGCGGCCCTGGCCGCTGGAGATCCGGCTCAATCCGGCGAAGACCGCCCTGGTTGTCAGCTATGACACCGGCGAGCGCTTCGAACTGGCCGCTGAATATCTGCGCGTGGAATCGCCCAGCGCCGAAGTGCAGGGCCATGGCGGACAGCAGAAGAAGACCGTCACCGGCAAGGAAGCCGTGACGATCCGCGCGCTGGAGCCGGTCGGCAACTACGCCCTGCGCATCACCTTCGACGACGGCCACGACACCGGCCTGTTCAGCTGGGACTACCTGCACGAACTGGGTCGGGAGTACCGGATGCGCTGGGCGGCATATCTGAAGGCGGCGGGGCGCGCGTCCTGAAATGCCGAAGGCTGACCTTCGTGTCGTCGACGTCCGCGTGTCCGATGCCGCGCTTACAGTTGTGCTGCGGGATGGGCGCCAGATCAGCGCGCCACTTGAATGGTTTCCGCGTCTGAAGGCGGCACCGGCGTCGGATCGCAATACCTGGGAGCCAAGTGCGGCTGGTCATGGCATCCACTGGCCAACGATCGACGAGGACTTGAGTGTTGAGGGTCTGCTTCATGGGCAGCCCGCGCCACTCTCAGCGTCCTGATCCCCTTCGTTCACACCCTCAACTTCCGTCATCACCGGGCTTGTCCCGGTGACCCATACGCTCCGTGATGCAGTTGTGCGTATGGATGGCCGGCACGAGGCCGGCCATGACGATTGGGGATGTGAAACAGGAGTTACTTTTTTCCGCACCAAGATGGTGTAATCCTCACCGCGTGAGCGACCCGAAAACACCGCAGCCCTCGATCAGACGCAGCCTTGCGCGTGAGCCGCGCGGGCGGCGCATTGCCATTGTCAAAGGGCAGGACAGGACGCGGTTCACTGACCTCTATCATGGCGTGCTGACCGCACCGTGGTGGGCGTTCTTCCTCGGCCTCGCCGCCTTCTTCACGTCGATCAACATCATCTTCGCCCTGCTCTACCTTGCCGATCCCGGCGGGCTGGCGCATGCGCGGCACGGCAATTTCTGGGACGCGTTCCTGTTCAGCATCGAGACCATGGGCTCGGTCAACTACACCGTGTTCGTGCCGCAATCGATCTACGCCAACATCATCCTGTGCATCGAGGCGTTCTTCGGCATCCTGACCATCGCGCTGTTCACCGGCATCATCTTCGCGCGCTTCTCGCGGCCATTCGCGCGCGTCGTGTTCTCCAGGGTCGCGATCATCGCGCCGTTCGAAGGCGTGCCGACGCTCATCTTCCGCGCCGCCAACCAGCGCGGCAACCAGATCATCGACGCGGAGATTCGCCTCTCGCTCGCGCATCAGCAGGTTACGCGCGAAGGCATCTCGATGCGCCGCTTCACCGAGCTTGTGCCGGTGCGCTCGCGCAGCTCGCTGTTCGCGTTATCGTGGAGCATTATGCACACGATCGACGAGAACAGCCCGCTCTATGGCGTCACCGCCGACATGCTTTACGACCAGCAGATGGAAATCATCCTGATGCTGAGCGGCGTGGACGAAATCCTGGCCGACCGTATTTACGCGCGCCACTCGTATTATCCGGACGAAATCGTCTGGGACCAGCGCTTTGTCGACGTGCTGTCCGTATCGCCGCAGGGCCGCCGGATCGTGGACCTGAAGCGTTTCCATGACACCGAGCCGCTTGCGACCTGAACCGTTAGGCCGCTAAGGTCCGCCCGCTATGGAACCCTTCAAGACGCTCTCCGGCACAGCCGCGCCGCTGCCCATGATCAACGTCGACACCGATATGATCATTCCCAAGCAATTCCTGAAAACGATCAAGCGCACCGGCCTCGGCTCGGCGCTTTTCCATGAGATGCGGACGAAGGCCGATGGCAGCCCGAACCCGGATTTCGTGCTCAACAAGCCGGCCTACAAGAACGCGCAGATCCTCATCACTGGCGCTAACTTCGGCTGTGGCTCATCGCGCGAGCATGCGCCCTGGGCGCTGCTCGATTTCGGCATCCGCTGTGTCATCGCGCCGAGCTTCGCGGACATCTTCTTCAACAACTGCTTCAAGAACGGCGTGCTGCCGATCACCCTGCCGCAGGAGCAGATCGATCTGCTGCTCGATGATGCATCACGCGGTTCGAACGCGACGGTCTCGATCGACCTTGAGAAGCAGGAGATTCGCGGCCCCGATGGCGGCTGTATCAAGTTCGACGTCGATCCGTTCCGCAAGCAGTGCCTGCTGAACGGCTGGGACGATATCGGCCTCACCCTGCGCAACGAAGCGAAGATCACCGACTTCGAATCCGCGCGCAAACAGCACACGCCCTGGCTATGAGCGACGCGGTCCTCCGTGAGGTCAAGGACGGCCTCTGCACCCTGACGCTCAATCGCGCCGACAAATTAAACGCGCTGAGCGGCGAAAGCTTCAAGGGACTCGCCGAGAGCGTCGAGTACATTCAGGAGCACAGCGCGCTCATTGGCTGCGTGCTGATCAAGGCCAACGGCCGTAGCTTCTGCGCCGGCAATGATCTGGGCGATCTCGGCGCGGTGTTCGAAGGCGGCGACAGTTCGCGGATGCGCAGCATCACGATCGAAGGGCTCGCGAGCTTGCCGATGCCCGTGGTCGCGGCGGTGCAAGGACATTGCCTGACCGGCGGACTCGAACTGGCGCTTGCGGCCGACATCATCATCGCCGGCGAGAGCGCGAAGTTCGGCGATACGCATGGCAAGTGGGATCTGGTGCCGGTGTGGGGCCTGTCGCAGCGCTTGCCGCGCCGCATCGGCCGCGCCAAGGCACTGGAGATGTCGTTCTCGGCGCGGTTCTATTCTGGTCGAGAAGCCGAGACGATGGGCCTTGCGAATTTCTGCGTGCCCGATGCCGAGCTGGATGCCGCCGTGGCGAAATTCACCACCGATGTGCTTGCGAATTCCTGGCGCTCCAGCCGCGCCATCAAGAAGCTGATCGACGACACCGACGGCCTGCCGCTCAAGACCGGCCTTGCTCACGAAGTCCATCGCAGCGAAGGACGCGGGCCCGAGACTGCCGAACGCCTCGCACGGATGCGCAAATGACATATCGAATTCTGCTGACGCCAGGCGACGGGATCGGCCCCGAAGTCATCGAGGAGACACGCCGCGTGCTTGGCTGGTTCGCGCAGAACCGCAACCTCGCGTTCTCGACGGAAGACGCTGCGATCGGCGGTATCGCGTTCGAGACGCTTGGCACGCCTGCACCTGACGCCACGGTGCAAATGGCGCTTACGGCTGACGCCGTGCTGTTCGGCGCGGTCGGCGGCCCCAAATGGGATGGCCTGCCGTTCGACAAGCGGCCAGAGCGTGGGTTGCTGCGTCTGCGCAAGGACCTTGGCCTGTTTGCCAATTTGCGTCCGGCGCTGTGTTTCGACGCGCTGAAGGATGCGTCCAGCCTCAAGCCGGAGATCGTTGCCGGCCTCGATATCCTGATCGTGCGCGAGCTGACGGGTGGCGTCTATTTCGGCGAGCCGAAAGAGATCACCGACCTGCCGGACGGCCAGAAGCGCGCCGTCGACACGCAGGTCTACACGACACATGAGATCGAGCGCATCGCGCGCGTTGCGTTCGAGCTGGCGCGGCTGCGCAACAAGCGTGTCGTCTCGGCCGAGAAATCGAACGTGATGATGTCGGGCGTACTGTGGCGCGAAGTAGTGACGCGCGTGCATGCCAAGGAATTCGCCGACGTCGCGCTGACGCATGAACTCGCCGACAGTTGCGCCATGCAGCTGGTGCGCAACCCCAAGCGCTACGACGTCATCGTGACGGACAATCTGTTCGGCGACATTCTCTCTGATGAAGCGGCGCAACTCACCGGCTCGCTCGGCATGCTGCCGTCAGCTTCGCTAGGCGCCAAGGATGCCAACGGCAAGCAGCACGCACTCTACGAACCGATCCACGGCTCGGCTCCCGACATCGCCGGCCAGGGCATCGCCAACCCGATCGCTTGCATCCTCTCCTTCGCGATGTGCCTGCGCTATTCCTTCGGCCGCATCGAAGATGCGGCGCTGCTGGAGCGCGCCGTTGACCGCGTCCTCGCCGACGGCATCCGCACCGCCGACATCATGCAACCGGGCAAGACGAAGGTGTCGACGACACACATGGCAAGCGCGGTGCTGAAAGCGCTTGATAGCCTGAACTGATTTCTAACCTCCCCCTTGTGGGGAGGTCGACAAAATCGCGCAGCGATTTTTCGGGTGGGGGTTCTCGTCGCCCCGCACTTCCCCCCACCCGAAATTTGCTTTGCAAATTTCGACCTCCCCACGAGGGGGAGGTTAAGTGGGCGCTACGGCTCAATCACGACCTTCCCGATCACGCTCCGGTCCTGCAGAGTGCGCATCGCATCTACCGCACGCGCGAGCGGAAACCGCGCATGCACATGCGGACGAATTTTCCCCTCGGCAAGCAATCCCATGATCGCGTCCATGTTCTCGCGGCCCTTTTGCGGGAATTTGCGGCCGTATTCGCCGGCGCGGACGCCCATGATGGAGTAGCCCTTGATCAGCGGCATATTCACGCCGATCGACGGGATGCGACCGCTGGTGAAGCCGATGATCGTGATGCGGCCGTCGAAGGCGATGCAGCGGGTGCTTTCGTCGAACACGTCGCCGCCCACCGGATCGTAGATCACGTTGGCGCCCTCGCCGCCGGTGATCGCCTTCACCTGCTCGCGGAAGCCGGACGATGGCAGCACATGATCGGCGCCGTACTCTTTGAGAAAGTCGCGCTTGGCGTCCGACGACGCCGTCGCGATCACCTTCGCGCCCAGCACACGGCCAAGATCGACCGCCGCCAGACCGACACCGCCGGCCGCGCCATGCACGAGCAGCCACTCGCCGGCATGCAATTCGGCGCGGCGCACAAGTGCGACGTACGCCGTGAGATACGCGACCGTGAACGCCGCCGCCTCGGCATAGCCCACGCCATCGGGAATCTTCCGCAAACCAGCCGCCGGGACCTGCATCTCTTCCGCATAGCCGCCGAGGCCACCGACGATCACGCGATCGCCGACCGCGACATTCGTTACGCCTTCGCCCAGCGCGATCACATCGCCGGCCGCCTCCGTGCCTGGCGTGAAGGGCAGTTCGGGCTTGTGCTGGTACTTGCCCTGCACGGTCAGGATGTCGGGGAAATTCACCGCCGCGGCCCGGATGCGGACCCGCGCCTGTCCGGCCGCCGGCGGCGGGAGCGTGACGTCTTCGAGCCGCAGGGTGCCGATGTCCTCGGCGATCGCCCGGCAGACGACGGCCTTCACGCCAGTCCCGTGCTCTTCGTCGGATAGGACGCATGGGGCAGTGTGCGCAGCCCGCCAATGAACAGCGCGGTGGCGAAGTTGGCGGCCGCTTCGGGATCGCGCGGCTCGCGCAGCACCATGCGCTCGCCCACTTCAAAGGCGACGCCTACGATCGACGCCATCAGGAAATCGGGATCGACCGGCGGGAACAGCCCGTCCTGGATCGCCTTCTTGAGGTCCTCGCGCAGCTCCTCGAAGCCCGCGACGACTTCGGGGGTGTCGACACGGACACGCGTGGTGTCGGCCGCGTGGCGGATGGTACGGAAATGCGTGGTGTCTTCGGCCACAAAGGCCATGAAGGTGCGGAAGGTGCCGGAGATGAACTCCTCCACCGAGCGGGCCTGCATGCGCTCGTCGCGCAGGCGCGGGCGGATCGCCAGCGCGACCTCGTCTTGGATCGCCTGGTAAACCTCTTCCTTCGACTTGAAGTAGTTATAGAACGTGCCCGAGGCGAGCGGCGTGGCGCGGATGATGTCGCGTACCGTGGCAGCGCCATAACCCATTTCGGCGAAGACCTGGCGGGCGGCTTCCAGGATGATTTCCCGGTTCTGCACCTTGGTCTGCTCCCGCTTGCCGAGCGGCTCTTGCCGCGGCGCGGGTGTCTTGGCGATAGCGGTATCCATAGAAATCCTGCTGGACGAATGTTGCCGGGAGTCTAGCGCTCGGTGACACCCCGTCAAATTTGACAGGCAGGGAGGCTTGTGTCAGCGGGAATCCGCGCCGACTGCCTCGGAAACCAGGGAAAAGCCATCCCGTTCCAGGCATTGCGCCAGCTCGGCGGCGATCTGGGCGACCAGTCCTGGCCCCTGGAAAGTCAGCGCTGTGTAGAGCTGGACCAGGCTCGCCCCCGCCCGGATCTTGGCATAGGCGTCCGCACCCGAGGCGATGCCCCCCACGCCGACAAGAACCAGCGATGTCCCGACGCGGGACCGCATCGCCCGGAGGATGGCGGTCGAAGGCGTCAGCAGAGGGGCGCCGGACAGGCCGCCCGTCTCACTCGCGCTCGGGTTACGAAGGGAGTCCGGCCGCGCGATGGTGGTGTTCGAGACGATGAGCCCGTCGATCTCCGCTGCCATCGTGACCTTGGCCACGTCATCCAGCGCCGCCTCGTCTAGATCGGGCGCGATCTTGACCAGCACGGGCGTGCGGCCGCGCTCCGCCATCACGTCGCCAAGCAGGCGTTCGAGTTCGTCGCGGTTTTGCAGGCCGCGCAGTCCCGGCGTGTTCGGCGACGAGATGTTGACGGTCACATAGTCGGCCAGCGGTCCCAGACGCTTGAGCCCCGTGCGGTAATCGGCGATCCGGTCCTTGGAGTCTTTGTTGGCGCCGATATTGATGCCGACGATGCCGCGTCGCGCGCGACGTTCCAGACGCGCGGCCGCTGCCTCCATCCCGGCATTGTTGAAGCCCATGCGATTGATGACGGCGCGATCCTCCCGCAGCCGGAACAACCGCGGCTTCGGATTGCCCGCCTGCGGGCGCGGCGTGACCGAGCCGCATTCGACGAAGCCGAAGCCGAGACGCAGCATCGCATCGGGCACTTCGGCATCCTTGTCGAAGCCGGCGGCCAGTCCGATCGGATTGGGGAAGTCGAGGCCGAATACACGCGTAGCCAGTCGCGGATAGCCGGCAGGCGGCGCCGGTATCAGGGACGAGAAGGCGCTCGTCAGGGAAATCGTCGCGCGATGCGCGGTTTCGGCTGGCAAAAGCCGCAGAATTCCGGCTGCGGCGTCCAAAATCATGAAAATCCCCTAGACCGGTACCCTTGGCGAGTGGTAATTCCTAGTGTTAACATATTTCTAGGAACAATAACCCCATTTCGGACCGACTTCTTACGGACCTCGGATGCTAACCCACAACCAGATCTGGAGCGCGATCGACGCGCTCGCCGCCCGCAATGGGCTCTCGCCTTCGGGCCTCGCGAAACTCGCCGGACTCGATCCGACGACATTTAACAAGAGCAAGCGCGGCGGCGCCAATGGAAAGCTGCGCTGGCCGTCGACCGAGAGTGTGTCGAAAGTTCTCGCAGCAACGAATGCGAGCATGGAGGATTTCGTCTCGCTGATCGGACGCGGCAGTGGCCCCACGCGTTCCTACAGCCGCAGCGTGCCGCTGATCGGCATGGCGCAGGCCGGCGCGCGTGGTTTCTTCGATGATGCCGGATTTCCCGCCGGCGCGGGCTGGGACGAGATCCCGTTTCCTGAACTGTCCGACGAGCACGCCTATGCGCTGGAGATCACCGGTGAGTCGATGCTGCCGGTCTATCGCGACGGCGACCGCATCGTGGTCTCGCCCTCGGCGAGCGTGCGGCGTGGCGATCGCGTGGTGGTGAAGTCTGCTGCCGGCGAAGTGATGGCCAAGCAGCTGTCGCGCCAGACCGCCCAGCGCATCGAACTGAAATCGTTCAATCCGGCTTTCGAGGAACGCAGCTTCGCGCTGAACGAGATCGTCTTCATGCACCGGATCATCTGGGCATCGCAGTAGGCATCATTGTCACCCGAAGCCGTCCCGCCTCGATCCGCACGCGCAGGTCGCGGTGCCGGATGAAGTAGACCAGCCCGACCAGCACCGCCGCGAAACCGGAAGCCGCGCCGACGCCAAGCGCCCAGCGCGGGCCGAACCTGTCCGCCACCCAGCCGACCATCGGCGCGCCGAGAGGCGTCCCGCCCAACGCGATCGCCAGCACGATCGCCATCACGCGGCCGCGCATCTCGGGCGCCGTCCACAGCTGGATCGCGCCATTCGCCGTCGTGTTGAGCGTCTGCGCCGCGAGCCCGACAAAGATCAGCACGATGCCGAACAGCATGTAGTTCGGCATGAATGCCGCGATAGCCAGAGCCGCACCGAACAGTGACGCGCCACCCAGCAGAAAACCGAGGCGCGGTGACTCACGCCGCGCGGAGAGCAACGCGCCCGTTACCGAGCCCACCGCCATCATCGACGACAGCAGACCATATTCGCCGGCACCGGCGTGGAAGGCCGTGACCGTCATGGTCGAGATGAAGATCGGAAAGTTGAGACCGAAGGTGCAGACCAGGAACAGCATCGCCAGCACCGCCATGATATCGGCTCGCCGCCAGACATAGCGGAAGCCTTCCACAAAGCTGCCGCGCGTGCGCGCCGGACGGATGCGCACGTGGAGTTCGTGGATACGAAGAAAGTTCAGCGCCGCGAGGACGGCGGCAAATGACAAGGCATTGATCAGGAAGACCCAGCCGGTGCCGATGCCCGCTATCAGCACGCCGGCGATGGCCGGCCCGATCATCCTGGCGGCGTTGAACGACGTCGAGTTCAGGGCGACCGCGTTGGACAGGTGCTCCTCGGCGACGAGATCGGAGACGAAGGTCTGACGCGCCGGCGAGTCGAAAGCGGCGACGCATCCGAGCAGCAGTGCGAAGACATAGACATGCCAGAGCTGGACAAGGCCCAGCACTGTGAGCAGACCCAGGCCGAATGCGAGCGTCCCCATCGCGCCTTGTGTTGCGAGCAGGAGCTTGCGCCGGTCGAGATGGTCGGCGGCCCAGCCGGTGAACGGCAGCAGGACGACCTGCGGCCCGAACTGCAGCCCCATCACGATGCCTACGGCGGTGGCATTGTGATGCGTCAGCTGGACGAGGACGATCCAGTCCTGCGCCGTGCGCTGCATCCAGGTGCCGACATTGGAGACGATCGCGCCGCCGGCCCAGACGCGATAATTGTAGCTGTTCAGCGCGCGGAAGGTGCCGTTCATGCCGTGGGATTGTTGCCGCCATTGAAGCGTCCGAAATGGCGCGCCGTGAACACGCCGAGCAGAAGCAACCCGAGCGCGGCTGGCACAACATCGACCCAAGCGCGCATATCGAAGTCGCCGACACGGCACAGCAGAAGATAGGCGAACACCAGGTTCAGGAATCCCCACAGGACATTGACGGTCGACGACGAGAACCCCTCGCCCGGCGGCTTGGCGAACGGGCTCTGGAACGGCTTGCCCATGACACCGCTGACGAGATGCGGGATCGCATTGCAGAGGAACGCGCCGCCGAAGAAATACGCCACG
Organism: Rhizomicrobium sp.; assembly: GCA_035943485.1. Taxonomy (GTDB): domain Bacteria; phylum Pseudomonadota; class Alphaproteobacteria; order Micropepsales; family Micropepsaceae; genus Rhizomicrobium. The sequence goes on along the minus strand of DASZCC010000411.1, from coordinate 37,704 downwards.
ATGTGGGTCGGGTTCATTGTCAGGCCTCCAGCAGCGCGAGGATTTCGGCGGTCGTGCCCGTTTCGCCCATGCGCGGGAAGATCCGCGTGACGCTGTTCACGTGCGCCTCGTCGCTAATGTCGGCCATCGCATCGGTCGCGAGCGTCACGTGGAAGCCTGCCTCATGCGCCTGCCGCGCGGTGGATTCGACACCAGCCGTGGTCGAGACACCGGTGACGACCACCTGTGTCACACCAAGTGACTTCAATTGCTGTTCGAGTCCCGTGCCCGTGAACGCGCCCCAGGTGCGCTTCATCACGGTCAGATCGGATGGCTGCTGCTTGAGCTCGGGCAGTATGTCCGCGAAGCCTTCGGGAAACACGGCCGGCGCGCGGCGCGCCTGTTCCGTCCGCCCCGGTGCTGTGCCGTCGACCGTCACGAGCACGACGGGAAGATGCCTCGCGCGAAATGCGTCGGCAAGCGCTGCTGCGTTCGCGACGACGCCTTCGATCGGGCGCGCCGTCGGAAACGACAGGATGCCCTTCTGCAGATCGACGACAATGAGCGCCGTCTCAGGATCGAGGGTGGAGACCGTCATGGGTTTTCCTTCGGATCGACGATGCGGTTGAGCAGGGCCAGCGCGTTCGCGAGTTCGTCCTGCTCGCGCGCGGAGAGCCGTGTCTGGATGCCGCGCAACAGCCAGTCCTGACGCGCGGCGCGGCCATCGCGGATCAACTTCCGGCAACTCTCGGTGAGCGAAATGATGGTCTGCCGGCCGTCCGCGGGATCGGGTGCGCCGCGGACGAAGCCGGCAGACTCGAGCGCCGCTATCGTGGCGCCCATGGATTGCGAGCGCACGCCCTGTGCATGGGCGAGCGCGGTGACTGTGGCCGGACCTTCGCGATCGAGATGGCCGAGCACGGAGAGCTGCGACTGGGTGAGATCACCCGGATGTCCCTGCTCCCGCAACCGCCGCTTCAGCCGGGTGAAAACAGCCTGGATTTCCAGCGCCAGCGCGGTGGCGCGCAAGGTTTTGGGGTCGGTCTGCCGCTTGCTCATGGTGGAGGTATAGCAGATACGAAGGAAAACTACAAAGGTTACCTTCGTATATTAAAATTTCCCGTCATCGCCGGACTTGTCCCGGCGACCCATACTCTCCGTCTTGCAGTTGTGCGTATGGGTGGCCGGCATAAAGCCGGCCATGACAAAGAGCGCGATGGTGAAGTGCTAAGAGGCCTTCGCCAGTTCGCCGGCCAGCGCCTTGCGGATCATCGCAGCGGTCTCGCGGCAGCCGAACAGCGCGGCAAAGGAGCCGAAGCGTGGGCCGGCGCTCTGGCCGAACAGCACTTCGTAGAGCGCCTTGAACCAGTCGCGCAGCGGTTCGAAGCCGTGCGCCTTGCCGATCTCATAGACGACGTTCTGCACCTTCTCGCTGTCGCGCTCGTCGCCGAGCGCCTCGAGACGGTTCGCGAGATCGGCGAACGCGGTGCGTTCCTTCTCGCTCGGCGCGCGATACTGCTTCGTCGGCTTGACGAAGTCGTCGTAGTAGCGAATCGCGAAATCGACCAGCTTCGCGAGCCCGGGATTAGCCTCGGGCGTCGCGTGCGGGGCATAGGCACGGATGAAGCCCCACAGGATGTTCGGGTTGTGCGCGTTCGACGCCGTCACCAGCGTCAGCAGCAGCGCGAAACTCACCGGATAACGCTCCGTAGGCGGATGACCGTTATGGATGTGCCAGACCGGATTTTCGATCCGCTCGGCCTCGCCCGTCTCATTGGCGTGATAGGCCTCGAGCAGCGCAATGTAATCGTCGACCGCCTTGGGGATCACATCGAAGTACAGGCGCTTGGCGACGCGCGGCTTCTGGAACATGTAGAGCGCCAGACTCTCCCGCGGCGCATAGGTCAGCCACTCGTCGATCGTCAGGCCATTGCCTTTCGACTTGGAGATCTTCTGGCCCTTGTCGTCGAGGAACAGCTCATACACGAAATGCTCGGGCGGCAGTCCGCCGGCGATGCGGCAGATGGAATCGTAAAGCGGCTGCGACGGCAGGTGATCCTTGCCGTACATCTCGTAGTCGATGCCAAGCGCCGCCCAGCGCATGCCGAAATCGGGTTTCCACTGCAGCTTGCAATGACCGCCGGTGACGGGGACCGTCTCCTCGCTGCCGTCTTCCTCGATATAGGTGATCGTGCCCTTGCCGACATCGTGGCGGACGACGCGCGCGAGCAACACCTTGCCGGAATGCGGGCTGACAGGAAGGAACGGCGAATAGGTTTGCTGCCGCTCCTCGCCCAGCGTCGGCAGCATGACATCCATCACCTTGTCGTAATTCGCCAGCACATGCAGCAACGCGGCGTCATAGACGCCGGACTTGTACATGTCCGTGGAACTGCGGAAATCATAGTCGAACTCGAACGTGTCGAGGAACGCGCGCAGCCGCGCATTCATGTTGTGGCCATAGCTGTCGGCGGTGCCGAACGGATCGGGGATCGCGGTCAGCGGCTTGCCGAGATTGGCCGCCATCATCTCCTTGTTGGGCACGTTGTCCGGCACCTTGCGCAGGCCGTCCATGTCGTCCGACATCGCGATAAGGCGCGTGGGGATATCCGACATCATCTGGAAAGCGTGGCGCACCCATGTTGTGCGCGCGACTTCGCCGAAGGTACCGATGTGCGGCAGGCCCGAAGGACCGTAACCGGTCTCGAACAGGACCTCTTTGACCGTCTCGCCTTTCGCCTGCTTCTTCTTCACCCGCGCGAGAACCTTGCGCGCCTCCTCGAACGGCCACGCGCGCGCGGCCTCGGCCAGAGGCGGGTTGAACGGGATCGAAGTGCCGGAAGGCATTGGAAATACTCAGTCTTAGTGTGTTTGAAAGGGCGCCGAAGCTAGGCCCGTTGATGCAGCGCGTCAATCATCCACACTGTCAGGGCGGCGATTACGACAGTGGTGCCGAGGGATATCGCGCTGGGCATTCCCTCTTGAACCGAGTCTCTGCAGTCACCATCTAAGTTAAATCCCCATAGGTGCAGGCAGACGGTTCGCGATTTTCGCGGGCCGTTTTTTTGTGCCTGTTTGCCTGGGAAACTGGAGCCAGCATGAACGCCCGAGACCCGCCCGCGCACGCCTGACAGTGCGGTCTGAAGTATTTTCTCGCACCCTTCGTAAGCCGTTTGTCCCCCGGCGAATCGAAAACGCTTCTCACTCGACGCCCGGATTCCGTACCGCGCGCTGAAAACGGAAGCCTCCGCGATGCACGCATGGACTCCGTCCGGAATGAGGCCACAAATCGAAACTTCTTTGACGCACTTTCATTCGCCGTCGCGTTCCGCATGATCGCCCTCCATGCCGCAAGACCCGATTCCCGCAGCCACGGATTGGCGCCGCCTGCCCGCTTTGGTACCGGCACCGGGCGGTGCTGTGCTGTGCGCGGACGACGGTGAGTGCCGGCGCATTCCGCTTGATGACGCACGCCGGATTTTCCGGTCGGGCAACGTGCTGGTTGCGCACGCCGCGTTCGTCTCGGGCCGCCTGAAGACGCCGCTCGCCGCGGCCTTGTTCGATGTGCTCGAGCTGTTTGCTTTTGTTAAGCCCGGCGCGCCCTGTGTGCCGAGCGCGCTGGGTCTCGCCCGCGCACTTGGCCTGCCGTTGCCGCATCGCGCCGATGAACAGGCGAAGAGTCTGCGCGATGCCGCTATCGCGCTGGTCGATCTGCTCCATCACGCGCCGCCGCAAGCCGCCGCGCCGATGCGCGCGCTGGCCGCCACGCTGACGCGCGCGGGATGGAAATGGGGACCAGTGATCAGCGCCGTACTCGGCGAGCCCGAAGCGAAGCAATCGCCGATCGCAGGTCTCGATACCTGGCGCGGCCTGCCGGTGTGGGAAGACGATGCCGCGCCGGCAAAACCCGGCTCGCTGCCGGTCAGCGCCGACGACGCGCAGCGCCGTCTTGCCGAGCTTGTCCATCGCATGGGCGAACTGCGGCCGGAGCAGGCCTCGTACACCGAAGCTGCGTCCTACGCGTTCAGCGCGCGCGACACGCAGGGCGCGCCGAAAGTGGCGCTGGTCGAAGCGGGGACCGGTGTCGGCAAGACGCTGGGCTATCTCGCGCCGGCATCGCTGTGGGCCGAGCGCAATGGGCCCGGTCTGTGGATCTCGACCTACACGCGCAATCTGCAACGCCAGATCGTGCAGGAGATCGCGCATCTCTATCCCGATCCCGAAGAGCGCGCCGAGAAGGCGGTCGTGCGCAAGGGGCGCGAGAACTACCTCTGCCTGCTGAATTTCGAGGAAGCGGCCAAGCGCACTGCGCTTGCTCCCGGACAGCGCAGCGTCGCCACCGGCCTTGTTGCACGCTGGGTCGGCGCCACGTCGGATGGCGATGTGTCGGGCGCGGGCTTTCCGGCGTTCCTCGGCTCGTCGATGCCGCTCAGCGAGATCACCGATCGCCGCGGCGAATGCGTCTATGCCGCCTGCCCCCACTACCGCTCGTGCTTCATTGAACGCGCGATCCGGCGCGCGCGGCATGCGCCGATCGTCGTCGCCAATCATGCGCTGGTGATCTCGCAGGCGTCGCAGGACTGGCTCTCGATTGACGAGACAACCGACACGCCGCCGGAGCGCCGCGTGCGCTATGTGTTCGACGAAGGTCATCATCTGTTCGACGCCGCCGACAGTGGCTTCGCGCCGCTGGTGTCGGGTCTTGAGATGGCCGAGCTGCGGCGCTGGATCCGCGGACCTGAAGGCCGCGCCCGCACACGGATGCGCGGCCTGCAGGAACGATTGCGCGACCTGACGCTGGACGATCCCGAAGCGCAGAACGCGGTCGACGAATGCATCTCGATGTCGGGCGTGCTGTGCGGCGAAGGCTGGATGTCGCGGCTGCATGGCGGCGGCCCGCGCGGACCGGGCGAGGTGTTCCTCGCGGCCGCCTACCAGCACGTGCTGGCACGCAGTGACGACAAGGCGAGTCTCTACACGCTGGAGGCCGACACCCAGCCGCTCGGCGACGAGATGCGCGACGCGGCGCGCGAGCTGTCGCGTGCGCTTAAGAGACTCGCCGCGCCGCTGATGCGGCTGGCCTCTACGCTGAAGAAGCAGATGGATGCCAAGACCGTCGAGCTCGAAAGCTTCAGCCGCGCGCGCATCGAGGCGGCGGCGCGCGGCCTTGTCTGGCGCGGGCGCTATGTCGTGCCGACCTGGATCACAATGCTGGACGATCTCGAAGGCGAGCGCAGCGCCGATTTCATCGACTGGTTCGAGATCGCGCGCGAGGATGGCCGCGATGTCGATGTCGGGCTGGAGCGGCACTGGGTCGATCCGACGATTCCGCTGGCGCGCGATGTACTGGCGCCGGCGCATGGCGCGCTGATTACCTCTGCGACGCTGCGCGACATCGGCGAGGAGGTCGACGACTGGAAAAGCGCCGAGGTCCGCACCGGCGCGACGCATCTGCCCGAGCCGGCGCGGCGCGCAACATTCGGATCGCCGTTCAAATACGCCGAGCAGGCGCGCATCTTCATCATCAAGGATGTGAACCGCCGCGACCTCGACCAGATCGCCGCCGCCTATCGCGAACTGTTCCTCGCAGCGGGTGGTGGTGCGCTGGGACTGTTCACTGCGGTGCGTGCGCTGCGTGCTGTCGAGCAGAAGATCGCGGCACCGCTCGCCGATGCGGGCATCCCGCTCTATGCGCAGCATGTCGACAAGCTCGATACCGGTGCGCTCGTCGATCTGTTCCGCGCCGAAGAGAATGCCTGCCTGCTCGGTACCGATGCCTTGCGCGATGGCGTCGATGTGCCGGGTCGTTCGCTGCGCCTGGCGGTGTTCGACAAGGTGCCGTGGCCCAAGCCGACGATCCTGCACAAGGCGCGGCGCGTGCGTTTCGGCAAGGGCTATGACGACCTTCTCACTCGCTTCCGGCTGAAGCAGGCGTTCGGACGCCTGATCCGCGGCGCGGGTGACCGGGGGTGCTTCGTGATCCTGGAGCCAGCAACGCCGACGCGGCTTTTGAGAGCGTTCCCGCCGGAAGCGCCCGTCCTCCGTTGTGGCCTGGCCGAGGCGATCGCCGAAATCCGTGGGTTTCTTGGCGAGCAGCCGTGACCCTGCCCGCGCCCACACCTATAACCGGCCCATGACGCAGCAGACCGACGACACCCTGTTCGGCGACACCGACGGCGATTCCTACGGCCGCAACACGACCGGCATCCTGCCCAGCCATGTGCTGAAGCGGCTGATCCGGGCGCGCCGGGAGATTCTGGCGACCGAGGATATCGAGGAAGGCCAGCTTCAGCCGGCGAGCATCGACCTGCGGCTGGGGCCGGTGGCGTGGCGGGTGCGTGCGAGCTTCCTGCCGGGGCCGAATGCGACAGTGCAGGACAAGCTGTCGTCGGTCTTCATGCACGAGATCGACCTGACGAACGGCGCGGTGCTGGAGACCGGCTGCGTCTATATCGTGCCGCTGCTGGAAGTCGCCGACTTCTCGTCGCGCGTCTCGGGCACCGCGAATCCGAAGAGTTCGACGGGACGCATCGACGTCTTCACGCGCCTGATCACCGATCGCGCGCAGGCGTTCGATACGGTGGAAGCGGGTTATCGCGGGCCGCTGTTCGCGGAGATTTCGCCACGCACCTTCCCGGTTCTGGTGCGCAAGGGCTCGCGTCTCAATCAGCTGCGCATCCGCCGCGGCACGCCGCAGTTCACCGACACGCAGCTACGCCGTCTTCATATCGAGAGTCCTTTGGTGAGCGGCACCGCCGACATTGAGAATGGTCTGGCGCTTTCGATCGATCTCAGGGGTTCAGAAGGCACTCGCATCGGCTGGCGTGCCAAGCGGCACACCGGCGTCATCGATGTCGACAAGCGCGATGCGTTGCATCCGCATGATTTCTGGGAAGCGATCGAAGCCAATCCGGCCGGCAATCTCGTGCTCGATCCGGACGAGTTCTACATCCTGGTCAGCCGCGAGGCCGTCGCCATCCCGCCGGACTACGCAGCCGAGATGGTTCCGTTCAATCCGCTGGTCGGCGAGTTCCGCGTTCACTATGCCGGGTTCTTCGACCCCGGTTTCGGCTACGAGAAGGGTCAGCCGCCGGCGTCACGCGGCGTGCTTGAGGTACGGTCCAGGGAAGTTCCGTTTATCGTCGAGCACGGCCAGATCATTGGTCGGCTGGTGTTCGAGCGCCTGACTGATCCGCCCCCGGACGTTTATGGCCAGGGCATCGGTTCCAACTACCAGCGGCAGGGTTTGAAACTTTCAAAGCACTTCAAACAGCCCTGACGCCCATTTTTGTGACAGCTCCGTCACTGAAATTGTTGCTGGAAATCAACAGACCTTTTCAAAAGCGCATGACAGCCTTGCATGGCCGTTGCGTCATACAGGGGACACGTCACAGTTAGTTCGCCGCGGGTCCAAACGGCTAGGGGGCTAGGCCTCGCGGTTTGTAGGGTCCGCATTGAAGGGGGCAGCGTGAGGCGGCTACGGCGTGAAAACGCCGGCCGCCTCATGATTTTATACTCTACGCCGCCCCGGCTCCACCCAAGGACATGGTTAATCAGTATTCACCGTCGTCGTTGTATTGCGACGGTGCGGTGCGCGGAACGCTGTCGCCGCGATAGCTGTCGTTCGGCGGCGCACGATAGTCGCCCTGCGGTGCGCCACGGTCGTAGTAACCGTCGTCGCCGTTGTAGCCGTTGTAGCCACCGCGATCGTAATAGCCGCGCGGCGGAGGCGGCGGGCCATAGTCGTCGTCGCCGTAGTAGCGGTCATGATCATGTGACGAGCCGACAATGGCTGCGCCCAGCACAAAGGCGCCAAGGCCGAGCGCAGCAACTGCGCCTGGGCCCCAACCCCATCCGCCGTGGCCCCAATGGCCTCCATGGCTCCAACCACCGCCGTGGCCCCAGCCACCGCCGTGATGCCAGGGAGAAGCATCTGCAGCCGCGGTGCTGCCGAGAAGTGCGAGCGCCAGCGCGCCTGCGAGAATGCGTTTCATCGTCGTCGACCCTTCAACTGGCCGGCTCAAGAGCGAGCCCGGCTTCAGCGCCATCTGCGCCATGTTGAGATCAATCTGACGGGTCGACCATGAACCGGACCTGAACCGATTTGGACCAAGTGATGGCGGGTCCGAAAACGGCTCAGATCCTGTGATTCATTGGCCTAGGGATCGAGATTCCACACGAAAACCGGCCGTCCATCGGAATGGATGGTCGTGAATTTCTGCGGCTCGCCCTCGGGGCAGGTCGTGTCATCGGAGCCTGTATAGAAGTCATACGGGCCCGGATATTCGACGCACTGCATGATGTCGCTGCCCCAGAACTGGCTCGAATCGCCTTTCACCTCGGCGCGCACGTAGAAGGTGCGGTTGGAGGTGTGGAAGATGTCCTGGCAAGCGCCTGCGTTGACGCGCGTCCAGCCCTTGTTGCGCCACTGATCGCCGCCCGGCGGAATGTAGCTGCCGGCGACGAGGACATTGTCGTGGGTGCGATTGCAGGCGCGCAGGGTGATGTCACCACCATGTCCGCCGGTTTGCCCTTCACGCGCGGCGGCCGGAAGTGATGCGAGCGCAGCGAAGCCTAAGGCGGCCGCGAGGCCGACGAATTTGGTAAGCGTGTTCATTGAAACCCCCACTTGAGTGCCGGAGCGGATCCGGCACATGGCCAAAAGTTTATGCGAACCGTAGACAGGTTCAAGCCTATTTCTGGCCGTTTTGGGGCGCGTCCAAGGCCGTGCTATGGACAATGAAGTTCCGGCTGCGAAGCCGAACGGCGCGGGCGTAGTTCAATGGTAGAACGGAAGCTTCCCAAGCTTCATACGAGGGTTCGATTCCCTTCGCCCGCTCCAGCAACTCAACGCCGGGGACGATTTGCAAAATTCAAAGCACTTCTGTTCGCGTCGATTTGAAATGTGCCGCTCCGGTCAGCCGTGACCGATTTGATCTTCGGCGACCAACAGAGCGGCATACTCCAATTCTAACGGAAGTACCCCGGCTGGCCGATATCGGCGATGAGACCGATCTGCGTCGGCTTCCAGTCCAGCCACTTTTGCGTCAGAGCACTCGATGCCGGCATGTCGAGACCGGCGAACATCGCGAGCGGACCGAAATACTGGCCCGCTTCTTCTTTGGTTATCGAGGCCACGGGCACCTTCAGTGCGCGGCCAATGACGTCAATGATCTGGCGCATGGGAACGCCCTCTTCTCCGACGGCGTGATAGATGCCGTCTGCCGTGCCCTTCTCAAGGGCAAGCCGGTAAAGGCGAGCGACATCTGATCTGTGTGCTGCCGCCCAGCGTTCGGCACCCTTGTCGACATAAACGGCTTTGCCGTGTTGGCGCGCGAGTTCGAGCAGATAGGAGATCAGGCCCGCCTTGCCGTCGGCGCCATGCACCTGCGGCAGGCGTATCGCCATGGCGCGAACACCGCACGATGCGTAGGCGAGACCGGCCTGCTCCGACACGCGCGGAGCAAACGCGCCCGCGTCGCGCCTCATTTCCTCGGTGATGACCACGCCCGGCTCGATGAGCCCGGTTCCGGAGGTGACGATGAATGGCTTGTTCGTGCCGACCAGCACATCGCCCATCGCCTCGATGGCACGCTTGTCGACCTGCCCGTTCTCGGCAAACCGCGAGAAGTCGTGAATGAAAGCCAGATGGATGACGCCATCGGCGTTCGCCGCACCCGACTTCAGGCTTTCAAGATCCTCGAGTGAGCCGCGATGGATATCCGCACCCAGGTTCTTCAGAGTGACGGCATTCTCGTCAGAGCGAGCAAGGCCGACGACCTTGTGTCCATGTGCAATCAGTTCCTGGGTTGTGGCCTGGCCGATGAAACCGGCTGCGCCGGTGATGAAGACACGCATGTTATCTCTCCTGATTTTGTCTGTGAGCTAAACGTTCAGTTCGCGAGCGCGATGCCGCCTTCCACGCAAATCACCTGGCCGGTGAGGAATGTGTTGCGCATGCAGGTCAGATAGGCCTCGGCGCATTCGCTGGGCTGGCCCGGACGCGGCACAAGCTGTTTCTGCGCCAAGGCGGTCAGCATGTCGCGATAACCCTCGGGGAACATGTTCCACATTTCCGTCTGTATCAGGCCCGGACAAACGCAATTCACGCGCACAGGTGCCAGATCGACTGCGAGTCCGAGTGCCAAGCCCTCCACCGCACACGCGCTGGCAGTCACGACGGGCATGCCCTTCCTCGGTCTGCGCGCAAGCATGCCGTTGGTGATGGTGTAAGAGCCACCGGGCGGAAGTTGGGTTGCGCCGTGCTTGGCAACCGCGACCGCGCCCCAGAACCGTGTGGTCATTCGTTCGGCTGTTTTCGCGAGATCGAGATCGGCAAGTGCACCAGGCACAAGGCCTTCCCAGTCGCCCGCGGTGAAAGCGATATGGTCGAACGCGCCGTGCTGCTTGAAGAACTGGGCGATGTCCTCCTCGTGGCGCACATCAATGACAGCAGATGTTGCGTCGATTGTGTCTGCGGCCTTTGCAATTTTCTTCGCGTCACGGGAGGCGATAACGACTTTCGCCCCTTCCCGAGCGGCGCCGCTCGCCACGCCAAATCCGATTCCGGAACCGCCGCCGATCACGAGCACGCGCTTGTCTTTCAATGTCATCGCAGTACGCCTTTCCAAACAGGACGCGCACTTATTCTCCCGATGTGCTATGCTGGTAAAGTAGTGACATTATACAGGTATGATACCTAACAGGATGAGTATGGCGACGGCGAACGAAAACCTGCTTGGGACTTATCTGAAGGATCGGCGCGCGAAACTGGATCCTGTCGCGTTCGGATTTCCGTTGGCGCGCAGACGAACACCGGGACTTCGTCGCGAAGAGATTGCGCAGCGCGCCAATGTCAGCGCGACTTGGTACACATGGCTCGAGCAAGGACGCGGCGGCGCGCCATCAGCAGACGTGCTCGATCGCATCTCGCACGCGATGATGCTGACGGATGCCGAACGCGAGCACTTGTTCTTGCTCGGCTTGGGCCGTCCGCCGGAAGTTCGCTATCGCGCACCCCAGGGCATCACGCCACGGTTGCAGCGGTTGCTCGACACGCTCGAACACAGTCCCGCTTTCATCCGAACAGCCACGTGGGATGTGATCGCGTGGAATAGAGCTGCCACTGTGGTGCTGACCGACTATTCAACGTTGGCGGAAGGTCAGCGCAACGTCTTGCGGATGATGTTCCGCGATTCACGCGTCCGCGCGCTGCAGTCCAACTGGCAACACGTTGCGCGCTATGTTGTGGCATCGTTCCGCGCCGACGTGGCACGCGCCGGCGCATCGGGAAGTGTTCAATCGCTTGTCGACGAATTGTGCGCGACCAGTCCTGAATTCGCTGCGATGTGGCGTGACAACAATGTGCAGGCGCATGGCGACGGCGCGAAGGTTCTGCACCATCCTACCGTTGGCGCGCTTTCGATGGAGTTCTCGGCCTTTGCCGTCGATGGCAGACCCGATCTCAGCATGGTGGTTTACAATCCGTCGACGGCTGCGGACGTGGATAAGGTCAAAGCGCTGCTCAAGTCCTCGTCCTAGGACGCGGGCCGTGTCGTCGTGACGCCGCAGAACAATCGCACGCGATCGACAATATGAAATCGAAGCGCCATCGCGGCACCATGCATGAACTTTACGTAATTTACCCGAATGGGTTCACCCTCGGTGCATAATAAAAATCGCGAGTCGAGCTACATCGATCTCGTGCACTGATAGTGTCGCTCGATCTGGGACGAGAGAGCGGCGTTCGCCACGGGGGATACTAGCATGTCTGATCACGACGCGCGTCGCGCGGCAACTGCGCGTGTGCTGGCCGCGACTATTGTTGTCGCGACTACTGGGCTCAGCTTCATCGCAACGGAAGCCGCGACACCGATCGACACTAGTCAAGCCTTCTACCTGCAATCGAATGTTGGAACGACGGTGCTGCCCGACTTCCAGGGCGGGACGCTGCGAGACAACCAGGCGAGCGCGACCGACAGCCACAATTTTTCGGTCGAAAACTTTGCCACCAATACAATCGATGCATTCGGACATTCGGCACTTTTCAACGGTACCTTTAGTGGCGCCGGTCCTCTAACGATTGTCGATAGCGTGGGCGGCGGGACGGTCGCACTGGCTGGCGTCGACACCTACAGCGGAACGACAACGATCACCTCCGGCGCGACGCTGCAACTCGGCGACGGTGCCGGCAATGCGGGTCTGCTGGGAGGGCCGATCACCGATAACGGGTCGATTGTCTTCAATGCGGGCAGCGGCACTTTTGTCGAATACTTCACCGGCATTACCGGAACCGGCAGTCTCACTCAGGCGAGCGGCACGCTTGAGCTGTCGGGAGCGAACACATATAGCGGCTCGACGACTATCAACACAGGCGCGACGCTCCAAATTGGCGGCAGTGGTTCGATCGCCTCGTCCGCCGGCGTTGCCGACAACGGGACGTTCGACATATCTCCGGCCAACGCGGGCGTCTCGATCTCCAGCCTGTCGGGCTCGGGAGTTGTGACGCTCGGAGCGAACACACTCGCTCTTACAAATGCGTCCGGCACGTTCTCCGGCGGAATCTCCGGTAGCGGTGGTCTGACCATCGCCGCCGGAACCGAGACGCTTTCCGGAATCAGCAGTTTCAGCGGAACGACCACCGTCGACACGGGCGCGACACTGCGGCTCGGCGACGGCGCCGGCAATGCGGGTCTGCTGGGAGGGCCGATCACAGACAACGGAACGATCGTCTCCGACGCAGGCAACGGCACATTGGTCGCCTACTTCACCAACATCACCGGCACTGGCGACGTGACCCTGGCCAGCGGCACACTGGAGATCGTCGGCGTCGAGAGTTACACCGGGACGACAACTGTCGATTCCGGCGCAACGCTGATGCTCGGCGACAGCGCGGGCAACGCGGGTCTCCTCACGGGGGCGATCACGGACAACGGAACGATCGACTTTAGTGCTGGTAGCGGCACGTTTGTCATTTATGCGACCTCTATTACCGGAACGGGCAATGCGACTGTGGCAAATGGTACGCTCGCGCTGGCCGGCACGAACACGTTTACCGGAGCGACGACGATCAATCTGGGCGCAACATTGCAGCTGGGCGCCGGCGGCACCACAGGGACGTTGGCCGGACCCATCATCGACAACGGCCTTCTCTCATTTGATTACTCTGGACCGGTGACGGTCAGCAGTCTCATCTCGGGCAGTGGCAATGTAGAGGTCGCCACCGGCACCGTGGTCGAGACAAGCGTCAGCGCCGTCAGTGGCACGGTGACGATCGACAGCGGTGCGACGCTTCAATGGGGTGACGGCAGCGCTGCTGCGTTCCTCATCGGTGGCAATGCCGTCACCGACAATGGCGCCCTGGTCATCAACTTTGGCAGCAGCGGCGGTGTCGGCGGTCCAATCTTAATCTCGGGCACCGGCAGTGTGACGCTGCAGTCCGGTGAACTGAGCGATAGCGCGGTCAGCACCTATACCGGCAGCACGACGATCGATGCCGGCAACGGCACCGCCCTGATTCTGACGGGCACAGGCTCGATCGCCAGTTCTTCCGGCGTGATCGACAATGGCACGCTCGACATCTCCGGCACCACAGCCGGGACGTCGATCACCACCCTATCGGGATCTGGCACGGTGAGCCTGGGCGCCCAGACGCTGACCATCACCGCCGGGTCCAGCACCTTCTCCGGTGTGCTTGCCGATGGCGGGTTCTCTGGTGGGACGGGCGGCGGCCTCACCATCGCAGGTGGAACAGAGACATTGTCGGGCACAAACACGTTTACTGGCACGACGACGATCAATCTGGGCGCAACGCTGCAGCTGGGCGCTGGCGGTACCACCGGAACTGTGGCCGGACCTATCACCGATAACGGACTACTCTCATTTGATTACTCCGGACCGGTGATCGTCAGCAGTCTCATCTCAGGCAGCGGCAATTTGGAAGTCGTAGCCGGCACCGTGGTCGAGACGAGCGCAAGTTCTCTTGGCGGTACGGTCACGATCGACAACGGCGCGACGCTGCAATGGGGCAACAACAACGCTGCATTCCTGACCGGTGGCGGCAATGCTGTCACCGATAATGGCGCCCTGGTTCTCGACTTCGGTGGCGGCGGCGTGGGTGGATCGATCCCGATCTCTGGCTCAGGCAGTGTGACGATAGAGTCCGGGTCGCTGAACGACAGCGCCGCCAGCACCTATACCGGCGCCACAACGATCGATGCCAACGCCCTCCTGCTTCTGAGCACCGCCGGCTCGATCGCCAGCTCCTCCAACGTGATCGACAATGGAACGTTCGACATCTCCGGCACCACGGCCGGGACGGCGATCACCACCCTGTCCGGATCAGGCACTGTAAGCCTCGGTGCTCAGACGCTGACCATCACTGCCGGGTCGAGCACCTTCTCTGGCATCCTCGCCGATGGTGGGCTGTTCGGTGGAACAGGTGGAAGCCTCATCATCGCGGGCGGAACAGAGACATTGTCCGGTGCCAATACCTTCAGCGGCAACACATCGGTTCTGGGTGGCACACTGTCAGCAGGTGCGGTCAATACGTTCTCACCAAATTCCATCTTGGTCGTTTCCGCACCCGGCAACGTCGCGCTCAATGGCTTCAACCAGATCGTTGCGGGCATCGCTGGAAACGGCAACATCGCGCTTGGAAGCGCTACGCTGACGACAACCAGCACGGCTACGCAAAACTTCGCGGGCATGATCTCCGGTGGCGGCGGTCTGACCGTGGGTGGCACAGGCATTCAGATCCTGTCAGGCAACAACACCTATACCGGACCGACCACGATCAACGCCGGCACGCTGCAAGCCGGAATCGCGAACACACTCTCCGGGAACACGGATGTGACGGTGGCGGGTGGCGCGACCTTCGACCTGAATGGATTCGATCAGGCAATAGGATCTCTGGCCGGCGCAGGCGATGTCGCGCTCGGCAGCGCCACGCTGACAACCAATGGCGACAACGCCACGACCACCTTCTCTGGCGCGATCGCGGGAACGGGCGGCCTGACCAAGACGGGCGGCGGCGAGCTTTTCCTTACAGGAATAAGCACCTTCACTGGCGCGACCTTGGTCGATGGCGGCGTACTTTCGGTCAACGGAACACTCGCAAGTGCCGTCACCGTCAATGCGGGAGCGACTCTCAAGGGCATCGGCACGGTCGCCGGTGTCACTGTCGGCAGCGGCGGCACCATTGCGCCCGGCAACTCCATCGGCACGCTTCATGTGGCGGGCAATGTGAACCTCGGCGCTGGCTCGACATACCAGGTCGAGGTGAATGCTGCCGGCCAGTCTGATCTGATCTCTGCTACCGGCACGGCAACACTCAACGGAGGAACAGTCCAAGTTGTAGTTGCGCCCGGTGCCTATACCGCAGAGACAACCTACACGATCCTGACCGCCGGCAGCGTAACGGGGACCTTTTCGAGTGTGATTTCAAGCAATGCGTTCTACCAGCCGTCACTGATCTATAAGCCGGCAGAGGTCGACCTTTCCCTGCTGTCGGTCGCCACCTTCGCACGAACACCGAACCAGATCGCGGTCGCGAACGCGCTCCAGACGGCCCCAGGGGTCGTGGGCGCCGCCATCGGTGCCTTGCCCGCGTCGCAGATTCCAGGCGCATTCGATGCGACATCGGGCGAAATCCACGCGAGTGTCCGCACAGCCCTGCTCGAAGACGGGCAAACCCTGCGCAACACAGTACTCTCGCGCCTGCACGACGCGCAGGGTACTGGCGTCTGGGGGAGGTTGTTCGGTACGTGGGGCGAGGTCGATGGCGACGGCAATGCTGCGCGGCTTGACACCAACTTCTCCGGTTTGACCGTCGGCGTTGATGCACCATTTGACGGCGGGTTTCGAGCCGGTGCTGAAGCTGGCTACGGCCTCGTACAGGGTCACATCGGAGACACGCGAGACAGTTCGCTCAACTCCGACAGTTTCCACGCCGGAGTCTATGGTGGCTATGGCAGTGGGCCACTCTCGTTCAACGTCGGCGTGATCGGGTCCTGGGGCACCGTGCGGACCGATCGGGAAGTTCGCATTGGCAGTTTCAGCGACAGCGATCGCGCCAACCAGGCATCGCGCACCACGCAGGCATTCGGTGAAGCCGCCTATAGTATTCCGTTGAACAGCGTGGATCTCACGCCGTTCGTCAATGGCGGATGGATCGAGGCAAATACCGGCCACTTCACTGAGACTGGTGGTGCCGCAGCGCTGTCCGGCACGAACAGTGTGAGCGATGAGACTTTCTCGACGTTGGGCTTGCGGCTTTCAACCGATATCGCGCTGTCGGATGGCAGTGACATCGCCCCCACCGCGAGTGCCGGCTGGTTGCACGACTTCCGCTACCTGACGCCCGCGCGTGCGCTGGCCTTCATCGCCACGGGTGCCAACTTCACAGTCTTGGGCGTGCCGATCGACCAGGACCAGGCGGTCATCACTGCCGGCGTCGTCGCACATCCCGCTCCCGGCGCGACGATCACCCTTGGCTATCAGGGCATGCTCTCTAACCGCGTCACCAACAACGGCCTCGAACTAAGCGTCGCCTGGGAGTTCTGACGAGAGCTGAGTCGCCTTGTGTCAGTGACGGTCCAGCGCGTTGATCGCAACGAAGAATGCCGATGGCGTTGTGTCATCGCCCAGGGGCGCCACGAGAATTTCGGTTTCGATTTCGGTCTTGCCTTCAAACGCCACATGCGCCGTTGCACGGATCGGCTTGGCGCTTCTGCGCACCATGTCGAAGCCCAGGCGCCAGCGCGCCGCGATCGCGTCCGGAACTCCGTCGCTCAGTGTGCGGCCGGTCCGCGCGCCAAAAATGGATTCGATTCTGGGACCGGCAAAGCCGACGAAATAGTCCGAAAGACTATTCGGATCAGGCCGAATTTCGACGAGCCCGACACTGTCCAGAAAAGGATGCATGTCGTCGTGGTCGAGTTCTGCCAGTGTCGGCATCAGGCGTCCCCTGCGCTGCGACTCCCAATATTCAAAAGCGGCCTGCACCGGCGATGATTCAAAGACCATGGCTGGGTCGAAATCAATTGGAGGCAGGATTGCAGCGTCTTCCGGTGAACCCGGACCTTTTGCCGATTGCATTTGCACCTTGCCCGCGTTGGCCGAACCAATCCGCTCTGCTGTCCTGTGCGGTTGCATTATAACAAATCGCCAATCCACTTCCCATCGGGAGTTGGCAGCATCTTCGATCAATTGTGCCGCCGCCCGGGCCGGTTTCCGGGCTTAGCGCAACTTGCTGTCTCGCAAAAACCCGCGTGCTTACCCGGGGGTTTGCTTTTGGCGCGGAATTGCAAAAACTCCACGACGATCTTCTAAGGACTACGAAAGGTGATCACCGTACTCGGCGAAGGAAGAGGCTTCCGCGTTGTATGGCTGCTGGAGGAGATGGGTCTCCCGTACCAGTTGAGACCCGTGGACCTGCTGGCAGGTGCGGAAAACGACGCAGAATTCATGGCCCTCAATCCCGCTGGATTCATCCCGGTGCTCCGAGATAGCGACGTCACGATGGTCGAGTCGATTGCGATCATGGAGTACTTGATGGCGCGCCACGGACCGACGCCGCTTGCGCCGGATCCGCACGATCCCGCGTTCGCGATGTACCAGCAGTTCCTGCACCTCGGCGAAGCGGGCCTCGCCGCCTCGATTTACTTCGTCGTCGTCGCCCGCAACATGGCACCCGAGGCCGAACGCCGGAACTGGAGCGCCGTCCACGCGATGGACGTGTTCGAGACCCGGTTGAGACTGGTGACGCGTCAGCTCGCGCGCTCGCCCTACCTTGCCGGCGACCAGTTCACGGCCGCCGACATTTCCGTGACTTACGCTCTCAACCTTGCCCGCAGAAGCGGCGGCGTCACACTCAGTGAGGCAGAGCAGGCTTACATGGTCCGCACGACCGGACGCGAGGCTTACAAGCGGGCGATGAATACTTGTAAGTCGACGAAGGCGTGGCTCGAAAGTCAGTGAGCCACAGCTTTCAGCCCGGCGATATGGTCAAAAAGCTAATTCGGCGCCAGCTCATGTAGCGCCTGCACTAGCTTCACAGGATCATACGGCTTGTCGAAATAGCGCCCCCGCGCAGGTAAATCTTCCGCCTTCATCTTGTACAGGCCGGACGTCAGGATCAATTCAACGGGAGGCCAGCGATTGCGGATAGCGCGCGCCAGCGCCACGCCGTCCATCGAGCCCGGCATGTTGATATCCGTGAAGACAATGCGAATGTCGGCGCGGGTCTCCAGCAGAAGAATCGCCTCATCGGCGTTGGAAGCTTCAAGTACCTTGTAACCGGCATCTTCCACAATCTGGCGGGCGTGCAGGCGCAACAAGGGCTCATCTTCCACGACGAGAACGACAATCCGGGAGTTAATCATCTTGTTTGCCACGCTGTGCTGCCTTTTTCCTCGTCCGCTGACGGGCCCTGTCGGTAGGTAATGAAGCGCGACCCTGCCTGTTCCGAATGCACCCGGTTTTGATTATCCGAGCCAAATCCCGTGTTTGACGGGTAACCCCCATGAGTTCCGTCTACATCGGGCTTGGCACCTGTGCCGCAACGGAAATCTGGTCACGGCCGATGTCCCGGCTACACTGGCGAGGGAGATCCCATGAACCTTGAACAGTCGCCTCAGGACCGCGCTTTCCGCGACGAAGTGCGCACGTTTCTGGAAGAGTCACTCACGCCGCTGTTGCGCCAGGCCGGCGCACGGGCATCTAGCGTGTTCATGGACAAGGAGTACAGCCTGCCCTGGCAGCGAATCCTGCACGCGAAAGGCTGGGCGGCACCAAGCTGGCCGAAAGAATATGGCGGCCCCGGCTGGGACGAGATGCAGCGCTACATCTTCGCCGCGGAGTGCGCGCGCGCCGGCGCGCCGGCGCTGGCACCGATGGGGCTGCGGATGGTGGGTCCCTGCATCATGCGCTACGGCACCGACGCGCAGAAAGAGCATTACCTGCCACGCATCCTGTCAGGCGATGACTACTGGTGCCAGGGCTATTCCGAACCGGCATCTGGCTCCGACCTCGCCTCGCTCCAGCTGCGCGCCGTGCGCGATGGCGAGCACTACGTCCTCAACGGCACCAAGATCTGGACGACGCACGCCCACTGGGCCAACCGGATGTTCTGTCTCGTCCGTACACGGAGCGGCGGCAAGCCACAGGCAGGCATCACCTTCCTGCTGCTCGACATGGCGACGCCGGGTATCACCGTGAAGCCGATCATCACGCTCGCCGGCGAGCACGAGGTCAACCAGGTGTTCTTCGATGATGTGCGCGTGCCTGTCGCCAATCGCCTCGGCGAGGAGAATGATGGCTGGACGGTCGCCAAATATCTCCTAGAGTTCGAGCGCGGCGGCGGATCGTCGCCTGGGCTCAAGGCGACAATCGCGAAGCTGCGCGCGATGGCCGATGCCGAAGGCATCGCGGAAGAGGAGACGTTCCGGACAAAGCTCGCCGAAGCAGAGATCTGGGTGTCCGCGATCGAGACGACGGAGCATCGTGTCTTGAGTGCACTCGCATCGGGCCGCAATCCGGGGCCGTTCTCCTCCATGCTCAAGAGCCAGGGCACCGAGGCGATGCAGCGGCTGGACGAACTTGCGATCGAGCTGGCCGGTTGGTACGCGATGGTGAATCAGCCCGCAGCTCGCAAACCGGGCGCTAATGTCGCGCCGGTCGGACCTGTCCACAGCCTGATGGCGATGCCGCGCTATCTGAACAACCGCGCCGGTTCGATCTATGGCGGATCCAATGAGATCCAGCGCGATATCATGGCGCGGCTGGTACTCGGCCTTTGACATGGCCCTCGACCGCTGGCGGGGCTATAAGTGGACACCGTGCCTGGCCGATCCCCGCCGGGTGAATCGCTTTCATCAGGTACGGATATGTCCAACGTCGCGGTTATCGGCGCCCAGTGGGGTGACGAAGGCAAAGGCAAGATCATCGACTGGCTCGCGAACCGGGCTGAGATCGTGGTCCGCTTCCAGGGCGGCAACAACGCCGGCCACACGATCGTCGTAGGCGACAAGACCTACAAGCTCTCGCTGCTCCCCTCCGGCGTGATCCAGGGCAAGCGCTCGATCATCGGCAATGGTGTCGTCGTTGATCCCTGGGCTCTGACAGAGGAGATCGCGCGGCTGGGCGAGGCCGGCCTGAAGATCACACCCGACGTGCTGGTGCTGGCGGAAAACGCGGTGCTGGTGCTGCCCATTCATCGAGAGCTGGATGCGGTGCGCGAGTCCTCCAACTCGCTCCAGCGTCTGGGCACCACCAAGCGCGGCATCGGTCCCGCTTACGAGGACAAGGTCGGTCGCCGGGCGATCCGAGTGGTGGATCTGAAGGATTTCAGTGCCCTGCCTGCCAAGATCGAACGTCTGCTGGCGCACCACAACACCCTTCGGCGAGGCGCGGGCGCGGAGGAGATCGATGGAGCCGCCCTGCTAGCCGCGCTGAAGGAGATCGCGCCCAAAGTTCTGCCGTATGCCGGGTCCAGCTGGCGCGAACTCGACGAGGCACGCAAGGCAGGCAAGCGCGTGCTGTTCGAGGGCGCACAGGCGGTGCTGCTCGACATCGATCACGGCACTTATCCGTATGTCACGTCGTCCAACACCGTTGCCGGACAGGCAGCCGCGGGCGCCGGCATCGGGCCTCGCCAGATCGGCTTCGTTCTCGGCATCACCAAGAGCTACACGACGCGTGTCGGCGAAGGGCCGTTTCCCACCGAGCAGCAGAACGAGATCGGAGAGACATTGGGCCAGCGCGGCCACGAGTTCGGCACTGTGACGGGCCGCAAGCGCCGCTGCGGCTGGTTCGATGCCGTGCTCGTGCGTCAGACCGCGATCACCGGCGGCATCGACGGCATCGCCCTGACCAAGCTCGACATCCTTGACACCTTCAAGACGATCGACGTCTGCGTCGGTTACGAGTTGGACGGAAAGACGCTCGACCACCTGCCCGCCGACGCCAATGAGCAGGCGCGGCTGACGCCGGTCTACGAGACGATGGAAGGCTGGAACAGCTCTACCCGCGGCGCACGCAGCTGGGCGGATCTACCGGCCAATGCCGTGAAATATGTGCGCCGTGTCGAGGAGCTGATCGGTGTGCCGGTGGCCCTGCTCTCCACCAGCCCCGACCGCGACGACACGATCATGGTGCGTGACCCGTTCCTGGGGTGATTTCCGTAGCGGCATCCCCACTTCCGCTTGGCGCAAAAAACCGTCAGGCTTGGGCCAGAAGAAACTGAAGGGATGAACGCCATGATCAAGACCCGCTTTACCGAGATGTTCGGCGTCGATGTGCCGATCACGTGCGGCGGCATGACCCGCGTCGGCAAGGCCGAGCTGATCGCCGCCGTCGCCAACACGGGCGCGCTCGGCTTCCTGACCGCCCTGACGCCAGGGTCACCGGAACTGCTTGAGAAGGAAATCAAGAAAACCCGCGAGATGACGAACAAGACGTTCGGCATCAACCTGACCATCCTGCCGACGATCAATCCCGTGCCGTATGACGAGTATCGCCAGGTGATCATCGAGAGCGGCATCAAGGTCGTTGAGACCGCAGGCAACAATCCCGCACCGCACCTGCCCGTCTTCAAGGCGGCCGGCGTCAAGGTGATTCACAAATGCGTCACCGCGCGTCATGCCGTAAAGGCGGAAAGCATTGGCGTCGACTGCGTCTCGATCGACGGATTCGAATGCGCCGGCCACCCGGGCGAGGAAGATATCGGCGGGCTGGTGCTGTTCCCGGTGACGACGGCCAAGCTGAAGATCCCGGTAATCGCGTCGGGCGGCATCGCTGATGCGCGCGGTCTTGTGGCTGCGCTGGCACTGGGCTGCGAGGGCGCCAACATGGGCACGCGCTTCATGGCGACCAAGGAAGCGCCGATCCACGAGAAGGTGAAGGAAGCCATCGTCGCCAATGACGAGCGCGCCACCGACATGATCTTCCGCACCATGCACAACTCGTCCCGCGTTGCGCGCAACAAGATCAGCCAGGAAGTGGTCGCGATCGAACAGCGCGGCAACGCGAAGTTCGAGGACGTCCGCGATCTTGTCGCCGGCACGCGCGGCGGCAAGGTCTACGACACTGGTGACACCGACTACGGAATCTGGTCCGCCGGTCAGACCCAGGGCCTGATCCACGACATCCCGACGTGCAAGGAACTCGTCGAGAACATCATGGCAGAAGCCCAGGCGATCATCCGCTCGCGCCTGGAGAAGATGGTAGCTGCATAGCTCTCTAACCTCTCCCGTTTACGGGAGAGGTTAGATTACGGCAGCAAATTGATCGGTCCATTTCCTTTGCCCAGTCCCGGCGCTGTCCGGATCGCGTGTTGCACGAAGTCATGCGCCCGCTGGACAGCGTCGACCAGCGGCATCCCATCACCCAGCCCGCAGGCGATCGCGGTCGAGAGTGCACAACCGGTGCCATGTGTATGCGGCGTGTCCACGCGGCGTGCGATGTAGACACGCGGGGATTGATTGGCGACGAATAACAGGTCGCTCAGCGTGTCAGATCCGCCGTGGCCGCCTTTTATGAGCACCGCCTTCGGTCCCATCCGCAGGATTGACTCGCCGGCGCGCAGCAGGTCATCGGAGGTCTGCAGTTTGAATCCGCACAGGCGTTCGGCTTCCGGCAAATTCGGCGTCACCAGTGCAGCCAGCGGAAACAGCGCGGACTTCATCACCCCGACAACGTCATCATCGCCGAGTATCGCTCCACTCGTCGCGACCATGACAGGGTCGACGACCACAGGAACGCCATCGGCATTCTCGACGAGGACGGAAGCAACGGTGCGCGCCACATCGGTGGAGCCCAGCATGCCGGTCTTGATCGCGTCGGCGCCGATATCGGTGAGACAGCGCGTGATCTGTTCGCGCACGACATCCGCCGGCACCGGATGGATCGCGCCGACGCCAGTCGTGTCTTGTGCCGTGATCGCGGTGACAGCGGTCATGGCATAGGCGCCCAGTGCGCTCGCTGTCTTGATGTCCGCCTGGATGCCCGCACCGCCGCCCGAATCCGAGCCGGCGATGGCGAGCAGCCTCACGCGGCGGCCTCGACGATGGCGCTGACGATGTCGTTCACGACGGCGCGCACCAATGCCTCGTCATCGCCTTCCGCCATGACGCGGATGACTGGTTCGGTGCCCGACTTGCGGACAAGGACGCGGCCGGACCCGTTGAGGCGCGCCTCGCCTTCCTTGATCGATTCCGACACCCGCGGATCGGTAAGCGGCGAACCCTTCTTGAAGCGGACACTCTGCAGAACCTGCGGAAGCGCCTCGAACAGGTGCGCCGCTTCGCTGGCGGGCTTGCCCTCGGCGGCGATTACCGCGAGCACCTGGAGCGCCGCGATCAGTCCGTCGCCGGTGGGCGAGAAATCGGAAAGGATGATGTGGCCCGACTGCTCGCCACCGACATTGTACCCGGCAGCCTGCATCTGCTCGATGACATAGCGATCGCCGACCGCGGCGCGCGCTAGTTTGAGATCGAGCCCCTTGAGATACCGGTCGAGCCCGGCATTGGACATCACGGTGCCGACGACGCCGCCGCCCTTGAGCCGGCCGCGTTCGGACCAGGATTTCGCAAGGAGCGCGAGCACCTGGTCGCCGTCGATGATGCGGCCTTTCTCGTCGGCCATCACCACGCGATCGGCGTCACCATCGAGAGCGATGCCGAAATTCGCACGCATCTCGCGCACCTTGGCCGACATCGCTTCGGGTGAAGTCGAGCCGCATTCGGAATTGATGTTGAAGCCGTTAGGCGTGACACCGATCGGAATGACCTCGGCGCCCAGCTCCCACAGCACTTCGGGCGCGACCTTATAGGCGGCGCCGTTGGCGCAATCGATGACGATGCGCAGACCCTCAAGCGTGAGTGCGGCGGGGAAGGTGCGCTTGGCGAACTCGATGTAGCGCGCCTGGGAATCGTCGACTCGCTTGGCGCGGCCGAGTTTCTCGGATGCGGCAAGTCCGGACTCAAAGCCGCTGTCCATCAGCGCCTCGATCGCGGTCTCATGCTCGTCGGAGAGCTTGCGGCCATCAGGTCCAAAGAACTTGATGCCGTTGTCGGCGAACTGGTTGTGCGACGCGGTTATCATCACCCCCATGTCGGCGCGCAGCGAGCGTGTAAGCATGGCGACGGCGGGCGTCGGCAGCGGTCCGAACAGGAACACATCCATGCCGACCGACGTGAAGCCCGCGACCAGAGCGGATTCGATCATGTAGCCCGACAGGCGGGTGTCCTTGCCGATCACGACGCGATGGCGATGTTCGCCGCGCGTGAAGATGCGGCCTGCGGCCATGCCGGCCTTCATTGCGATGACGGGTGTCATGGAGTCGGCGTTCGCGCGACCGCGTATGCCGTCCGTGCCGAAATATTTCCGGCTCATTTTTGTATCCCTCGTTGGGGTTGGGCCCCCGATTTGCCTGGGATTCTAGCAGTATTTTGCCAGGGAACTACGCACCAAAGATTAACGAAAATTGCAGCTACCGGTCCAAAGCCCCGGTTACCGCAAGCGCGTCACGGAGCGGACCTGGTGCATGGGTGCGGATATACGCCGCCCCTTGCCGCACTGCAAAGAGTTCGGCCGCAAGGCTGGCCGGACCGGAATCCCGTGCGTCGCGCCCCGTGATGCGCCGCAGGAACGACTTGCGCGAAACCGACACCAGCAACGGCAGCGCATACCGCGCCGTGAGGTCCGGCAAACCGCGCAGCACTGCGAATGATGTTTCGGGGTCGGTGCCCAGAAAAAACCCCATGCCGGGATCCAGAATCAGCCGCTCTCGCCCGATGCCTGCGGCTTCCAGTTCGCCTATGCGGGCGTCAAAGAACGCGGTTATTCGCGCCATGATCTCGGATGGCGGCACGTCGACACGCGTCGCGCGCCCCATGCGCTGAACGGAATGCATGACGATGAGCCGGGCATGCGACGCTGCCAGCGCCGGATACAACGCCGCATCCGCAAATCCCTGGATGTCGTTGAGATACGCGACGCCGTGTTCAAGTGCCCAGCGCTGCACCGGCGTTGCGTACGTGTCGATCGACAGGGGCGCAGTCTGAAGCGATGGCAGCACGGCCGCGAGCCGTGCGATCTCGACATCAGGAGCCACACCTTCCGCGTCAGGGTTCGACGATGCAGCGCCAATGTCGAGCGCGTCCGCGCCGTCGCTGAGCAGCGCACGGCCGTGCTCGATCGCAGCCGCTGGTTCGAGATACTTGCCGCCGTCGGAGAACGAATCCGCCGTGATGTTCAGGATGCCGAGAATCGTGGTCATGGGCTCAAACGAAAACGCCTCCGGCCATTACGGCAGGAGGCGCTTCGTACTTCAATGTCGTATCCGTCAGTGACCGGGCTGTGGCTCGGGCAGAAGCGGACCAGGACGGCGACCGGCCGACGGGACAGACGGTCCTGCGCTGCGGTCGGGAGCCGGCTCTTCATACGGAGTGCGCACCGGCTTGATGCCCTTGATAAGCCCGACGATCTCGTCGCCCGTGAGCGTCTCGTATTCGAGCAAGCCCTTGGCGATGGTGTGCAGGTCACCGATCTGCGTGCTCAGGATCTTGTAAGCGCGCTGATAGGTGTCGTCGATGATGCGGCGGATTTCGGCGTCGATCTTCTGCGCGGTCGATTCCGAGATGTTCTGGGTGCGCGACACCGAATGGCCCAGGAACACTTCTTCCTGGTTTTCGGCATAGGCGATCGGGCCCAGATCATCTGACATGCCGAAGCGTGTCACCATCGCACGGGCAACGCGCGTAGCCTGTTCGATATCGCTCGACGCACCGGTCGTGACCATCTCGTGCCCGAAGATCAGCTCTTCGGCGATTCGGCCGCCGAATGCGACGCACAGATCGGCCAACATCTTCTGGCGCGTCAGGGACAGCGAATCCCGCTCCGGCAGACGCATCACCATGCCCAGCGCGCGACCGCGCGGGATGATGGTGGCCTTGTGAATCGGGTCAGATCCCTCCACTGCCAGCGCAACGAGCGCATGGCCGCCTTCGTGATAGGCCGTGAGCTTCTTCTCATCCTCGGACATCGCCAGCGAGCGCCGCTCGGCACCCATCATGACCTTGTCCTTGGCGTCCTCGAGTTCGTGCATCGTGACGACGCGCTTGCCGCGGCGGGCAGCAAGCAGGGCTGCCTCGTTCACGAGGTTCGCCAGATCGGCGCCCGAGAAGCCTGGCGTGCCGCGGGCGATTGTGCGCGGCTCGACATCTGGCGCCAGGGGGACCTTGCGCAGGTGAACGCGCAGGATCTTCTCACGGCCGGCGAGGTCGGGATTGGCGACGACGACGTGACGGTCGAAACGGCCCGGGCGCAGCAGGGCGGGATCAAGCACGTCGGGACGGTTCGTCGCCGCGATCAGGATCACGCCTTCGGTGGACTCGAAGCCGTCCATCTCGACGAGCAACTGGTTCAGCGTCTGCTCGCGTTCGTCATTGCCGCCGCCGAGGCCGGCGCCGCGATGGCGGCCGACGGCGTCGATTTCGTCGATGAATACGATGCAAGGCGCGTTCTTCTTGGCCTGCTCGAACATATCGCGCACGCGGCTGGCGCCGACGCCCACAAACATCTCAACGAAGTCAGAGCCCGAGATCGTGAAGAACGGCACGTTGGCTTCGCCGGCGATGGCGCGGGCGAGCAAGGTCTTGCCGGTGCCCGGCGGACCGACGAGCAGAACGCCCTTCGGGATACGGCCACCTAGGCGCTGGAATTTCTGCGGGTCCTTCAGGAAGTCGACGATCTCTTTCAGGTCGTCCTTCGCCTCATCGACACCGGCGACGTCTTCAAACGTCACGCGGCCCTGACGCTCGGTGAGTAGCTTGGCGCGCGATTTGCCGAAACCCATCGCCTTGCCGCCGCCCGCCTGAAACTGGCGCATGAAGAAGATCCACACCGCGATGACGAAGATCATCGGCAACGCATTGATCAGGATCGCCACGAAATTGAACCCATCGTCCGGCGGCGCAACGGTGATGTTCACGTTGTGCTGCTTCATCGTCGGCACGAGCTGCGGGTCGTTGGACGGCGCCATGGTGACGAAGTCCTGCCCGTTGACGAGCTTACCCTTGATGTTGTCGCCCTGCATCGTGACCGTCTTCACCTGGTTCAGGTTCACTTGTTCGCTGAACTGGGAATAGGTGATGTTCGACGTGCTGGCGCGTTGGGTCGTGCCCTGGAAGAGGTTGAAAAGGAATACGAGCAGAAGCGCTACAACGATCCAGAGCGCCAGATTGCGAAGATTGTTCAAAGGGCCGTCCTTTCACGCACGGAGCCGGGGCCAGATCAGATAAGCGTTCGACCCGCTTCTTAGATAGGTCGTTTGTAGCTTATTGCGAGGCTCCAAGACGTTAAGAAATTTGCCGGAAGGTCGCAATCAAGACCCAAAAAGCAGATTAATGCCCTCTCATTACGCATTTACCTGTTCGCCGTTCCCGCCCCCGACGTCCCGCTCGGGCATTTTCGGGCGAAATCATCAAGGTTTCTGCGCCGAAGGCTCCCCGGTCACGGCGCGCGGGTGTAATGCGGCAGCCATGAAGTGTCGCACCGCCGCCCAGCGCGTCTTCTGCGATCCGGTCGAGCAAACGTTCCAGCCTCTCGAACCGGGGGCGATAGGTTTGTCCACCTACCGCCATCAGCATCTGTGCCAGCGCCCGCAGCGCAACCTCTTTTGGGGCGGCAGCCAGGGCAGACCTGTCAACATGGAGGTCCGAACCTACAGGTTTGCACGTGCGTGACAGGACGGCCAGCGTCACGGCGTCCAGAGCCTCGCGCGCGCGCGACAGATGGGCGGCAGCATCGACGAGTCGGCTGCGGGTGAATCCCAATCTCTCAAGGACCGGCCACGCCTTGCGGACGCGGACCCGGGCGAAACGGTCGTCGCTGTTCATTGGATCTTCGAGCCAGTCGGCCCCCCGTTCCGTCAGATGCGATCGCAGATCGGCGCGCTCGATTTCCAGAAGCGGCCGGACGAGCCTCACCTCGCCGAAGCCAGCCGCCGGGTATGGAGCAATGGGCCGCATGCCCGAGAGTCCGTCCAGCCCGCTGCCTCTGATGAGGCGCAGCAGGAACGTCTCGGCCTGATCGTCCAGATTGTGCGCGACATACAGCGCTGCCAACTTCTTCTTGCGAAGCCATTCTCCCATCAGGCGGTAGCGTGCTTCGCGGGCCCCAGCTTCGATATTCGATCCCGGTTTACGCCCGCTCCACGTCAGGACAGAGGCCTTTAGTCCGGCATCGCGCGCCCAGCGCGAGACGGTGCGGGCTTCGCGGGCCGATTGCGGCATTAGTCCGTGATCGACAATCACAACGATCGGCGCTGCGCGTCGTGAGCGCTTCGCCCATCCTGCCAGCAGGTGCATCAGCGCGATGGAGTCGCCGCCACCGGAGACGGCGACCGCACCCGGCCAGCTCGTGCCGTTTGTTTGGAGCGCGGCCATGATCCCGTCGAACTGCTTTTCGAGATTAGTGGCAGTTCGCCTTGCGCGCGTCGGCGCCCTTGTCGAGGGTCGCTTTGGGCGCTTTGGGGTATTTGGCCGGGAGCGCGGCAAGGGCAGTGCAACCTTCCTTCTTCTGCCCGGCGCCGATCAGGGCCTGGCCAAGCTTAAGCATGCTATCGGGCGCGCGAGGCGCGGTGGGATATTTCTTGATTACTTCCGCAAACGAGCGCGCGGCGTTGGTATAGTCCTTCTGTACATAGGCTATGTCACCGATCCAGTAGATCGACTGCGGTGCAAGATCGTCCTTCGGATAGGTGTCGGCCACGCTGCGGAAGGCAGCGCTGGCCTCGTCATATTGCGCACGGGCGAGCAGCGACATCGCAGCGGAATATTGGGACTGGGCAGCGCCCCCCGAGACCGGTGCACCGCCGCCGGGCTGCGGTACAGCCGATCCGGCCGGCAACGTCCCCAGCACGCGCGGTCCAGGTGCCAGCCCGGGAGGCGGCGAGGCCGGAGCGCCACTGCTGGCAGGAGGAGGCGTGTAAGCCGAGGCCGAAGGGGGAGCGCTGCTCGAGCCGGTCGCACCACACGGCACGGCGTTGGCATCTCCCGCGCCGAGCTGCTGCGCCGACAGCTGGCAGATGCGATACTCGAAGTCCTTCTGCATCCGGTCGATCTTCGCGTTCAGTTCGTCGACGCGATGGGCGAGCGTTTCGTTCTCGCCGGTGAGATTGCGGATGGTGTCCTCGAGATCGCGGTTCTTTTCGTTCAGGCTGCGGATCGCGTCGTCCTGGTTCTGCTCATGCTGTAGCCGGGCAGCTTTTTCCTCATCGCTCTCGCCGAACAGATCGGCGACGCGGTAGGAGCCGGGCATATCGGCAGCAGAGGCGATGCCTGACGCCATCAACAGAATGCTCAGTGCCGCGGGCGCCGCAGCCAGTATCCGGGTTCTGCTCATGGCGCACTCCGTCGAATAGCGAACTAGGGCTCAACACTTAGCCCAAAATACGGCCTGTAAAAACAATGGGCGCCCCAAGCGGAGCGCCCATGTATTCACGCCGCAAAACTCTACGAGTTCGTGCCGCCCGAGATCGTCGTCACGCCGCGGCGATTCTGCGCCCAGCAATCCTCGGTCGATTCGGTGCAGATCGGATGCTCCTTGCCGTAGGAGATCGTTTCGATGCGCGCGGCCGGAACGCCGACGCTTACGAGAAACTCCTTCACGGCATTCGCCCTGCGCGCGCCGAGCGCGAGGTTATATTCGCGCGTGCCGCGTTCGTCGCAATCGCCTTCGACGGTGACGCGGATCGAGGGGTACTTCTGCAGCCACGCAGCCTGACGCTGCAGCGTCTGCTTGTCGGAATCCTCGATGTTGTAATCGTTGTAACCGAAGTGAACCGTGTCGCCGACATTGACGCGAAGGTCCTCCGCGCTGCCGGGCACAATGCTGCTCGACGATGAAGAGGGCGGCGGGGTCTCGTTCGTCGCCATTGGCGGCGCACCGGAATCGGCCGGCTTATGCGTGCATCCGGCGAGCATCAGCGCACCGGTGAAAACGGCCAGCAATGCCGGCCTGGAATATCTCGTCATTCAAGCTCCTCCAACGAATCCACGGGTGGGTCTAAACCGACACAACCAACGACCAAACGTTTTAATAGCGAAAAAGAGCCAAAAAAACGGCAAGCCTGAGTCTAAGAACCACAACCTATTGTATCAAGGGCGACCATGCCGGATCAGACGCATCGCCCGGCGTTGTAACACGGCGTTCATTGCGGCCCGTGACATCTATCGACCAGATTTGTGAACCGCGGCCGCCCTGTGCCGAGCGCGAGAACATGAGAACGCGACCATTGGGTGCCCATGTCGGTCCTTCATCGTCCCAGCCATTTGTCAGGATACGCGCGCCCGAGCCGTCGGTATGCATGACACCGACATGGAAGCCGCCACTCTGGTTGGTGAAGGCGATGAGATCGCCGCGTGGACTCCACACCGGCGTGCCGTTCCGGCCCGCGCCGAACGACACACGATGCTGGTTGGAGCCGTCGGCATTCATCACATAGATCTGCTGGCTGCCACCGCGATCCGACTCGAACGCGATCTGGGAACCATCGGGCGAGTAGGACGGCGCAGTATCAATCGCGGGATCGCTTGTCAGTCGCGACATCGCGTGCGTCCGCAGGTCCATGACATAGATGTCGGAGTTGCCACCGTTCACCAGTGTCATCGCAACCTTGTTGCCGTCGGGTGAGAAGCGTGGACTGAACGTCATGTTCGGAAAATTGCCCAGCGCTTCCTGCCGCCCGCTCTCCAAATCGAACAGATAAACGCGCGGCCGTCCGCCGATATAGGACATGTAGGCGATGGTCTGTGCCGTCGGATTGAAGCGCGGCGTCAGCACCATGTAGTCGCCGCGTGTCAGGAAGGTCGGGTTGGCGCCGTCCTCGTCCATCACGGCAAGGCGCTTCACGCGATGCAGCGCCGGGCCTGACTCCGAGATGAACACGATGCGGGTGTCGAAGTAACCCTTCTCACCCGTAATGCGCTGGTAGATCGCATCCGAGATGATGTGCGCGATGCGCCGCCAGTTCTCGGGCGTCGTGAAGTATTGCTGTCCGATCATCTGGCTTTCGCCGAACACGTCCCACAGACGGAAATCGACGCGCAGCCTGCCATCGCCCTGCGTCGCCACCTGCCCGGCAACGAGCGCCTGGGCGTTGATGGCGCGCCAGCTGGCGAATTGCGGCGGCACATTGATGTTGGTGATCTTGTCGACATAGGACGCCGGCGACAGCGTGCGGAAGAGGCCCGACCGATCGAGGTCGGCGCGCACGACCTTGGCGATGTTCTGGCCGACGGCAACGTCCGCGGGATTGGGCGCCGCGAAATCGGGAATGGCGATCGGCAGCGGCTGCTGGTTGCCCTGATCGACGGTCACGTGAAGCTCGGCGCGCGCCGGGCTCGCGAACGCAAGCGCTGCCAGCACCAGCGGCGCGAGGATTGCGCGAAGAATGCCGCGATATGTCATGCCGTCTCTCCTACTGAACCATCTTGCGCGGATCGAAGTCGATCGTGATGTCGCGCCATGTGCCATACTTGTCGGCGGGCAACTTATAGGGCTGGCACGTCATGATCGCGCGACGAGCCGCATCCGCCGCGGCGCGCATGTAAGGATTGCCGGCCGCACGCGCCTGTGAGTCTGCGCTCAATAGCGGCGGCTGTGCGACGCCGCCATCCGGATTTAAGAAGACGCGGAAAGTCGGGATAAGCTGCTCTGGATTGGGCGCGCCGGCGGGCGGGCTCCAGCATTGGGCGATCTGGTTCTTGAGCGCGTCGACGAGGTCTGCCGTCATCGCGTTCATTGCGCCGACGCCTTTGACGGTGCGGTCGGCGACACGCGCGTGCGTCGGCGCATCGGTCGGCGCAGTGAGCTTGTTGAGCAGCGCGCTGAAATCATCGCTCGCCGGTTTCTTCACCGGCTTGGTGTCGACGGGCTTGGTGGCAGGCTTCACTTCCGCGACAGGCTTTTCAACGGGCTTTGGCACCGCCGCTGGTGCGGGCTTCAGCACGACCGGCTTCGGCGTCGGTGCGGGCTCTGGTGCCGGTTCTGTGATCGGCGGCGGTTTGGGGACGGGCGGCGTCGGTATTGGCGGAGGTGCGGGCGCGGGCGGCTGGACATCCTCATGATGCTCCACAGTCTGCCGGTGCGAAACGGTCGGCATGATGTTCGTCTTGCTGCTCACGGTCACGAGATCGACCGGCACAATGGGTGTCGCCTCATCGACGACGTCGAACTTGTGCTGGAAGGTGAACAGCGCAGCCGCCAGGATCGCGCCGTGCAGCAGCAGCGCAACGGCGATCCCGACGCGGGGCTGGCGCGCCGTGGTGGGCTCGAACTCAGCGCTGGTCAGGTGGCTTTGCGACATTTGTCACGAGCCCGATGTGAGTGAAGCCCGCAGCTGACAGAAGACCCATCACTTCCATCACGCGGCCGTAGTCCACGGATTTGTCGCCGCGCACATAGATGCGCTGGTCATAGCCGTTGGCCGAGATCGCGGTGAGCTTGGCGACCAGCTCCTGTTCCGCGACCGGCGTGTTCTGCAGGAAGATCGAACCATCGCGTTTGACAGTGACCGACAGCGGCTCGCGATCCTGGCCCAATGCCTGCGCGCGCGTCTTGGGCAGATCGACCGGCACACCGGCCGTCAGCAGCGGCGCCGTCACCATGAACACGATGAGCAGCACCAGCATCACGTCGACGAACGGCGTGACGTTGATCTCCGCCATCGGGCGGCGGCGCGCTCCGCGGCGGCCCCGTTCGCGTGACTGCAGGCCGGCCGCCATCAGCCCGCCTTCTCGTCAAGCTGGCGCGACAGGATGGCCGAAAACTCGTCGGCAAAAGCATCGAGCCGCGTGCCGTAGCGGCTGATCTCGTTGACGAAGCGGTTGTAGAAGATGACGGCCGGGATGGCGGCCAGAAGACCCATGGCAGTCGCGAATAGCGCCTCGGCGATGCCCGGCGCGACGACGGCCAGCGTTGTGTCATGGCGCGCAGCGATGGCGGCGAAGGAATTCATGATGCCCCAGACCGTGCCGAACAGGCCGATGAAGGGTGCGGTCGAGCCGACCGTCGCAAGGAAGCCGAGCTGGCGCTCCAGCCCATCAGTCTCCCGCATGATGGTTACGCCCATCGCCTTGTCGATCCGGTCCTTGATGCCGGGAAGCGCGGCTTCGCGGGGCGGTCCGGTCTCGAAAGCGCGGCGCCATTCGCGCAAGGCGGCGATGAAGACCGCGACCATCGGATGATCGGCGCGATTGACGAACTGAGTATAAAGCTCGTCCAGCGACTGGCCCGACCAAAACACGCGCTCGAATTTGGTGGCACGGCGGCGCAGCGTGCCAATCGCCAGCCACTTGTTGATGATAATCGTCCAGGACCCCAGCGAGGCGATCAGAAGGATCAGCATCACTGCCTTCACGATCCAGTCCGCATTCAGGAACATGTGAACGACGGAAAGCGAACCGACCGATGTACTTGTCGGCGCGTCGACAGGGGCAGCATCCACGGCGGCCGTGGGTGCACCTGCCGGTGCGTCGAGATCATGCGTTTCGCTGACGCCATTGGTGACAGGCGCCGCGGACGGCGCATGTGCGGCCAGTGCCGGAGAGCCGAGAGCGATCGCGAGGGCTGCGGCGGCGATCAGGCGTAACAATGTCATCAACGGTCCTCTCTCAGCGGGGAGCCTGGCGTGAGCATCGCATTTGGCCTTCGACGCATCAGATGAGAAAAGTCATCCAAAGTTGGCCGAATTTGGGCGCAAAGCGTCAACCGCCTGTTTCCAAAAGATAAGGCAGCAGTTTGTCGCGCACCGGCTGCGGGATGCGACGCGGTTTGCCGCCGAGCGTCATGATGCATGCTTCGACTCGTCCATGCACCAGCAAAGTGTCCCCGCTGTAGATTTTCTGATCAGCCTGCATACGAGCCCCGGTCAGCAGGGGACAAGTGGTCCTCACCTCCAATTGATCGTCGAGGCGCGCAGGACGGAAGAACTCCAAAGAAGCACTACGCAGAGTCCAGGCAGTTGGTTCCGCATCATCGAGCATCGCCATCTTCGTGACACCACAAAGACGGAAGAACTCGGTGCGGCCGCGCTCCATGTAGCGCAGGTAATTTGCGTGATAGACGACCCCCGAGAGATCGGTGTCCTCGTAATAGATGCGGATCGGCAGGATATGGACCTTGCCCTCGAAGCGTCCGAGGCCTGCGGGTTCAGTCATTGCCGGTGTCCGGAAACAGGCCCATCTGCGCCGGATCGCGCGGCGGCGAAGGCAGGCCCAGATGAGCATAGGCAGCGCCCGACAGCATGCGGCCGCGCGGCGTGCGCTGCACGAACCCCTGCTGCATCAGATAAGGCTCGACGACATCCTCGATCGCGTCACGCGACTCGCCCAGCGCCGCGGCGATCGTCTCGATCCCCACGGGTCCGCCGGAATAGTTCTCGGCGATCAGCTTGAGATAGCGGGCGTCGAACGAGTCGAGACCGCGTGCATCGACTTCAAGCCGGGTCAGCGCATCGTCGGCGATCTTCGCGTCGACGCGCGCATGGCCGGCGACGGAGGCGAAGTCGCGCACGCGCTTGAGCAGGCGCCCGGCGATGCGCGGCGTGCCGCGGGCCCGGCCGGCGATCTCGCGCGCGCCGTCGGAGGTGAGGTCGAAGCCCAGCACGCGCGCGCCGCGCTCCACGATCGAGAGCAGTTCGTCGGGCGTGTAGAAGTTCAGCCGCACAGGGATGCCAAAGCGGTCGCGCAGCGGCGTGGTGATCAGGCCGGCACGCGTCGTCGCGCCGACCA
Source organism: Rhizomicrobium sp. (assembly GCA_035943485.1). Taxonomy (GTDB): domain Bacteria; phylum Pseudomonadota; class Alphaproteobacteria; order Micropepsales; family Micropepsaceae; genus Rhizomicrobium. The sequence goes on along the minus strand of DASZCC010000411.1, from coordinate 2,929 downwards.
GCGTGAACGGGTTGAGTGTAATCTTCACCGAACGCGCCGACGGACCCTCGCCGATCACAAGGTCGAGTTCGTAGTCCTCCATCGCCGGATAGAGGATTTCCTCGACCACCGGATTGAGCCGATGGATCTCGTCGATGAACAGGACATCGCGCGGTTCGAGATTGGTCAGGATGGCGGCGAGATCGCCCGCCTTCGCCAGCACTGGTCCCGACGTCGAGCGGAAGTTCACGCCGAGCTCGCGCGCCACGATCTGGGCCAGCGTCGTCTTGCCGAGACCGGGCGGACCGGAGAACAGCACATGGTCGAGCGCTTCCTGGCGCGTCTTCGCTGCCTGGATGAAGATCGAGAGATTTTCGCGTGCCTGTTTCTGGCCGACGAAATCAGCGAGACGCTTGGGCCGCAGCGAGGCCTCAAGCGAGTCATCCTCGTGGCGTTCGGGAGTGACGAGACGTTCGGGTGCGGCCTTGGCCATCTATCGCCCCAGTGCCCGCAACGACTCGCGGATCAGCATATCGACCTGCGCCGCATCGCCGAGATCGTTCGCGGCGCGCGCGACGGACTCGGCGGCCTGCCCCTGGCTGTAGCCGAGCTTCACCAGTGCCGCGACAGCATCGGCTTCGGGTCCTCGCGGCGCGATGGCGACGACGGTGCCCTCCTCGCCATGACCGCGCAGCATCATGGCCGGCGCCTTGTCCTTGAGTTCGGTGACGATGCGCAGCGCCAGCTTCGGGCCGACGCCCTGCGCCCGTCCGATCGCCGCCTTGTCCGACAGCGCGATGGCGCGTTCGAGATCGCGCGGGCTGAGCGCCGACAGCACATTGAGAGCGACGCGCGAGCCGACATTCTGCACAGTCTGCAGCAGACGGAACCACTCGCGCTCTTCGGCGGAGTGGAATCCGTAGAGACGGATCGCGTCTTCGGAGACCTTGGTCTCGATCATCAGCGAGGCGTGCGCGCCGGCGGCGAGCCGCGACAGCGTCGAGGACGGGCACATCACGAGATAGCCGACGCCGCCGACATCGAGGATCACATGATCCTCGGCCACGGAGTCGACGATGCCGGTCAGCTTGCCGATCATTGCATCGCCGCCATCATGCGCGCGCGTGTGCCGGCCAGATGCGCATGCGCGATGGCGGCGGCCAGCGCGTCGGCGGCATCGGCCTGCTCGACCCCGCAAGTGGGAAGCAGCCGCCGCACCATCGCCTGCACCTGTTCCTTCTGCGCATGGCCGACGCCGACGACCGACTTCTTGATATGGTTTGGCGCGTATTCAGCGATCTCCAGTCCCGCCTGTGCCGCAGCCAGCAGCGCGACGGCGCGGGCATGGCCGATTTTCATGGCAGCGGATGGATCCTTTGCGACAAACGCCTGCTCGACCGAGATCGCGACCGGCCGCTGCTCGGCGATCACCACCGCAAGCTCGCGATGCAGCGCCAGCAGACGCAGGCCGAGTCCTTCCGCGGCTTTCGTGATGATCACGCCGTGCGCGATGTGGGTGAGCTTCGATCCCGCAACCGCGATCACGCCCCAGCCCATCCGGGCAAGACCGGGATCGAGGCCAAGGATGCGAATCACGGCGGTCATGCGGTGTTTGTACCCTTTATGTTCAAGCAAATCTCGGGGCGCGTCTCAGTTTGAATTTTCCTCGTTCAAATCTTCTTCTTTGAAGGTCCGGTCTTCGACGCCCTTGGGATTCCAAGAGCCCAGCCCATGAAATCGTAGTAGGTCTGGTATGCCGTGTAGAGCGTTTCCGCTTGATAGGTATGCAGAAGGCGACATGGCGGTGTCAGGGATTCTCTCCATCCCTTTGAGCCACGATGGAACATCGCAAAACCGTCTTTGGTCTCCCAAACCTCAAACGTTAGTCGGACCATCGGCCTTCTTCTTTCGATACTATCTCACATCGCTGCGCGATGTTCGCCGGGGATGACAGTCTGGTCCTTCACCCTTCCAGCTTCGCCATCAGCGCGTCGGAGAGTTCGTAATTGCCGTAGACGTTCTGCACGTCGTCGTGGTCGTCCAGCGTCTCGATCAACTTGACCAGCATTTCGCCGGCAGTGTCGGGGACAGTCACGCTGTTCTGCGGCCGCCACACGAAGCCAGCTGACGACGGCGCGCCGAGCTTGGCTTCCAGCGCATCACGCACGGCGATGAAGTCGTCGAGGCTGGTGAGGAATTCATGCGCCTCGGCCGTGGACACACATTCCTCGGCGCCGACATCGATTGCGAGCTCGAGCATCGCGTCGTCGCTGCCCTTGTCCTTCGGGTACACGATCTGGCCGACATGGCTGAACATGAAGGTGACCGAATTGTTCGCCACCATTTCGCCGCCATACTTCGAGAACGTCGAGCGCACATCGGCGGAGGTGCGGTTGCGGTTGTCGGTCAGCGCCTCGACGATCAGCGCCACGCCGCCGGGGCCACGGCCCTCGTAACGCACCTCGTCATAGCTCTCGGCATCGCCGCCCTGGCCCTTCTTGATGGCGCGCTCGATGTTGTCCTTGGGCATCGACTGCGCCTTGGCCGCGATGATCGCCGAGCGCAGGCGCGCATTCAGATCCGGATCGGGCAGCCCCGCCTTCGACGCGACGGTGATTTCGCGCGCGAGCTTGGAGAAGAGCTTGGAGCGCTCCTTATCCTGGCGCCCCTTGCGGAACATGATGTTCTTGAACTGGGAATGACCGGCCATGGGTGATGTCGTCTCTCAAATCGGTGCCGTGAGATAGCCGCGCGCGTGGCGAAGCTTCAAGAGTACATGACAGCTGGGAATGTTGTCTCTGGCGGTTTGGAAACGCCAAAACCCGCTTATGCGGGTGATGCGCTTGAAAGTTGGCTAGCCGCGCAGCCCGTGCCATCGCACGTGACCAACAGGCACCGCTCTTTCGCCTCAGCCTCCTGTGACGTCTTCGAGATCTCGCTCGGCTGGGAG
>DASZCC010000410.1:0-1560 GCA_035943485.1 Rhizomicrobium sp. | reverse complement strand
CGACATAGGGCGCCAGCTCCTCCGCTTTCTTGCGGACACGTTCGGCTTCGCGTTCCTTGAACTCCGGCATCACGTCACTGGCGAAGAGTTCAATCGCCTCGCAGATGTGCTCGTGCTTGTTGCGTCCGCCTTGCTGAATGAACGCGACCTGATCGACGCCGGACTCCACGAATCCGCGCAAGTGCTTGCGCAGCTGATCGGGTGTGCCGATGCCGCCTTCGCCGCCGGCGCCGGGTGCGTCAGGGCCAGCCGCGGCCTGCGCCTTCTGGAAATTCGCCCAGATGTCCGTCCGGCCCGGCGTGTGCTCACCGAAGCCGTAATGATGTCCGAGCGCATAGCCGAAGAACCTGAACCCTTCGAGACCACGTCGCCGCGCTTCCGCCGCGTCGCGATGCACCGAGAAGCTCGACACCATGCAGATGTTCGGGTTCACCGCATGGCCGATCGGCACGCATTCTTCCTTGAAGATGCGGTAATAGTCGTCCACCCACTGCTTCGCCTCGCTGGGATCAACAAAGGCGAATGTCAGCGCACCGATGCCGAGACGCGCCGCCAGTTTGATCGTCTCGCGATTGGAGCATGCCACCCACAGCGGCGGATGCGGCCGCTGCACCGGCTTCGGCACGACATTGCGGCAGGGCATCGAGAAGAATTCGCCCTCGAAGCCCGGATAGGGGTCCATCGCCATCATGTTCGCGCATTGCTCGACGGCCTCGAGCCATTGATTGCGCTTCTGTTCGACTGGCACGCGATAGCCGCCCAGTTCGAGCAGCGCAGAGCTTTCGCCAGTGCCCCATTCCACGCGGCCGTTGGAAACGAGATCGAGCGTTGCGATGCGCTCGGCGACGCGCGCCGGATGGTTGTAGTTGGGCGGCATCAGTGTGATGCCGTGGCCAAGGCGGATGTTCTTCGTTCGTTGCGAGCAGGCCGCGAGAAACACTTCCGGTGCAGACGAGTGCGAGTACTCTTCCAGGAAGTGGTGCTCGACTTCCCACGCATTGTCGATGCCAAGCTTATCGGCAAGTTCGACCTGGTCGAGTGCATTCTGGAACAGCTTCAGCTCGTCGCCGTCGTTCCAGGGGCGCGGCAGCTGATGCTCGTAGAAGATGCCGAAACGCATGACGTCCTCCTCAAGCCTTGTTCTGCGCAGCCACTACCGCGGCGCGGCGTTCTTCCATCAGCCGCATCCGCTTCTGCTGCTCTTCCGGATCCCACGCCTGGCGGCCACCTGTCGTCAGGCCGCCATCAACGACCAGATGCGTGCCGGTGACGAACACGCTGTCGTCACTTGCGAAGAACAGGCAAGCGCGCGCGATGTCTTCCGGCAAGCCTGCTTTCGGGATCGGCTGGGTGTTCGGCGCCGCTTCGGCAAGGCCGGCCTTGATCTGCTGCAGCATCGTATCCGGCGCGCCCATCGCCTTGAGGCCGGTCGTGAAGATGTTCGTGAGGATGAGGCCGGGGCAGATCGCGTTGACGCGGATCTTGCTCCGGCCCAGCTGCGCCGCGCTCACCGTCGTCAGATGGATCACGCCTGCTTTCGCAACCGAATAGGCGAGGGGA
>DASZCC010000409.1:0-3029 GCA_035943485.1 Rhizomicrobium sp. | reverse complement strand
CGATGAGATGTGGCTTCTTCAGTTTCGCTTCCGCCACGATGTCCTCGGGCGAGAAGCGGATGCCGTTGTAGATCACCGTCATGCCGGCGTCGCGGGCGCGGATCGCAATCTGTTCGGCGCCGTTGGAGTGACCGTCGAGGCCGGGCTTGGCCACCATGAAGGTCAGTCGGCGGCCAAGTTTCTCCGACGCGGCGTCGACCTCGTCGCGCAAACCCATGATGCGCGCATCGTTGCGCGACGGTGCCTGTGACGCTACGCCGGTGGGCGCGCGATATTCGCCGAACACGCGGCGCAGCGCTGCAGCCCATTCGCCCGTCGTCACGCCGGCCTTGGCGCAATCGATCGAGACCGGCATGAGATTGGTGTCTTCACGCGCCGCCCGCTCGAGCGCGGCAAGCGCGAGCTGTGCCTTGTTGCTGTCGCGCGACGCACGCCACGCCTGCAGCCGCGCGATCTGTTCAGCCTCGGCTTCCTTGTCGACGGTCATGAACGAGCCGTCGCCCGACGTCAGCGGCGAGACCTCGGTCTCCTGATACTTGTTCACGCCGACGCGGATTTCCTCGCCGCTCTCGATCGCCTCGACGCGCGCCGCATTCGACGCGACGAGCCGTTCCTTCATATATTCCAGCGCTTCCTGCGTGCCAGTGCCGCCGAATTTCGCGATGCGCGCCATCTCCTCGCGGATCTGGAGCTTCATCTGCTCGACCTTTTCGGTGATCACCTTCGAGCCGTCGAAGATGTCGCCATATTCGAGCATGTCGGTTTCGAAGGCGCCGATCTGCTGCAGGCGCAGCGACCATTGCTGATCCCACGGACGCGGCAGGCCGAGCGCCTCGTTCCACGCCGGAAGCTGCACAGCGCGGGCGCGCGCATCCTTGGACAGAGTCACACCCAGCATGCCGAACAGCACGCGATAGACGTTGTTCTCCGGCTGCTGCTCGGTCAGGCCCAGCGAATTCACCTGCACGCCATAGCGGAACAGGCGCAGCTTCGGATCGGTGACGCCATAGCGGTCGCGCGTGATCTCGTCCCACAACGCGCCCATCGCGCGCAGCTTGCAGATCTCGGTGATGAACTTCACGCCGGAATTGACGAAGAAGCTCATGCGGCCGACGGCCTTGGGAAATTCTGCCGGCGGAATCGCGCCGCGGGCTTTCGCGGCATCGAGCACCGAGACCGCCGTGGCGAGCGCGAAGGCGGCTTCTTCCACCGCGTCGGCGCCGGCTTCCTGCAGATGATAGGAGCAGAAATTGATCGGATTCCATTTCGGCAGTTCGGCCGTGGTGAAGGCGATCGTGTCCGTCGTCAGACGTAGCGCCGGCTTGGGCGGGAAGATGTAAGTGCCGCGCGCGAGATATTCCTTCACGATGTCGTTCTGCGTCGTGCCGGTGAGCGAGGAACGCGGCGCGCCCTGCTCGTCCGCCACCGCGACGTACAGCGCCAGCAGCCAGGCGGCCGGCGCGTTGATCGTCATCGAGGTGTTCATGTCCTTCAGCGGGATGCCGTCGAACAGCGCGCGCATGTCGCCGAGATGGCCGATCGGCACGCCGACCTTGCCGACCTCGCCCTTGGCCAGCGCGTCGTCGCTGTCATAGCCGGTCTGGGTCGGCAGATCGAAAGCGACCGACAGACCCGTCTGGCCCTTTGCCAGATTGCCGCGATAAAGCGCGTTCGAGGCCGAGGCGCTCGAATGGCCGGCATAGGTTCGGAAAATCCAGGGCTTGTCGCGCATAATTATGTTGTCCTCCGGCGCATTAAGCGGTCAGACGCGCTGCGGTGCAATATGTTTCCCTACATGCCGTCATGGCCGGCCTTGTGCCGGCCACCCATACGCTCCCTGCTACACGGAGTTTATGGGTCGCCGGCACAAGGCCGGCGATGACGATGGAGTGAGGAGCGGAGCTTCATCTTGCTTAACGTCATCGCCCCACTAATCTCCCGGCCGCATCTCAACACGTAGCGCACCGATGAAATTCGCCGTACTTGCCCTATCACTTGCTCTCCTGCCGCTGGCCGCGACGGCCACACCCTCGATCGAGGACAAGTGGAAAGCCTCGCTGGTCGAGGACAACAATGACTGGGCCAAGACGCCGCACGCGATCCTGAAGATCCAGGACGCCGCCTATCTGGGCGAGGGCCAGACAGCCACGCTGATCGGCAAGAAGGGCCAGCCCGCCAGCTACAAATGGATCGGTGGCCGCAAGCCCGGTGTGCTGACGGCGGACTATCGCGGCGGCAAACTTACTATCACGCAGGGCAGCGCGGTGATGGCCGATGCCGTCAAGCAGAAGACCATTCCGGTCGATACCGATGTCGATGTGGCTGGCTATCCGACGCAGGTCAGCGCCGGTGTCATGGGCGTGCGCGTGCTGGTCTATAACCAGAAGCGCGCCGATGCGCTCCACTTCACCGGCGTCGATTACTTCCCTTACGATCCGGCGTTCCGTGTGACGGCGACGTTCAAGCCGGACCTGAAGCTGCCGCCCCGCGTCTTCCGCACCTCACGCGGCACCGACAAGCAGTTCTTCCATGCCGGCGACGCGACGTTCGCGCTGAAGGGCAAGACGTTCACGCTTCCCTTCTATGCCGACAGCAATGATCCCAAGGCGATCAAGCAGCTGAGCGCGTTCTACATGGACGATCTGACCGGCAAGGGCACCTATGGCGCCGGACGCTATGTCGACATCGAGGACTTTGGCGCCTTCCCGCCCAAGACCGCGACGATCGATTTCAACGACGCCTACAATCCCAACTGCTCGCGCTCGGCGTTCTTCACCTGTCCGGTGGCGACCGATGTCGTGGCGATGGAAGTGCGCGCCGGTGAGCGCGATCCACACGCCAAGCACTGACGTCGGTCAGTTCTTGGCGCGGTCTTCCAGCAGGCGGCGGGCGATGACGTTGGCCTGAATCTCGGCCGCGCCTTCGAAGATGTTGAGGATGCGCGCGTCGCACAGCACGCGGCTGATCGGATATTCGAGCGCGAAACCGTTGCCGCCATGGATCTGCAGCGCATTGTCGGCGCAGGCCCA
>DASZCC010000408.1:0-3182 GCA_035943485.1 Rhizomicrobium sp. | reverse complement strand
GCGCTGCTGCCGGCCGACCGCCGCGCCGACGATCCGCCACCGGCGGGCGCGCTCGTCACGAACAACACGGCGGCGCTGCCCGCATCGATGCGCATCTTCCGGCGCGAGCAGGCGCCCGCGCCGCCCAAGGACATCGTCGTGCCGCCACCCGCGATTGCGTTTCCGCCGAACGGCACTGTGGTGCAGCTGCCGCCCGATGCCGCGAAGGATCATACGATCGTCCTCAAGGCCGATGGCGGCAAGGCGCCGCTGACCTGGATGGTGAACGGCCAGCTGATCGGCAACTACGACCGCTTCCAGCCGGTGATCTTCACGCCGGACGGCGAAGGCGTCGCCCGCATCACGGTCGTGGACGCGCAGGGCCGCAGCGATACATCCGAAGTGCGGTTCAAGAAGGCGACGAAGGGGTAGTCAGCGAAAGCGCTTCGCCAGGACATGATAAAGCCCTTCGCGGTTGATCAGCCGCGCGCAGCCGTCAGCGATCAGCGCGGTCGCCATCAACGGCACCAGCATACCGTGGTCGCCGGACATCTCGGACACGATGACAAAGCCGGTGATCGGCGCGCGCACCACGCCCGTGAAATAAGCGACCATGCCGAGCAGGACGATCGGGCCCGGATCGGCGTGATGAAACAGGTGCGCGATATCCGAACCGATGCCCGCCCCGATTGACAGCGACGGCGCGAAAATGCCGCCCGGTATGCCGCTGACGGAGGAAAGCGCCGTGGCCAGTAGTTTGAGCGGCGCGTAGAACAGGGAGAGCGTCGCTGTGTTGTGAAGCGCGGCGCGCGCCTGCTCATAGCCGGTGCCGTATACTGCACCGCCGCTTGTCACACCGCACAGCGCGACGCCGAGACCGCAGAGCACCGCAAACAGCACGGGATGGTTCTTTATGCCGGTGCCGATCCGCGCGGGAAGCATTGCCGGCACCGATATCAGCACGCGGCTGAAGAGTGCGCCTGTCAATCCGCCGGCTACACCGCAGAGCGGCACCGCCATCCAAGCAGTACCAATTGGCAAGGCAGCAGTCGTGTATCCAAAATAGGTATAGTCGCCGAGAATGGCCTGTGCTGTGAGGCCCGCGAGGATGACCGCGCCGATGATGAGGCCGCTCGCATGCGCTTCGAAGCTCCGGCTCATCTCCTCGATCGCGAAGACGATCCCGGCGAGCGGCGTGTTGAACGCCGCGGCCACGCCGGCAGCGGCGCCGGCCAGGATAAGACCCGGCTGGCGGCGCGGCGTCAGGCGGCCGATCAGGAACATGATGGAGGCGCCGACCTGCACCGTCGGCCCCTCGCGGCCGGTCGATGCACCGACCAGCAGGCCGAACAGCGTCAGCAGCACTTTGCCGATCGCGACGCGCAGGCCGATCAGGCGTGATCGCGTCTCGACATCCTGCGTGTGCCGCGCCGCGATGGCCTGTGGAATGCCGGAGCCTTGCGCGTTGGGAAAGAAGCGCTGTGTCAGCCACACCGCGATGCCGAAACCGAGCGGCGTCACCACAAGCGGCGCATAGAACCAGCGGCCCGTCACATGCAGAAAGACGTTCTGCACAGCATCGGATGCAAGAGCGAGTGCGACGGCAACGAGACCGACAATCAGACCACCGGCGACGAAGATGGCGCGGCGTTGCCAGCGCCGGGAGTGGATTCGGAGCCGGCGCATGTGACGCGAAGTCGGAAAAGCAGTCATGCGCTGCCATACGACCGGCGACACTCACGTGCCACTGACAAATCCGTCACATCGGGTCGAGCCGGCCCATGACGGAGGTTGGCGGAGAGTTGTTTGAATAGGATTTTGCCCGATTGTGTACACCTCTCAACGACGGAGGGGTAAGGTGGCACCGGGGAGCGGAACCGATTGATGGGCGTCAGAAACTACCTGATCGAGGGCGTGTCCGGCGCGGGCAAGACAACGGTTGCCGAGGAACTGCTGCGGCGCGGTCATCACGTCATCCATGGCGACAGGGAGCTATCGTATCGTGGTGATCCCGCGACCGGTAAGCCGGTCAGCGAACCGGCTTTCAAAAGCGAGGCAGAGAAGCTTGCCTGGCAGCACAGGCACTGGATCTGGTGTGTCGACAGGGTCAAATCCCTGATCGCTGATCAGCACCACGCCGGCACTTTCTTTTGCGGTGGCGCCAGAAACAGCCACGCGTTCGTCGATCTGTTCGACGCGGTCTTCGTTCTCGATGTCGATCTCGATACTTTGAACAAGCGGCTGGCTGTGCGGCCTGAAGATGAATTCGGTGGAAAGCCGAGCGAGCGTGCGTTCGTCAGGCAACTACACGCCACGAGGGAAGACATCCCGGAGCGGGGCATCGCGATCGATGCGACAGCGCCGGTAGAGCGCGTCGTGGATCAGATTTTAGAATGTTGTCGGCGGGTCGAAAGCGCCGGTCGGGGATGACAGCAAACTCAAACATTGTCGTGGCCCGCCGGAGTGCGGGCCACCCAGTTGGTGCGCTGAGGTGGTGAAGGTTTAGCGCCGTATCGTTCTTCAATAGTTGTGCTCGGGTCACCTAGGTGGCCCACACTCCGGCGGGCCATGACAGGTGGTTGTAGTTGCGCATCACTATCTCCCCCCGTCATGGCCGGGCTTGTCCCGGCCACCCATAGGCACAGCTCCACCACGGAGCGTATGGGTCGCCGGCACGAGGCCGGCGATGACGAAGAGGTGGTGCATGGGGAATGAAAAGAACTCGATGTCTGCTGCAGCGCGCTTCGCCATGGTAGCGATAACGTAATTATTCCAAATACTTAGCCCTTGAATCCTAGGGCGCACATCCTATGTACGCCTCGCAACTTGAGGAGTGGGCGAGATGTATCGGATGCCATGAGATCAAACAGGCCAAGGGTGTGACTCGTGGGCACCCGCGTGACGAAGGACAGATGGAGCGGACCTGGTTGAGCTTGCTCCCAGCCGAGCGAGATCTCGAAGACGTCACAGGAGGCCGAGGCGAAAGCGATGTGCCTGCTGGTTCTGCACGAGAGTGCGTTCCTAAGGCTGCCGAGCTTTCAAGCGCATCACCCGCATCTCGCGGGCGTTCGCGTTTACAGCCCCTTCTACTTCACCTCGGTCAGCATCTGCGCCAGCAGACCCTCTGTCGGAAAACCATCAGCAGGCAACCCATGCGACTTTTGATAACCGCGCAACGCCGCCTTCACACCGCGACCCAGCAC
>DASZCC010000407.1:0-4355 GCA_035943485.1 Rhizomicrobium sp. | reverse complement strand
GCCTGCTTTGCGATCGTTGATGCCTCCGCGGGGAGCTTGACGGAGTGGTCGTTCGCGTCGCGCGTACAAGCTGCGGCGAGCAGCATGATCGAGAGTGCGAAATGCAGACGGTGTTTCATGCCGTTCGTTTTAGACGGGATGATTGTGCTGCACGCGTGAAGCTTCGGTAAGGCGTCGCGTCAAATCTTCCGGGAGTCATATGCCCAATGCAGGACAGCCTGGCGCTGCCGCGGCCGGCAATGCAGGTCGCCGGGCTCGCAGGCCTTCTTGATCTGAGCGATGTGCCGGACGATCTGGCGCCAGCGACGGATCTGCCGCGCGTCATCCGACATCCGGCGGCCCATGTAGTAGCGGCAGTACCATTGGAACCAGCCGCGCGGATCGTCCTTGTGAATCCAGCCTTTAGCCTGCCAATAGGACAGCGGTTTGGACGCATCGACGCCGAAATAGTTGAGTTTCGGGTCGCGGCCGTCGGGCGACAGCCTGGCATACGCGAACCAGGACTTCGGGAATTCGCGCCGGCAGTCCGTCATGTATTTGCCGCCAAAGATGCCCAGCGCGAGCATCTGTTTCGGCGTCAGCTCAGGCTTGAAGTCAGGCGCAAAATTGCGGCCCTCCGGCTCGACGAGCTCGTAGCGGTAATGCCGCTGCATCCTGTCGCTGACGGTGACAGTCTTTGCCCGCTGGCGCGGCATCAGCCGCGGATCACGACCAGTCCGGCTTGCCCTTATGCGGCTTGCGGACCAGTTGGGGCTCGACATAGGCGGGCTGCTTCGCGGTGGAAACGGCTGCCTTCTGATCGGCCTTGGGCTTCTTCTTTTCCTTGTTGCCGCGCTGTTCGCGATTGGCCATGGCGATGCTCTGTGCTGATTTCCGCCGCGAATCCTAGTGCGCCGCGCGTGAGTCGAAAAGGGGGCTGTCAGCCTAGAGCGGTGCGTGCTCCGGATGGAGGATACGGGCGATGTCGCGCCAGATGGCGGTCGCGACATCGGGCTTGCCTTCGAGCTCGCGCTGGCTGTTCACCAGGACCACGATGATCGTGTCCGACGCGGGCAGATAATAGGCGCTGGTGTTGTAGCCCGGGATGCCACCGGTGTAGCCGTACCATCCCGCAGAGCAGCCGATGCCCAGGCCGAACGAGGCTTTTGGTTTCGGCGTCGGCTTGCAGTCGAGGCGCGCTGCCTGCGATGCCTTGCTGTTCACGGAGCCTGTTACATAGGCCTTCACCCAGGTCTTCATATCGGCCATGTCGGAGATCATCACGCCGGCGGCGCCAGTCGCCTCTGCCGGCAAGGCGACTGAAGTATCGTCCCAGCCCTTCTTGTCGTTCAGCATGTAGCCGTGCGCGTAAGGCGACGGCATGTTGCGGTCGGTTGTCGGGTAGGTCGTGGCGGTCAGATGCAACGGCTGGATCAGGCGCGTCTCGATCTGATGCGCCGTGGTGTCATGGGTGACGGCTTCGATCACCAGGCCGAGCAGGATGTAATTGGTGTTGCTGTAATCGTACTTGGTGCCCGGCGGAAACAGCGCCGGCTTGTTCAGCGCGTCCTGGGTGTACTTGAGCACATCGAAGTTCGGCGAGGTGAATTGCTCGTTCTGGAATTCCGGCAGCGAGTAGAGATTGAGGAGACCACTGCGCATCTCGCACAGCTCCGCTAGCGTGATGTGTGCTGCGTTCGGCACCTTCACCGGCAGGGTGAACTTGTCGAGCGTATCGCTCATCTTGAGCTTGCCCTCGTCGGCGAGCTGCAGCAGCACAGTGACAACGAACGTCTTGGTATTGCTGCCAACGCGGAATTTGTCGCTGAGGGTCATCGGCTCCTTTGGCGACAAGCGTCCCAGGCCATAGGTTTTCTGCAGAGTGCCGAGTTTCGGATCCCACACGCCGACGACCGCGCCCGGAACCGGCGTGACTCCACCATACTCCTTGAGATCAGCGGCCACCGCCTTGTCGATCGCAGCCACCGTCGCCGCGGAGAGCGGTGCGGCGGTCGGCAGCGGATCGGCGTGCGCCAACACAGGTGCGAACATCAGCGCGAGAAAAAGCCCTGTGACTTTCATGTCTTCCCCCTGCTCCGACAAACCGGATTTCAATGCACGGCGAACATCGGCTTCCATCCTGGCACGCCCGCACGCCATTTCACGAACGCGACACCGTCGGCCATCAGTTCGTCGCTCTGCGAGCGGGTGGAACCGATGCCATGACCGGCCTGTTCATCGATGCGCAACAGCACCGGGTTCGGCGCGCCGCTGGCCAGGAGAGCGGCAGCAAACTTGGCCGGCTCCCATGGCGCAACGCGCGGATCGTTCAATCCGGTCGCGATCATGATGGCGGGATAGGTGACGCCTGACTTCACATGCAGAACCGAGTCCATCTCATAGAGATTTTTGAACCCGTCCTGCGTCGTGATGGTGCCAAATTCCGGGATGTTGTCGGGGCCGTTCGGTGTGAACTCGGACCGCACCGTGTTCGCCGCCGGTACAAGATCAAGCACGCCAGCGAACAGGTCCGGGCGTTCTTCCATCGCGCGGCCCATCGTGATGCCGCCGGCTGACCCGCCGATGATGAACAGCTTGTCCTTGGTCGTGATGCCGCGCGCGACCAGATCCTCACCACAAGCGATGATGTCCTGCCAGGTGTTGTGCTTGTTCGCATCCTTGCCGGCGAGACGCCAGGCCTCACCTTTCTCGCCGCCGCCGCGCACATGGCAGATACCGTACGCGATGCCTTCGCGCGCGAAATCCGCGCGGCGCGAGCTGAAATCGGCGAGTTCGGAGATGCCATACGAGCCGTAAGCCTCGATTACCGCGATCTGCGGCGTGGGCGCACCCTTCGGCTGGATGAGAGACAGCGGCACCATCGCGCCATCGGCCGCCTTGGCTTCGAGATCGCTCACGACGTAATCCGCCGCGGTGATGTCACTCTTGGTACCGATGTGCAGATCAGTGAAGGCCGCGGTTTTCGGATTGTAAGAGAACATCGTCGGTGACACGACCCAGCTTGAGAGCGAGAGCGTCACACCCGGCTTGCGTGGATCGCTGAAGATCTGATCGGCATGGCCTTCGAACGGCAGCGCGATGTCGATGCTTTTTCCCGTGGCGGGGTCGACGCGCAGCAGCTCAGAATAGGCGCCTTTGCGGGTGAGCACATACAGGCCATCAGCGGCAGTATGGATGCTTTCGATCACACGATCGGGTGAGGCCGGCACCAGGACCTTCGCCGAAGCCAGCGGCTGACCGGCCCTGAGCATCAGCACCTGGAAGGTCGGGGCATCCTTGTGGCTGAGAAGGAAAATGTCGTGCCCGCGCAAATCGAGGGAGGTGATGCCGGCATCCCGGTCGCCCAGAAGCGTCCAATTTGCGTTGGGATTTTCCGCGTCGGCGGCGGGCGCCGTCCACAACTTGTATTCGTTCTGCACGCCGTTGCCCGAAACGAGCACGGCGGCCGTACTTGTCGGCGTGACGGCCAGGGCCGGCGTCTCGTCGGCGGTGAATTTGGGACCGTGCGGCGCCATCGCGCCATAAGTGAGGACAGGTTCGTTCTTCAGGTCCCAGACATAGTTTCCGGTGTTGCGATATTTCTCCGTACCCGGATCATTGGGCCCGAGCTGGCGCAGACGGATGATGTAGAGCTTCTTGCTGTCGAGGCTCCAGCTTGAGGCGCCGAATTCCTCGCGGTCGATCGGGCCGGCGATTTTGGCGCCAGTGGCCGCGTCATAGACCGTGAGCTCGGCCGCTTCAGAACCGCCCTGGCTCAAGCCAACGGCGACCTTGGTGCCGTCAGGTGAAGGCAGGATGTAGTTGACGGCGAACGGCTTTCCACCATGCGCCGCCATCACGGCCGCGATATCGACGATCTTGCGCGTGCCTTTGGCATCGCTGACGACAACATCGTAGTTGTCAGCGCCAGGGACACGCTCCTCGTAGAAGCGGCGACCGCCATATTCCGAATAGGAGTTGATGAAGCCGAAGCTGCCGGTGAAGGTGCTGATGCGCTTGCCAAGATCGGCGCGGCCGGGAATCGCATCGATCAGAGCGCGTGTGTAGGCGCCTTGCGCTTTCATCCAGTCGATCGTCGCGGTATCCAGTTTTTCCATGAAGCGGTAATTGTCGGTGACCGACCGGCCGTAGTGATCTTCGGTGACAGGCTGCACGGCCGGCGATGCGGGCTGGGCCGGAGCGCCGGCCGGCGCGAGCGGGTCGGCGGCATAGGCGAACGACACGGCGGCGAGCGCGCAGGCAGCGCCGGCGAGCGCGGTTGAGAGCTTCATGGTGAGAACTCCCCGGTTGACCGTAGAAGACTAGGCCAGAGCGGGAAAAAACAAAAAGCCCCGTGAGCGGTGAAGCTCACGGGG